>CAMNEH010000125.1 GCA_946536315.1 uncultured Clostridia bacterium
TCCTTGTGCACGATCATGGTGAAGGCGTCGCAGATCTCGCCGTTCAGCAGGATATCCATTTTCACCAGGTCCGATTTGCGGCAGCCGATCAGCTCGTAATCGAATGAGGCGTAGCCGCGGCTGCGGGATTTCAGCTGGTCAAAAAAATCGTAGATGACTTCGTTCAGCGGGATCTCATAGATCAGGCGGACGCGCTTGCCCTCGTACTGCTCATCCATGAACGTGCCGCGCTTGGACTGGCACAGGTCCATCAGCGGACCCACATATTCCTCCGGCGTATAGATGGTCGCGCGCACATACGGCTCGCGCATTTCGGCCACCTCGTTCACGGGCGGCAGCGCGGCCGGGTTGTCAATGCTCAGCTCCGTGCCGTCCGTCTTGACGACCTCATACACGACGTTGGGCACCGTAGTGATCAGGTCCAGGTCGAACTCGCGCTCCAGGCGCTCCTGGATGATCTCCATATGCAGCAGGCCCAGGAAGCCGCAGCGGAAGCCATACCCCAGCGCCGTGCTCGTTTCCGGCTCAAAATGCAGGGAAGCGTCGTTCATGCGCAGCTTCTCGAGCGCGTCCTTGAGGTTTTCATAATCCGCCCCGTCCGAGGGATAAATGCCACAGAAGACCACCGGCTGCACCTGGCGGTAGCCCGGCAGCGCCTCCGCCGCCGGCCTGGCCGCGTCGGTGATCGTGTCGCCCACGCGCGTTTCGGCCACATCCTTGATCGAGGCGGCGATATAGCCGACATCCCCCGGCTTCAGCTCCGGCATCGGCGTATAGCCCGGCGTAAACACGCCCGTCTCGACAATGTCAAACTCGGCGCCTGTCTGCATCAGGCGCATGCGCATACCCGGACGCACCGTGCCCTCCATCACGCGCACGAAGCAGATCGCCCCGCGATAATTGTCGTACGCGGCGTCAAACACCAGCGCCTTGAGCGGCGCGCCCTCGTCGCCGTCCGGCGGCGGCATGCGCGTCACCACGGCCTCCAGCACGTCATCGATGCCCAGGCCGAGCTTCGCGCTGGTGAGCGGCGCGTCCGACGCGTCGAGACCGATTTCCTCCTCTATTTCCGCGCGCACTTCCTCCGGCCGCGCGCTGGGCAGGTCGATCTTGTTGATGACCGGCACCGTTTCCAGGTCGTGCTCCAGCGCGAGATAGACGTTCGCCAGCGTCTGCGCCTCGACGCCCTGGGTCGCGTCCACCACCAGCAGCGCGCCTTCGCACGCGGCCAGGGCGCGGCTGACCTCGTAGGAGAAGTCCACGTGGCCCGGCGTGTCGATCAGGTTCAGGACATACGTCTCCCCATCCCTGGCGCGGTACTGCATGCGCACCGCCTTGGATTTGACCGTGATGCCGCGCTCGCGCTCCACGTCCATGGAGTCGAGGATCTGATCGACCATCTCACGCTTTTCAAACACGCCGGTCTTCTCCAGGATGCGGTCCGCGAGCGTCGATTTGCCGTGGTCGATGTGTGCGATGATGCAAAAATTGCGGATGTGCGATAAGCGTTGATCGTTCAATTTGTCACCTCATCAGACAGATCGCCGTCCGTCCAAGCGCCGGACGCTGTCCGGATTATAGCATACCGGCAGCGCGAATGCAAATGTCAGCCGACGGTCACTGTTCACGCAGCGCGCTGTGGCTCTTTTGCCGGATATCCTCCCCCACGACACGGATGACCTGACAAAGCGTTCGGTCAAACAGTCGGGACGCGAGGCGTTCGGTATACCGCTGGCGTATTTCCTCCGTATCCAGGTTGGTGCTGAACACCATGGGCAGCTCCCTGCTGCGGCGGACATTCACGAGCTGAAAAAGCTGCTCGATGGTGATATTCTCCATCATAGGCTCCATGCCCAGGTCGTCAATCAGCAGCACGTCCGCGTCGTACAGGCGCTGGGTGTCGTCCTCGCGGCCGAAGTACGCGTCGCGCATGACGCGGATCACGTCGTACGCGCTGATCAGCTCCGCCTGGAAGCCCCTTTCCTGCAGCCGCCGCGCCACGCAGTGGAGCAGGTAGCTCTTGCCAAGCCCGCTCGCGCCATAAAGCAGCATATCCCGCGGGCGCTGCTCCGGGTAACGGTTCGCGTACGCCTCGCAGTACGCGCGCAGACGGCGCATTTCCTCGCGCTGGGTGATGGTCCGGCCCTTCGGCACCGTTTCCGGGAACACGTTCTCGTCGAAACGCTCGAAGGATTCGTCACGCTGCCCGACAGTGTTCGCCAGCTCAAACGCGCGGCGGCGCCAGCAATCGCACTCCTGCCGGACGGTGTCCCCCATGATCCCGGTATCGCGGCATTTTTCGCAGCGGAAGACCGGTTCCAGGTACGTTTCCGGGTATCCGGCCTGCACGAGCGCGTCGCGGATCGCGGCGTTGGCTTCGCGCAGCGCGGCTTCCGACGGCTGAAAAGCGCCGTCCGCGAGCGCCTGCCGGCAGAAGCGCTCGATCATGTCCTGCCGCTGGGTGATCAGCGTCCAGACGCGCGGCGCGGACGTGCGGATTTCCTCCCGCCGGCGTTGCTCCTCAGCGGCGTTGCGTTCGCGCTGAAGGCGGTATTCCTCATTCAGCTGGTCACGGATTCTCCTGTCCATCCGGCGCCTCCTTAAACAGATCGTCCACCCCCAGGACGTCCTGCATCTCTTCCTCATTGTACTCACGCTGCTTGTACTGCTGGGCGCTGACCCTTTTGCCGGCGCTCTGCGCGCGGCCGGGCAGCCGCTCCGCCTGGTTCAGTGTAGTGACGCCGTTCTGCTGCCAGCTTTTGAGCACGGAGTTGATATATTTCATTTTCTGGCTGGACGCGCCGCTGGCCTGCCGCGCGGCCAGCAGAAGCAGGTCTTCCTCAAAGCCCATGGCCTGCCAGCGTTCCAGGTATTCGCGGTCCGTTTTGCCGGCGCGGCCGTGGTAGCCGCAGGCCTCATAGATGCGGTATAGCGTCGCGTCCAGCGTCCGCACATGCTGCACATAGCTCCGCGCATCCGCTTCCGTCCGCAGCCCCCGCTTGTCCCAGCTTTCCAGCAGCCGCGTCAGGTCCTCGAGCGTATTCTTACCGTTGCGCGCGCACTCCTGCGCCGCATACACAATCAGCTCCTGCGGGCGGGTTTCCTCCAGCTCCCGGCAAATCGGCAGCACGGCTTCCGGACGGAGTCTCGCCCCCAGCGCGTTCAGCACCTCGGCGGCGCGCTTCAGTTCCTCTCTCCCTTTGTCAATGCTGTCCTCGACCGCTGTGGCGCCCTGCGGCTGCCCGTTCCCGGTATGGAGCCTGGCCAGGATGCCATCCAGGTATTTCATGCTCGGCTCCCCGGCGGAGGTCGTCTCCTTGCAGGCAGCCAGGATGCCCTCCTGGGTAAATCCCCATTCATCCACCCATTTGCGGTACAGCGCCAATTCGTCCTCCGAAGGGTAGCGTCGGCGGCCCAGCCGCCTGAGCACCGCCTGCGCGCCGCGGTGAACGGACTCCTGATAGCGCAGGTAGCGCTCCGCCCCGGCCGCGTCCTGCGCGCCATTTTCGCGCAGCTTCACCGCCATCTGGCCGGCCTGCTGAAAATTGAACTGCGCGCCGCGCATCGTCCACATGCTCCTGAGCAGGATCAGCACCGCCTCCGGCGACAGCCCCTCCTCCTCGACCCATTCGTAGGCCATGGAAATCTCGGACGGCCGCACCTTCCGGCTTTCGCCGAACAGCTCGTACACCCGCTCGCTGAATTCCACGAACGCGTTATCCGCCCGCAGCGGCTCGCCGCTGATGGCGCGCTGGATGGCCGAGCGCAGCTGATAGCGCAGTGGATTGTCGCCAATCACCACCAGGAGTCCCCTTCTTTCCCAATAACGGATCGCATTCTCCACCGTTTCTGTTTCAAGGCTCAGTTCTCTGGCAACGTCCTCCACTTTCGATGTATCTCCTGGAATCCGGCTGTGGTACATGCACATCAGGTACACCTTGACGTAATCCCCACGGGCGGCCGGCATGTATTCCGTCAGGAAGATATGCTCCACCGGCATGCTGCCAAAGTACAGCGCTTGCATTTCCTGCTCAAACGCGCTCACGACGTTCCTCCAAAACACATAATTATGAAAAAATTGTGAACATTGCCCCTGCTTTGCAACAAAACAGCCCCTTGCTTCGTCAGAATGGTCGGAGGTGATTGTGATGAGCAGTCTGTTCATGTGCCAACCGGCCAACGAAAAGGCCAAGCAACTCTACCTGGATGACCGCGACCGTTCCATCTACCTGGACGGAATGCGCAGCACCCTCACCGAACAGGAATACCTGCTGCTGAGCGAACTGGCCGAGCACGCCGGCGAGGCCGTTTCCCGTCAGGAGCTGCTGCGCACTGCCTGGGGCTATCTGTCGCCGGGCGACACGCGCACGGTGGACGTGCACATCCAGCGTCTGCGCAAAAAGATCGGCTTTCACGCCATCGATACCGTGTACCGGATCGGTTACCGGCTGCGCGCGCACCGCGTATAGTCATCCATATCGGTTTCCGCGGGCCGTACGGCCCGGAACCGTCACATCATGCCATCGAACGAACGAAAGGAGAGATCCTCCCATGCAGCTGACCCAGGAAACCCGCCTTCAGGACCTCGTCGACGCCTACCCCTGGCTCATAGATTACGGCATCGCCAGGGATTCACGCCTGAAAATCGCGAAAACCGCGATCGGCCGGGCCATGATCCGGCGTTCGAACATCGCGGACGCGAGCCGGTTGAGCGGTTACCCCGTGGACGAGATCCTCGCCGCGCTGCGGCAGGTGATCGAGGAGCACGAGGCTACGCAGAAGGCGTGAGGTGCACGTCAAGCTGCGGATAGGGAATGGCGATGCCCGCCCTGTCCAGCGCCTGCTTGCCTTCCTCCAGCAGGAAGAAGTTCACCTTCCAGTAATCGCTGTTGTTGGTCCAGACGCGGATCACGAATTTCAGCGCGCTGTCCCCGCATTCCGTCATCAGGACGACCGGCGCGGGATCGGGCAGGATGGCGTCCTGGCGGCTGACCACCTCCATCAGCACCTGCTTGACCCTCGCGATGTCCGCCGCGTAACTGACCGAAAAGCTCACATCCAGCCGCCTCGTGCCCATGCGCGAGTTATTGACGATGGACGTGTTGGTCAGCGAGGAATTCGGCACCACGATGAACCGGTTGTCCGGCATCGCCAGCTCTGTGTAGAACGCGCCGATACGTTTGACCGTGCCCTCGATATCGCCGATTTTGACATACTCCCCCACCTTGATCGGCTTGAGCAGCAGCAGGATCACCCCGCCGACCAGGTTGCTCAGCGCGCCCTGCAGCGCCAGGGAAATGGCGACGCCGGCGCTCGCGACGATGGTGACGACCGAGGTGACCGGGATGCCCATGACGTTGGCGGCGGTCAGGATGACGACGATGTACAGCACCAGCTTGATCAGGTTGTCCAGGAAGCCCTTCAGCGTCGGCTCGATCTTGATATACTTGTCATTATGCTTCAGCAGCTTGAAGATCCAGTGAATCGCGAACATGCCCACTACCAGCACCAGGATGCCGCGCAGCAGGAGGACACCCTGCGTTTTCAGGTAATTCACGATCGACTGATAATTGATTTCCATATTCCGGGCCTCCTTATTCGCCGTCAGGGGCCAGTCTTTCCGTCAGCTCATCCAGGTAATCGTCCAGGGTTTCCAGATCCTCCTGCCAGATCAGGTACGCGTCCGAATCCGTCTGCGCCGGCTCCCTGGCCGCCACGGCCGGATAGGTCAGGCGCACGCGCGCCAGCAGTCGGCTGAGCGCCTCGTCGGTCATCGCGTCCAGGTCCAGGTCGTCCAGAGCGTCCAGTTCTTCGTCAGTCAATGGCTGAAGCGATTCCATATTCATCCTCCTCACAGAGCGCGATCCGCGTGCATGGGGCGCTGCCGTTCAGCAGGTCCCGCAGGCGGTATTTTTTAGCGCTGCCGATGATCACGCGGACCCCCTGCAGCGCGGAACGCAGGGCAAACGCGAGCTTGGCCCCCGCCCCATTGGCCCCTGCCCGGGAAGCGCCGACGCAGTGCGCCTGAAGCGCCGCGATGCGCGCGCGCAGCTGTTCCGCGTCCGGGGCCAGCACGTTGCGCACCAGCGTCGCGGGATCCGCCGGGTCCTGATAAATGCCGTCCGCGCTGGTCAGCAGCACCATGGTCCGCACGCCCATCAGCTCGCTCACCACCGCCGCCGTTTCGTCGTTGTCCACGCACTCCACCACTTCCTCGTGCGGATGGTCGGTGTGCAGGCGCTGCAGCTCCAGCTTGCGGTTTTCTTCGTCGCTGACCGCGTCGTTATAGTTGATCACCGGGATCGCGTCCTGCGCCGCGCAGCGCATCAGCATGCGCCGCAGGTGCTCGCGCTTCTGCGGGTCGTTAAAGTGCTGATGCTCCACCAGCACCTGGCGCACCTGATAGTCCGGGGAGATGAACTGCCGCCAGGTCGCCATCAGGATGGCCTGGCCCTGTGCGGCGTAATCGGTCTTGTTATCCTCCGCGTCGCCGTCCAATTCCCGGCCCATGCGCTTCATATAGTCCAAACGCCCGATCTCCGTCGCGCCGGAGGACACCAGCGCCATGCCCGGCCGCAGCTCCCCCGAGAGCCTTGAAAACAGATTATAATCAATATCGTTGTCTTCCCGCCTGATCAGCGCCATTGACCCGATTTTGACCACCAGATCCAGCTTGTTCATTCGTCCAAACCGCCTTCCGTATGCGCTCCCGTTGATTATATTCGTTTCCCCTCACGGCGTCAAGGCTTGAAAGAACAGAAAAGGCTGCCTGACGGCAGCCCTTCATTCTATTACAGTTATGCAATGTCAAGCTCGCGATACAACTGCTGACAGTACTCGCTGTCCGTCGCGGCGCGTTCGATATCCTGATTCCGCCCCAGCTTGATCAGCTTGCTGATCAGTGCGCCCAGCAGGTTCGCGCCTTCCGCGCGGCCTTCTGCACGGCCTTCCGCGTGGCCTTCTGCTACCATCATATCAATATCCTTTTTCATGATCCGCATCAGCGCTTCGCTCATGTTTGTCCCTTCTTCCTCGTACAGCTCGTTGTAGGTCATTTCATTGGCGGTTGTGCTCACTTCGAGTACGGCGTCGGCGCGCAGCTGGTCGCCGGTGTCGGCGAAATGGTCCGCGATGCGGATGAACGCTTCGATGTCGGTCTTTTTGACCTTCCGGCTCAGCAGCTTCAGCGAAGGGTGCGTCCCGTCCGGCAATCGTCCGGCGATTTGAACTCGACGATGTTATGCCGGCGGAAGAAACGGCCGATGTCGTTTTCGATGGGCTCGTCGGTCAGCTTCCGGATGATCAGCAGGTCGATGGAGAGTGGTCCTTTGGTCAGCTGGAATTCCTTCTCGAACTCCAGATCGTTTCCCCTGAGATCCAGCTCCATCCCCGCATAGAAGCCGGGATGCCCGGAACGGACACGGCAGCTAAAATGATCGAGGTGATCTGCTTTATGCTGATACTAATCTCAAATTAAAATAGTGATAATATCCATTCCCTGCCAGTAATGCTTC
>CAMNEH010000126.1 GCA_946536315.1 uncultured Clostridia bacterium
GCCCGAAAAATCCATCTGCCATCCAACCACTTCATTAAATCAGCGTTTCCTTAAGGGAGGACGAGTGATGACAAAAAGAAGAATGTTTCTGCGGATGATCACCGCCTCGCTGCTGCGGCGGCGCTCGCGGATGCTGATCGCGCTGCTGTCCATCGGCATCGGCGCGACGATCCTGGCCGGACTGGTGACCATCTATGTGGACGTGCCCCGTCAGATGGGCGCGCAGTTCCGCTCCTACGGCGCGAACATGCTGCTGCTGCCCAAGGAAGGCGAAACCCTGGACAGCGCGCGGCTGGAAGCAGCGCTGCAGGTCATCCCCGGGGACGCGCTGGTCGGCGCGGCCCCCTACCGCTACGTGCGCCTGGACATGACGACAAGGCAGCAGTCCTTTACCGCCGCGGGCACCGATTTTGAACAGATCACCAAAACCAGCCCTTACTTCAGCGTGGAGGGCGCGTACCCCAGCGAAACGCGCCAGGCGCTGGTAGGCAAGGAGATCGCCGAGACCATCGGCGTCGGGCCGGGCGCCACGATGGAGCTGACCTACCAGCCCACCACTACCGCTTCAGGCAAAACGCCGGAGGAGAGCCGGACGCCCGGCGCGTCACTCGTGGGTCAGGCGGAGGGCTTCGGCGGCGGCGTGGTCTACGTCAGCGCTGTGCTGGATGACCATGCGGCCATCGCCTCCGTGACCGTGGACGCCTCCACACAGACGCCGGAATACGGCGGGCGGATCCCGGAGGACGAGGCGTTCCTGGCCCAGCTGATCGGGCAATCGCTGCCGCTCACGCTGGGGGACGGTGTGGACGCGCTGAGCGGCGCGACCGTCACCTCCGCCGCCGTGGTGGACGCGCTGAACGCGGCCACTGAAGCGTCCGCGGCCGCCCGGCCGAAGACCATGAACTTCACCGTGACCGGCGTGCTGACCACCGGCGGTGAGGAAGAGGGGTATGTATTCCTTTCGCTGGCCGACATGACCGCCCTGACCGGGGAGGACCGGCTGGACGTGGCGGAGCTGTCCGTATCCGCCGGCGTCGAGCAGTTGGAAGCCTACGCTAATGAGATCACTGAACAGCAGGCCGGCGTGCAGGCGCGCTTGGTCAAGCGCGTAGCGCGCTCCGAGGCGTCCGTACTGGAAAAGCTGACGGCGCTGGTATTCCTGGTCACACTGGTGGTGCTGCTGCTGACCATGATCTGCGTGAGCACCACCATGATGGCCGTCGTATCCGAGCGGCGCAGGGAAATCGGCCTGCGCAAGGCGCTGGGCGCCTCGGACGGCTCCATCCGGGCGGAATTCCTGGGCGAGGGCCTGTTCCTGGGGCTGCTGGGCGGCGTGATGGGCGCCATTCTGGGCTTCGTATTTGCCCAGGTCGTCAGCGTCAACGTGTTCGGCTCGTCCATCACCTTCCAGCCCCTGCTGCTGCCCGCGGCGATCATCGTATCCATGGCGATCGCGGCGGTATCCTGCCTGCTGCCCATCAAGCGCGCGGTCGCGATCGATCCCGCCCTGGTATTGAAAGGAGAATAACGGCATGAGCCTGTTGGAAATCAGAAACGTTTCGAAAGTATACGGCGAACTGAAGGCGCTGGACAACGTCAGCCTGCGCGTGGACCAGGGCGAATGGGTGGCCATCATGGGCCCCTCCGGCAGCGGCAAAAGCACCATGATGAACATCATCGGCTGTATGGACAAGCCCACGTCGGGCGAGGTGCTGCTGGATGGGGTCGACATCTCCAAGGAGAGCAGCAAGCGGCTCACCGACATCCGCAGGGACAAGATCGGACTGATCTTTCAGCAATTCCACATGGTCAACTACCTGACCGCCGCGGAAAACGTGATGGTCTCGCAATACTATCATTCCCTGCCGGATGAAGAAGAAGCCCTGGAGGCGCTCGGCCGCGTCGGCCTGCGCGAGCGCGCGCGGCACCTGCCCAGCCAGCTGTCCGGCGGCGAGCAGCAGCGCGTCTGCGTGGCGCGCGCGCTGATCAATCATCCCGAGCTGATCCTGGCCGACGAGCCGACCGGCAACCTGGACGAGGCCAACGAAAACATCGTGCTGGACCTGTTCGCCCAGCTCCACCGGGAGGGCACCACGCTCATCGTCGTCACCCACGACCCCGAGGTGGCGGAGGCCGCCCAGCGCACCATCGTGCTGGAGCACGGCAAGGTCGCCCGGGAAATCATCAACGAACACTTCGGTCAGTGAGCGCGTGGGGAGCCGCCTGACCGGCGCTCCCCCATCCGCCCTGACGTTCCCCGCGTATGAGGTGATCCGTCATGAAAAAAGAACGCATTCCCGCACTCCTGCTCCTCGTGCTCTCCCTCGTCATCGCCGTGGGGAGCCAGACCTTCCTTTCCCCCTGCGTGCATGAGGACGGCACCTTCGGCGCCTGTCACTGGGCCGGGCAGGCGCTGCTGGGAACAGGGGCCGTGCTGGCCGCGCTGGCCGCGCTCGCCCTCTGCTTATCGCGCGCGCGGGCTGGCGTCTATCTCAGCGCCGTACCCGTCTGCGCGCTGGGCATTCTGACACCCGGCACGCTGATCAGCCTGTGCCGCATGGCCTCCATGCGCTGCCGGGCCGTCATGCAGCCCGCCATGATCATCCTGTTCTCTGCGGCGCTCCTCTGCGCCGCCGCCGGCGCGCTCCTGTGCGCAAAGAAGGAAAGTGGACGATGAAGCGTTTTTCCCTGTCCGTCAGGAGCCTGCTCCGCAAGCCCGGCCGCACCGCCGCGCTCGCGCTGCTCACCGCGTTTCTGGCCCTGGCGGTATTCGGCGGATCGGTGGTGGTGCTGTCCCTGCGCAACGGCCTGAACAGCCTGGAGGCCCGCCTCGGCGCGGACATCATTCTGGTGCCCTCCGAGGCGCAGAGCAAGGTGAGCTTCCAGAACATGTTCCTGCAGGGCACGACCGGCGCGTTTTACATGGACGCCTCCGTGCTGGACAAGGCGCTGGAAGTCAACGGTGTGGAAAAGGCGGCGCCTCAGACCTTCCTTGCCTCGCTCAAGGCGGACTGCTGCTCGGTCAAGATCCAGGTGATCGGCATCGATCCCGAGACGGACTTCACCGTGCAGCCCTGGATTTCCCGGAGCCTGGCCAGGGAGCTGGGCAACATGGACGTGGCGGTCGGCTGCAAGGTGGAAGCGGGCGTGGGCGAAATCATCCGCATCTATGACCAGCGCTGCAAGGTCGTCGCGCAGCTGGAAAGCACCGGCACCGGCCTGGATACCGCGGTGTACTGCAGCATGGACACCATGAACGCCTTGCTGAAGGCCGCCGAGGACAAGGGCGTGAGCCATAAAATCGAAAGCGGAGACCAGGTGATCTCCGCCGTATATGTGAAGGTGCGCGACGGGTACAGCATCGACACCGTCAACAGCCAGCTGACGGGCCGCCTGCGCAAGGTGACCGCCGTGCGCACACGGAGCATGCTCACTGGCGTATCCGACAGCCTGGCCGGCATCAGCCGCACCGTGACCGCGCTGATCGTGGCGGTATGGGCGCTCGCGCTGGTCATCCTGCTGCTCGCCTACGCGCTGATCATCCGGGAGCGGAACCGCGAATTCGCCGTTCTCCGGCTGATCGGCGCCTCCAGACGGATGCTGTCGGGCATGGTGCTGACAGAGTCCGCGCTCTGCGGGCTGCTGGGCGGCCTGGCCGGCACCGGGCTGGCGGCGCTCGCGCTGTTCCCCTTCGCCCAGCTCATCGAAAGCGCGCTGAACCTGCCGTACCTGATGCCGGATGCGGGAACGGCGCTGCTGCTGGCAGCCGGCACTGTGCTGCTGACCGTCATGGTCGCCGCGCTGTCGAGCATGGCTGCGGCGTGCCGCCTCAGCCGGGTCGATCCCGGCACGGCCCTGCGGGAGGGTACCTGACATGAATCTCAATGCCGAAGGCCTGTCGAAGCAGTACCCCCGCAAAACAGGCACCGCCAATTATTTCTACGCCGTGAATCCCCTGGACCTTGCAGTCAGGAGCGGCGAGGTCGCCGTGCTGACCGGCCGCAGCGGCAGCGGCAAGACCACGCTGCTCAACATGCTGGCCGGTCTGCTCCGCCCCAGCGAGGGCACGGTGCGCCTTGACGGCGTGGACCTGTACGCCCTGAGCGACAATGACCTGTCCCGCCTGAGAAGCGAAAAAACCGGCGTGGTCCCGCAGGGCGGCAGCGTGATCGACACCCTGACCGTGCTGGAAAACATCCTGCTGCCGGCGCAGCTGTACGGCCGGGCGCTCCCCGTGGACGCCGCGCAGCAGTGGCTGGAGCGGCTCGGTCTTGCCCCGCTCCGCGACGTCCGCGCGGCGGGACTTTCCGGGGGCGAACGCCGCCGCGTGGCCATCGCCCGCGCCCTGGCGCAGGATCCCGTCCTGATCTTCGCGGACGAACCCACGGGAGACCTGGACGACGAGAACACGCGCCTGGTGCTGAGCGCCTTCCGCGCCTGCGCGCACGAAAACGGTCAGGCCGTGTTCATTGTCACGCATGAAAGCGACGCGCTGCAGTACGCCGATCGCGTTTACCGGATGGAGAGCGGCCAGCTGAGCGAAGCGTAACAATTCAAGCCGCAAAAAAGCGAATGGCCAATCAGGTCATTCGCTTTTTTGCGCCGTGATCCGCGGCGCGCAGCCTCCGGCGGCTGTATTTCCGAACGCTACAGGGCAAAGTCCTCCCTGACGAGGTCGTCCCATTCGACGACCTCAATGTTCAGTTCCGCGGCGCGCTTGAGCATCACGCGCCGGCTGCGGCTCGCGCTGGCCGCGGTGACGATCGCCGCGCGGGAGCCCTTCCCGCCGAAGCGGTCGCGCAGGATGGCCAGCTCGTTCAGCGCCTCTGTCCTGATCTCGCAGGTTTTGCAGCTGATGAACAGCGGCGTGACCCCGCTCACGCACATCACGTCGATCTCGTTGGTCACCGCCTGCGCTTTGGCGTCGCTCGACCGCCAGTTGACCACGGCGCTGAGCACACAGTCGTCAAACCGGCCTGATTTCAGGCAGCTGCGGTACACGTACAGCTCTAGCGCCGTGCCCACGTCCCTGAGCCAGAACCGCGTCATCTCGTCCGAAAAGCGGAAGCTGAGCGTTTCTTCGTCCATGGACAGGTCGAGGATAAAGCCCCCGTCCGCGAGCGCCTTCAGCAGGCCCCCGTCTGCCGTTACCGCATGGTTGTTCGCCCGTCCCGCGCGCGGGCCCTCCGCCCGCAGGGACGGATCGTCCGCATGTGATATTTTCTGAATATACGTGATCTGGTCGTTCCAGACCTTCCGGTATTGGCGGTACACCCCGAAAAAGCGGTCAATATCCCCCAGCCGGGACCGCAGCGCGCGGTTGTCCTCGCGCCCCTGCAGCAGCTCGCCGCCCGCCATCATCAGGCAGGCGCGGGCGTCCAGCCGCACTCCGCAGGGGAGGTTTCGCGCATACGGCGCGTTCATGATTTCAAAAAACGCGTTCTTCCCCCGGCTGTAGGTGATGACTGCCACGTCCCTGCCGGAAACGGCGCCGGCGGCGAACAGCGCGGCGTCCGTGCCGCCGGAAATATCGATCGCGCAGTCCTCGTGCGACGCCAGCACTTGGAGCAGCTTCCGCTCCACCTGCGCCGCGTCCACCAGGCTGACCGGCACAAAGGTCAGCCGCACCTTGCAGCCGCGCAGTTTGAAATACTGCCGGAGTGACGCCTTCAGCGCGCTGTCCCTCGCGATCTCCGGCGGGCAGATGTACACCGTCTCCTGCGGACGGAACACCTCCGTGGCCAGCACATTGTCCAGCGGACGCTCGTCATACAGCTCAATCAACGTTTTCATAGGCCTTCAGAATGCGGACGCTCGCCATGAACGCTGCCCGTTCCGCGTCGGTCAGCGGCAATTCAACGATCCTCTCAATGCCGTGGCGGCCCACGACGCAGGGCACGCCGCAGGTGACGCCTGTCAGCCCGTACTCTCCGTCCAGCCGGGTCGAAAGCGGGAGCGTCTCCCCCGCGTCCGACAGAATGGCCCCGATCAGCGCGGCGGTCGCATGCCCGATACCGAATTCCGTGGAGCCCTTGCCCTCGATGATGTCCATGCCGGTCTGATGTGTGCGCCGCAGCGCGTCTGCCGCGTCAAACCCTGGCAACGACGCTGCGGGCTTGCCGCCGATCGACAGGCAGCTGTAGGGAATAGACGACGAATCTCCGTGTTCGCCCAGGACCATCGCTGACACCGTGTCCCGCGGCGCGCCGGTCTGTTCGCTCAGAATGCGCTTCAGGCGGGCGGTATCCAGCAGCGTGCCCGTACCGAAGCAGCGAAACCGCGGCATGCCCAATTCGTCGCGCAGCCTGGCCGCGATCACGTCGCAGGGATTGGTGATGCTGATCATCAGGCCACGGAGCGGATACGGCCGGAGGCTACCCGCGAGGTCGCGGATCATCGCCAGTGAGTCGGCCATCAGGTCCAGGCGCGTCTGGCCCGGCGCCCGCGGCTTGCCGATGGCGCAGACGGTCACGTCCGCGTCCGCGCAGTCGGCGTAATCGCCCGCGCGCACCACAGGCGTCCGGCGCATCCAGCTCAGGCTGTCGGCGACGTCGTCCGCCTGGGCCTGCGCCTTGCCCGGCACCCGGTCCACCAGGACGATTTCGCCGCAGACGCCGCCCGAAGCGAGCGCCATCGCGACATGCGACCCGACATGCCCCGCGCCGAGGATCACCACCCTGTACTCCATCATCCACCGCCTCCCATTGATTTCACCCATTGATCGGGCAATGATTGCATGGTAGCACTTTCCGCCCTCAAAATCAAGCCCCTACGGATTTCCTTGACATTTGGCGGACCGTGTGATATGGTATGTTTGGTATCCGGGTCATTGTGTATATCGTTGATTCGTCTCCATTCGCCGCGCAGAACGGCGAAAATATAAAAAAACGGAGGAATTCCAAATGAAGAAGCTGCTTGCATTACTGATGGCACTGTGCCTGTGTCTGTCCTGCGCGGCCATCGCGTCCGCGGACGAGCCCATCACCCTGGATGTCATCATCTGTGAGTACGGCAACAACACCCGCGACTGGTTCCTGGGCAAAGGCATGAACGGCTCCAGCTTTGTGGACCTGTTCACCGCGCAGAACCCGGATATCAAGCTGAACCTGGAAGTGGTGTCCTGGAGCGACGTGCACAAGGAAGTATCCACCCGCATTTCCAACGGCAACGCCCCGGACATCCTGAACATCGACACCTTCTCCGAATTCGTCGCGGACGGCCTGCTGCTGCCCGTTTCGGATTACTGCCCTGAAGACCTGTATCAGGATTTCTTCCCCGCCTTCATCCAGGAATCCATCATCGACGGCACCGTATGGGCCGTGC
>CAMNEH010000127.1 GCA_946536315.1 uncultured Clostridia bacterium
GAACAACCCGAACGGCTCCGGCCCCACCATCGCCCAGTTCACTATCTGGCCCGGCGGCGGCTCCCCGCAGTATCTGAACGACCGCAACTGCATCGCCGTCTGCTCTCCGACCACGCAGGCCGCGCAGGCCGCGCTGGATCCGTATATGGATTACGTGCTGTACGCCGAGCCCCTGTTTGACGCGGACGTCAACGAGCGCCTGATGATTCTGGATACCGATATCACCACTTACATGCGCTCCAGCGCCGCCAAGTTCATCCGTGGCGAAATGAGCTTCGACGAGTGGGATACGTATTGCAGGACCCTGGAGGGCATGGGCCTCAGCGAGTGGGTCGGCATCTACCAGGAGCGGCTGGATACCTACCAGAAATAACGCTCCGATCACTTCAAAGGGAGAGGGCGCGCCCTCTCCCTTTTCTATCAGTGCCTGAGAAGGAGGGAATGACCGCCATGTCTGTCCGCTCTGTCCCCAAAGCATCCTGGACGCGCCGGTTCAGGAAGCATGTGCTGGGACACTGGCAGCTGCTGGCGCTGCTGGCGGTGCCGCTGGCCTGGTATATCATCTTCTGCTATGTGCCGATGTTCGGCGTCCAGGTCGCTTTCAAGGATTATAAGGCGCGGCTGGGCATCTGGGACAGCCCGTGGTCCAACCCGCTGTTCCGGCATTTTTCGCGGTATTTTTCATCCTATTACGCCTGGAGCACCATCTGGAACACCCTGGCCATCAACCTGGGCTGCCTGGCCATCGGCTTTCCCGCGCCGATCATCCTGGCGCTGGTGCTGAATGAGATCAACAGTATCCGTTTCCGCAAGGTGCTTCAGAATATCACCTACGTCCCGTACTTCCTGTCCATCGTCGTGGTGGTCAGCATGCTGAAGCTGTTCTGCGATCAGCGTTACGGGGTGATCAACATCCTGCTGCAGGCGCTGGGGATGAAGGCGATCCCGCTGATGGAGTCGGAAAGGTACTTCCGCCCGCTGTATGTCATCAGCAACGTCTGGCAGAACATGGGATGGAACGCCATCATCTATATCGCGGCCCTGGCCGGGGTCGACGCGGCGCTGTACGAGGCGGCGACGGTGGACGGCGCGTCGCGCTGGCAGAAGATCGTCCATGTATCCGTGCCCTGCATCCTGCCGACCATCGTGACCATGTTCATTCTGCGCATCGGCCAGCTGATGACCATCGGCTTCGAAAAGGCGCTGCTGATGCAGAATGACCTGAACATTGGCACAAGCGAAATCATCTCGACGCTGGTGTACAAAAACGGCATCCAGAAGGGCGACTACAGCTACGCGACGGCGGTCGGCCTGATGAATTCCGTGGTCAACCTGATCCTGATCGTGACGGCGAACACGGTTTGCCGCCGCACGCTGGACCAGAGTCTGTGGTGAGGTGACCGGCATGAATCAACTCCATGTACGCCAGGGCGGCCATATCCGCGAAAGCGCCGGCGACCGGGCGTTTCAGGCGGTCATCATCGTGATGAGCGTGCTGCTGATGATCGTGGTGGCCTATCCGCTCTATTTTACGGTGATCGCGTCATTTTCCAAGCCGGAGGACGTGCTGCTGGGCAGGGTGCTGTTCTGGCCAAGGAATATTTCTTTTGAGAGCTACCAGATGGTCATTGCCGAGCAGAGCATCTGGATGGGCTACGGCAATACGCTGATCTACACGGTCCTTGGCACGCTGATCAATCTGGCGCTGACCACCATGATCGCTTACCCCCTCAGCTGTAAGGAAACGCCCTTCCGCGGGCCGATCACCTTCATCGCCTCGTTCACCATGCTGTTTTCGGGCGGCCTGATCCCGACCTACCTGCTGGTCCGGTCGCTGGGCATGTACAACACCATCTGGGCGATGCTCCTGCCCACAGGCATTACCACCTATAATATGCTGGTGATGAAAAACTTTTTCCAGTCGAGCATTCCGGCGGAACTGAAGGAGGCCGCGCACCTGGACGGCTGCAACGACTTTCAGACGCTGTTCCGCGTAGTGCTGCCGCTGTCGGGTTCCATCATCGCGGTGATGGTGCTGTTCTACGCGGTGGCGCACTGGAACGAGTATTTCAATGCCCTGATCTATCTGAAGGACCGCGCGCGCATGCCGCTGCAGGTGATCCTGCGCGAAATTCTGTTGCAGAATCAGGAGCTGGCGGCGGGCGACGGCACTGGCCTCTATGAAAAAATGATGGCCGCCGAGACCATGAAGTACGCGATCATTATCGTAGCCAGCGTGCCGGTGATCTGCCTGTATCCGCTGGTGCAGAAGCATTTTGTCAAGGGCGTCATGGTCGGCGCGATTAAAGGCTGATTTCTTGGGAACAAAACTGTCTCTTCATACGTATATACATATGAGCGGCCCAACAGGGGTCGCCACGAAAGGAGAGACAGAAATGAAGAAATTTTTTGCCTGGCTGTTGTGCGCGGCGCTGCTGCTGTGCGGCGCATGCGCGGAGGGGAACGATACGGTCTTCCCGATGCTGAGCGGTATGGACTGGACCTTTACGAGCGGCGCGGGCGCGTGGTCGACTGATCTCTGGATCGGGGAGGACGGCACGTTCAGCGGTGAGTACCATGACAGCGAAATGGGCGAAAGCGCCGAAACCTATCCCAACGGTACGGTGTACTTTTGCTCCTTCACCGGCCGCCTGTCCGTAACGGCGCAGCCGGACGACGGGCCGTGGAAGCTCCGGGTCGAGGAGCTGCGTGCGGAGGAGGGCGCCGCGGAGGAAACGATCGACGGGATCCGCTATGTGCGCGCGACGCCCTACGGCCTCAGCGCGGGGGATGAAATGCTGCTGTACCGCCCGGGGACGCCGGTGTCAGCGCTGCCCGAGGACATGCTGGTGTGGGCACATGTGACGGCTGATTCGACGGACAGGCTGGATAGCTGGTTCCTCTGCAGCGAAGCAAACGCCAGCGGCTTTGTGGGCGAAGCGCCAGAACCTGTGGCAAGCCTCGCCAATCCGTGGGAGGAGCTGACGGCGGAAGCGCTGCGGGAATTGAGCGGCGTAGCGTTCAACGTGCCCGAAGACGCGGAGAATGTCGTATACCGCTATCTGCGCAGCGTCAACCTGGCGGAAATGCAGTTCTTTCTGGAGGGCGATGAATTCTGTATGCGCGTCCGGCCCGGCGCGGAGCGGGGCGAGGAAATATCCGGCATGTATTTTGCCTGGGAAAATGAGGAAGAAGTGCAGGTCCACGACTGCACCGGCATCATCGGCATGGCCAAATGCGGCACAGTCGACTGGGTAGAACGCTGCCTGTGGTACGATGCTGCGCGGGAGAGGATGTGCAGCCTGTCCGTATCGACCATCGATCCGGACGGTCTGGACCTGGCCGCCGTCGCGGAAATGGTGTATCCCGCCGTCCAGTGACGAAGCAAAGATCAGATCAATCAACAGGGCCCCGCGAAAAGCGGGGCCCTGAATTTGCGCGCTTCGCGGCTCAGCCCGGGCGCTTCGGGAGCCATCTCCCGCGCAGGTAGATAGCGCCGAACAGGAAGAACAGCGTCACGTTGTGGGCGATCATGCAGCCCCAGGCTGAGACGAGGCCCAGACCCAGCATCCGCGTGCAGATGAAGGTGCCGACGATGCGCACGCCCCACATGCAGGACACGTTCAGAAGCAGGGGGAGACGGGTCTGCCCGGCGCCCTGCATCATGCCTTCGACGACGATCGGGATGCCGTAGAACGGCTCGGATACGGCGACCATCTTCAATACGAGGATACCAAGCCGGATGACCTGCGGATCCTGGGTGAACAGCTTCACCAGCGGCTCGGCGAGCAGGAACAGCAGCCCGCCGGACAGCACCATCAGCAGCACCTCCAAAATGACCAGTGAGTGCCCCAGGCGGCGGACCCTGTCCGGATCCTTCGCGCCGATGGCGTTGCCGGAAAGGGTCGCCGCGGCCGTCTGCATGCCCCAGCCGGGAATGTAAAAGGCGGACTCCACGGTATTCGCGATGGTGTGCGCCGCGGTGGAGGTTTCACCCAGACGGTTGATCATGGATGCGAAAACGACATACCCCAGCGACGTGCCGAAGCGCTGGACCATATTGGGCAGGGCAATGCGGAAGCAGCGGCGCAGCAGCGCCGGGTCCGGCCGGTAGGATTCCCCGCGGGGCGACAGCTCGCGGTGCCTGAAGAGCGCGAGTGCGATGGCCACGCCGCCATAGGCGAAGGAGAGCGCGGAGGCGAGCGCCGCCCCGCGTACGCCCATGTCCATTCCCCAGAGGGGGATACGAAGGCCCAGGACGGTCACGGTGCGGGACGGATAAATCAGCAGCATGTTCAGCGCCACATTCACGATATTGACGGTGATGCCCACCCGCATCGGGGTCCGGGTGTCTCCGGCGGCCCGCAGCACCATTCCCAGGATGATGCTGGCGGAGCGGAACAGCATCGAGGAATAGAGGATGCGGAAATAGCTGGCCGTCAGGCCCCGTATTTCAGGATCCACCTGCATCCATGCTGGGATCGTGTCGCCGAGCAGCACCGTGACCAGCGTCAGCAGAATCCCCGCTGCCAGGGTGACCGTCACCGCCTGGGCAGCGGCGCGGCGCGCAGTCCGCGGCTCGTTCGCGCCGATGGACTGGCTGATCACCGCCAGGAAGCCCACCCCAAGGGAAGATACCGTTGCGCCGATCAGCCAGCTGACCGTGCCTGTCGCCCCGACCGCGGCCGTCGCCCGCGTGCCGAGCGCGCCAACCATCGCGGTATCGATATACTGGACGGCGGTCTGCATCAGCTGCTCCAGCATCGTGGGCCAGGCCAGGGCAAAGATCGTGGAAAGCATGGAAACATCCAGAAGCTGCATATGTTCTCCCGTTCAACATCAAAACGGGGTTGCCGCGGCGCAGGGCCGCGGCAATCCCATACCGACAGCAGGACGCCGGCCATCGGACAGATGGCCGGCGATGGTGGTCAGGGCCGGTCAGCCGTTGCTGCCGCCCAGCAGGTCGTATTCCAACAGGATGCCGTTGGCCGCTTCGTACAGGAGCTGGCTGTCGGCAGTCAGAGAGAAGATGGCTTCGTACTGCTCGCCGTCATTGTCTACGTTCTGACCGGCGCATACCAGCTTGCCCGTTTCAGGATGGTACTCGCCGGTCATGGAAAATTCTGCATATGTGTCCTCGTCGCCGCGGTGGAGATAGACGGAGTAGTTCTGATCAATGTCGGACCATTCAATCTCTGCCCAGACTGGCTCCTCTCCCGCCGCGGAGCGCCAGGCACCCGCGAACCGGCCGATGCTGCGGAACGCGAGTCCCTCGCCGGCGCCGCGGCTGTCCGCCCAGACCAGGCAGCCATCTCTGTTGATGGAAAACACGGTCTGCGTCCCCGCATCGTCGGTGCCCATATACTCGGCTTCGTCCAGGATGCGCTGGGCCGTCGCGGGGTCGGGCGCGTAGCTGCGCTTGAGGGAGGAGATGGATACCAGCGTATCATCCTCCGCGTGGTAGTAGCAGCTGTATTCCCAGAGATGGCCGCTGTCCTCCACGTCGCCGTCGTGCAGGTCCACCAGGACACGGTAGCCCTCTTCCTCATAGATGATGTTAATCAGGCCGCCCTGAATGGCCCAGTCATTCTCAAACTTTTTGCCGCCTTCGGGCTGCGGAAAAGCGTCCTCCGCCAGCACGGCCGTGGCGCTCAGTACAGCGGCCATCGTGACGGCCAGCAGAATGCTCAGAATTTTTTTCATGTTCGTACACTTCCTTTCCGGAGCGGTCCGTATGTCAGCCGCTCCATGGTTTGATACGTCTGAGAATGCGCGGCGTCAGCGCCGCGCCGAAAAGAATTATACACCATTTGCCCGTAGGATGCCAGAGGCAGACACCGCAAAAAAGATGGTGAAAAGGAACATTCTTTTAAGTTATTTTTTAGGATCAGGGGATATCATGGGCACATCTTCAGGAAAGGAAGGTGGACCTCATGAAAAAGAGGCAGACTTTGAAGAGAATGGCAACGATGATGACAGCCCTGGCGCTGACTATGATGATCGGCTTTCAGACGCCGGCGGCAGCGGCGGATTATACGCCGGTATACAGTGAAAGCGAGCTGTTTACCAGCCGGGATCTGCAGCAGACCGCCGACCTGAACGGCGCGACGGCATACACGGTGTCGGACGGCCAGGAACTCCGCATCACGGAGGCGGGTGTTTATGTGCTCAGCGGAGCCGCGCAGAACGTGACGGTGGTTGTGGAGGCTGCGAAGGACGCAAAGGTGCAGCTCGTTCTGGACGGGCTGAACATCACCAATCAGGATTTTCCCTGCATCTATGTGGTATCGGCCGATAAGGTGTTTGTGACCACCAGCGCGGACAGCGCGCTGAGCGTGACCGGAACATTCAGGAAGGATGGGCAAACCAATACGGACGGCGTCATCTTTTCCAAAGATGATCTCACGCTGAACGGTACGGCTCAGCTGACCATATCCTCCACGGACGTCGGCATCGTATCCAAGGACGATCTCAAGGTAACCGGCGGCAGCTATGTGATTACCGCCGCCACCAAGGCCATCGAAGCGAACGACTCCATCCGGGTATCAGGCGGCGAGTTCCAGCTCAGAGCGGGTACGGACGGCCTGCACGCTGAAAACGACGATGACGATTCGGTCGGCTATATCTACATCAGCGGCGGTACGATGAGCGTCACTGCCGGCGACGACGGCATTCACGCGACGTCAGTCCTCCAGATCGACGGCGGTGAGCTGACGATCAGCGCCAAAGAGGGCCTCGAGGGCACGTATATCCAGCTCAACGACGGCAGTCTGACCATCCGCGCCACTGACGACGGCATCAACGCCGCGCAGAAATCCCGGTCGTACAGGGCGAACCTTGAAATCAACGGCGGCGATATCGACATCAGCATGTCCGCAGGCGATACCGACGGCATCGATTCGAACGGCGATCTGTACGTGAACGGCGGGAATATCAATGTGACGGGCAGCAGCACCTTTGACTACGACGGGAACGGGGTATATGTCGGCGGTGTTATCACGGCCAACGGCCAGACCCTGAACGGCCTTCCCAATCAGATGATGGGTGGCCGCGGCGGTATGGGCGGCTATGGCGGTATGGGCGGCTATGGCGGTATGGGCGGTGCTGGCGGCATGGGCGGCCGCGGCGGCATGGGCGGCTGGGGCGGAAGGCGCTGAGCCGGACGAGACATCAGCATAAACATCGTGCCTGCCGCAGACAGCCAGTCTGCGGCAGGCCCTTGATGGTGTGCCGGGCATGGCACAATTCTAGCGGGTGAAAGTCCCGCCACGGGTAGT
>CAMNEH010000128.1 GCA_946536315.1 uncultured Clostridia bacterium
GCACGTGCGCTACCATCTGCGCTACACCCCGAGGCTCGTGGCTGTTCGGGCGACGATTGGTATATTACAGCAACTTGCGAAAAAAGTCAATACTTTTTTTTGATTTTTTTGAAAAACTTTTTGAACGCTCATTTATCAGGCAAATGTGTGACTTTGTGCTCCTGATGGCAGACCGGGGCAATCTTCACCGGGCCTGCGACAATTTTTGGCAATTTAATCCTTGCCAATTGAGTATAAATGAGGTAATATATTATGTCAGCGCCGAGTGGCGGCGCTGGTAAATCAGAACGGAGGAGTACATCATGTCCAGCACTGTAGAGAAGATTTCCGGCAATCAGGTCCGTATTCACTTTGAGATTCCGGCGGAGGAGTTTGACGCTGCGATTCAGAAGGCCTATCTGAAGAACCGCGGCAAGATCCGCATTCCCGGCTTCCGCCCCGGCAAGGCGCCGCGCAAGGTGATTGAAAACATGTATGGCGCGGATATCTTTTGTGAAGACGCGCTGAGCGACATCGCCAACGCGCAGTATGACGCCGCCATTGACGAACATGAGCTGATTCCCGTGGATTCTCCCTCCATCGACCAGGTGGACACCATGAAACCGGGCCAGGACCTGAAGTTCTCCATCGTCGTGTATGTGAGTCCTGAAGTGACCCTGGGACAGTATGAGGGCTTGAAGACGACTCGCTATATCCATCAGGTGACCGATGAGGAAATCGATGCCCGCATTCAGGCGGATGTTGACAAGGCCAGCACTCTGGAGGATGTGACGGACCGCCCGGTGGAGAATGGCGACACCGTTCACCTGAACTACAGCGGTTCTGTAGATGGCGTCAAGTTTGAGGGCGGAACGGCGGAAAACCAGACGCTGGTGATCGGCAGCGGACGGTTCATTCCCGGATTTGAGGACCAGCTGATCGGTATGAACGTTGATGAGGAAAAGACCATCCAGGTGACCTTCCCTGATCCTTACCAGTCGAAAGAGCTGGCTGGCAAGCAGGCGGATTTCGAGGTGAAGATTCTTGATATCCAGAAGACGGTAAAGCCTGAGCTGGATGACGATTTTGCCGCGGACGTATCTGACTTTTCGACCTTTGCGGAATACAGGGATTCCATCGTGAAGGAGCTGCAGGACCAGGCCGCGGAGCGCACCCGCATTCGCCTTGAAAACGACCTGATGCAGCAGGCGACCGACGCGGCGGACTGCGACATTCCGGACGCGATGATCACCCGTGAAATGGAGACGATGCGCCGTCGGCTGGAGTACAACATGCTGATGCAGGGCCTGCGGTTCGAGGATTATCTGAAATACACCGGCCAGACGCAGAAGGACGTGGACGAACAGAACCGTCCTCAGGCTGCCAATACGGTCAAAATGCAGCTGGTGATGGACGCCATCGTCGCGCGTGAGCAGCCGGAAGTGACCGATGAGGACGTCGACAAGCTGATCGAGGAACGCGCGAAGCGCTATGGCCGCAGCCCGGAATCCTATCGCGAAAACATGAACGACAGGGAGATGGACAATCTCCGCCATGAGGTCAAGGTGCGCAAGGTGCTGGACAAGATGATCGACACCGCCGTGCTTGAGGATAAGGAAGAAAAAGATCAGGTGAATCTGGACCAGGTCGCTGACGATATGATGCAGGTGGTGGACGGTCTGGAAGACGAAGAAGACAAAGAAGAAGGCAAAGAATAAGGAGTACACATGTCGATACCCTATGTAATCGAGGAAACAGGACGAGGCGAACGGGGATTTGATATCTATTCCCGACTGCTGCGTGACCGCATCATTTTTCTGGGCAACGCGATTGACGATAACGTCGCCAACGTCGTGGTCGCTCAGCTGCTCTTCCTGGAGCGAGAGAATCCGGACGCGGATATCTCGCTGTATATTAACAGCCCGGGCGGCTCTGTGACGGCGGGCATGGCGATTTATGACACCATGAACTACGTCCGCTGTCCTGTACGCACGGTGTGCGTGGGCCTGGCAGCTTCCATGGGCGCGTTTCTGCTGATGGCGGGGGAGAAGGGCAAGCGCCTCGCCCTGCCCAACAGTGAAGTGATGATCCACCAGCCCTCCGGCGGCGCGTCCGGCCAGGCGACGGACGTCCGCATCCAGGCAGAGTGGCTGCTGAAAACCAAGCAGAAGATGAACCGCCTGATGGCGGAAATGACAGGCAAACCGCTGGAGCAGCTGGAGCGGGATGTCGAGCGCGATCATTTTATGAGCGCGCAGGAAGCGCTGGAATACGGCATTATTGACGAGATTTTCCAGCCTCAGGCGAAGGGAACCACGAATGGCAAATGATTTGTTAAAGGAGCGTAAGCCGCGCTGCGCGTTCTGCGGCAAGACGCAGGACCAGGTACGCCGGCTGGTGGTGGGTCCGAACGTATATATCTGTGACCAGTGCATCGAACTCTGCCAGGAAATCATCTCAGACGACCTGTCGGATATTGGCGGCAGCGCTGAGAACGCGCAGATCCCCACTCCTGTGGAAATGAAGCGTGTGCTGGATGACTATGTGATCGGACAGGACAAGGCCAAGCGTGCCCTGTGCGTGGCCGTGTACAACCATTACAAGCGCATTAACGCCCGTCAGGGACGTGACGACGTGGAGCTCCAGAAATCCAATGTGCTGATGGTCGGCCCGACCGGCTGCGGCAAGACGTACCTGGCACAATCCCTCGCGCGTATCCTGAACGTGCCGTTCGCCATTGCCGACGCCACGACGCTGACGGAAGCAGGCTATGTGGGCGAGGATGTGGAGAACATCCTCCTGCGCCTGATCCAGGCGGCGAATGGCGATATCAAGGCGGCGGAGCGTGGGATCGTTTATATCGACGAAATCGACAAGATCGCCAAAAAGAGCGAGAACGTGTCGATCACCCGTGACGTCAGCGGCGAAGGCGTGCAGCAGGCCCTCCTCAAAATCCTGGAGGGAACGGTGGCGAGCGTTCCGCCGCAGGGAGGACGCAAGCACCCGCAGCAGGAATTTTTGAAGATCAACACCACCAACATCCTCTTTATCTGCGGCGGCGCTTTCGATGGGCTGGCGCAGATCATCGAGCGCCGCGTCGGCAAGAAGACCATCGGCTTTGGCGCGAAGGTCGAGGGCGATAAGAATGTCCACCTGGGCCAGGTACTGGCGGATATGCAGCCGGAGGACCTGCTCAAGTTCGGATTGATTCCGGAATTTATCGGTCGTCTGCCGGTGACGGTGGCCTGTGAGCCGCTGGATGAAGCCGCGCTGATCGACATCCTGGTGAAGCCGCGCAACGCGCTGGTCAAGCAGTATCAGCGTCTGCTGAAGCTGGACGGGATCACGCTGACCTTTGATGACGACGCGCTGTCGGCCATCGCGAAGAAGGCGCTGCTGCGGCGTTCAGGCGCGCGCGGTCTGCGCTCGATCATCGAGGACGCGATGCTGGACACGATGTTCTCCCTGCCTTCACGGCGTGATGTCAGCGTGTGCACGATTACGCGTGATGTGATTGAGCATGGCGCGGAGCCAAAGCTGACGCTGAAGCCATCAGACAGTCAGGCGGCGCTGCCGGAGCAGACAACCCTGCCGACAACGGGGCTGCAGCCGGCCTGAGCCGCGGCGTATAACAGGGGAAAGGGGGCAGGAATATGTCACAAAAGGATAATCTGACCAGCATTACGCTGGAATACCTTGAATCCCAGAAATGGAACTACGACGTCCGCCGCAATGATGATGAGCGTTTCGTGGCCTTGATGGGGATGAACCTGAAGGGCAAACTGAACAGCTGCCGCATGATGATCGTTGTGGAGGAGCGGGACATTCAGTGCTTTGCCATCTGCCCGCTGAACGCGACGCCGGACGTGATGCCGCAGGTAGCTGAGTATCTGATGCGCGCCAACTACGGCCTGCGGCTGGGCAAGTTTGAGCTGGATTTTTCCACAGGCCAGATCCGGTATCAGACCGACCTTCCCTGTACTGATGGCGTGCCGGATATCAAGGACGTCGAGCGAACGATCGATGTCACCTTCCTGATGATGCAGCGCTATGGCGACGGCCTCGCGAAAAACATCATGGGCTTTGGCCATCCGGAGGAAGATATCCGGGCCATCGAAAATCCATAAATTCATCTGTCATATCAAACGGGCTGCTCAGCAAGATCGCTGAGCAGCCCGTTTGACATCCTGCGCAGAAAAGGGCGGCGCGTCACAGCGCATTCTGCTGACTGAGCAGGTCGGGGTGATATTTTTTCAGTATGTTCAGCGCGGCCTCTTCCGCGGCGGCGCTGTCGCCCTGTTCGAGCATCTTCTGGAGCTTCTCCGCTTCGCTCATGCGGCGCTTGAGCTGCTCTTCGGCGACCCGCCTGGCGTGCGCATTTGCCAGCTTGCGCAGGTCGTCCTCCGTTTTGGGGATCGATTTGGTGAGTGCGAACTCTTCATAGGCGTCGCAGGCGAGGGATACCTGATCCGTGAAGGTGATCTGGCGGCCGTGATCCAGCCAGAGGATCTTGTTGCACATTTCCCGGATCTGGCTGATGGCATGGGAAACGAGGATGCCCGTGACGCCGCTTTCGAGGATCTGCTTCATTTTCGTCTCGCTTTTGACACGGAAGGCGCCGTCGCCGACAGACAGAACTTCATCCAGGATCAGGATATCCGGCTTGACAAGACAGGCAATGGAGAACGCGAGCCGGGATTTCATGCCGGAGGAAAGCTGCTTGAAAGGGCGGTCCTGGAATTGCTCCAGCTCTGAAAACTCGATGATCTGGCCATACATTCGGTCCATGAATTCCCGGGTATAGCCGAGCAGCGCACCGCGCAGGTAGGTATTTTCCCTGACGGTCAGGTTGCCGTCAAAGCCGCTGGTCAGCTCCAGCAGGGCAGCGATGCTCCCGTGGGTTTCGGTGTGGCCCTCGGTCGCGACCATGATGCCCGATATGGCTTTGAGCAGGGTCGATTTTCCCGCGCCGTTGGCGCCGATGATGCCCAGCATATCGCCTTTTTCCAGTGAAAAGGTGATATGCCGGTCCGCCCAGAATTCCTGAACGTGATAATTGCCAGTCAGGCGCCTGACGATATATTCCTTCAGGCCGATATCCTTGAAATCACCCGTGATATACCGGATGGAAACATTGTCGAGCTTAATGATGGCCATACGCCCGCTCCGCCTTATACATAATACAGGAATTGCTGATTCTTCTTTTTGTAGATCAGCCCGCCGATGCCGAGGAATAACGCGGCGTACAGCAGCAGCAGGGCGTGATCGCCCAGTGAGGGGATGGTGTTATTCAGCACGATCATGCGGAAATACCGGATGTGCGCGTATACGGGATTGAGCAGGAACAGCTTCTGCGTATCCGCGGGAAATGTATCGATCTGATAAAAAATCGCGGACAGGTACATCAGCATCAAGGAAAAAACCTCGTACAGGTACTGCGTATCCCTGAAGAAAACAAACAGCGCCGAAAGGATCAGTCCCATGCCGATATTGAACACGAGCAGCGTGATCACCGGGTAGATCAGCATCAGAAATTTCCAGTGGAAGGGGACGCGGTCCAGCGCTGCGAAAATGAAAAACACAATCAATGTCAGACCG
The DNA here is from genome assembly GCA_946536315.1 of uncultured Clostridia bacterium. GTDB lineage: Bacteria > Bacillota > Clostridia > Christensenellales > Aristaeellaceae > UBA4246. The sequence goes on from CAMNEH010000128.1 coordinate 5,578, forward strand.
AAATTGATGACGGAAGAGACGTTTTTGGACAGCAGAAACAAGTATTTGGGCACGTTGACTTTGGTAAAGATATGCGAGTTGCTCATCAGCGCGGTCATGCCGCCGGACGTCGCCTCGCGGTAAAAGCTGAAGACGACGTTCCCGGCGAAGATATAGGTTGTATAGTGCGGCGTCTGCTGGCCGAAAAAATGGGTAAACACCATCCGCATGACCAGAAGGTTCAGCATCGGGTTGAGCACGCTCCACAGCATGCCCAGCGCGGTGCGCTTATACTTCTGCTTAAAATCCCGCTTCACCAGCTCTTCAAAGATGAAGCGGTTTTTTTTCATTTTTTCGGCCTGCCGCTGAATCCACTTCTTCAACGCAATTAATCTCCCCTGAAGATGGTATGTCTTGCGCGCTGGGCGCTCAGTCGCCGTAGATCAGCAGCCGGCCGCAGGTCTCGCACTCGATCTCTTTGCCGGACTGAACGTCTTTGACCACGCCGGACGGGAGCGACATGTTGCAGCCGGTGCACTGCGAACCGACCATCCGGGCGAGCGGGGGAAAGCTGTGGCGTTTGATCGTCTGGTATTTTTCCAGATATGCCGGCGTGATCGCCTTCGCCTTATCTTTCGCTCGGGCTTTGGCGTCGGTCAGACGCTCGTTCATCTTGCTGTATTCGGTGTCATAGACCTCTTTGAGCTTGTCAAATTCCTTTTTGATGCGGGCGGCGTGCAGCTTCACGTCGCGCTGCAGCTTTTCCCGGTTGGTGCTGTCGGTGCGGATCCGCTTGATTTCAGACTCGTAATCATTCAGATTGCTGATCAGGCGCTTGACCTCTGAAATGTAGCGCTCCGTTTCCTCAGTGCTTTCAGGCTCTTTGGCCTGGACGCGCTCCTGAATGGACTGAATCTGTGATTCGATGCGGTGTATCGCGTCGCGGAGCGCTTCCATCCGGTCCTGCATGGTGACCACTTCTTCTTCGATGCGTCCCAGCGTCTTCTGATGCTCGAGCAGGCTTTCGCGATATTTCAACAGTTGCTGGCGATTGGGAGACTGCTTGATTTCCCGGGAAATATTCTCCACCTCGATATCGGCAGTCTGGTACTCCCAAAGCAAATTCAGCTGATTCATAGATTCCTCCTTTATACAAGCAGCGCGCCATCAAAGGGCGGCTGTGTACTGCAGTAATATGTGACGTCCCGGGCATCGGGAAGGGCTGATTTCAGATAGCTGATCAGGCGCGGGATCATCGGCGCTTCGCTGGCGTAATGTCCGACGTCGAACACGGTCAGTCCGCGCGCGACGGCGTCAATGATCTCATGATGCCGGATCTCGCCGGTCAGGTAGGCTTGCGCGCCGCTTTCGAACGCCTGCAGGTAACCCTCGCCGTAGGCGCCGCCGCCGAAGGACATGGTGGTGATGGCCCGGTCCATTGGGCCATACACGCGCGCCGGCGCGTGGATAGCGGTATTGATGCGGCGCAGCACGTCGGCGGCGCTGAGGGCCTCTGGAAACTCTCCGGTAAACAGATATCCCGCCTGACGAAGGTTGATGATGCCCAGGTCCTGCGCGACTGAGGCGCTGCCGCTGTAGACGGTCTGGTCCCAGTTCGTGTGCGCCGCGATCACGTTGAGATCGCGCCTGATCAGCGCGCTCAGGAGGTCGGTCTCCGGCTCGTGGC
>CAMNEH010000129.1 GCA_946536315.1 uncultured Clostridia bacterium
TAGCCGATACAATCAAAAAAGCAGCCCCCTGCCGATGATCATCATCATGGGCCTGATTCTGGCCGCCCTGATCCTGCTGCTCCCCAAGGAACCTGTCATCAAGGCGGTCAACGCTTCAGGCAGCGACGCCTCATCCGCCGCCGGACTGTACCTGAGTGAGATCATGACCGACAACGCCAGCGCCCTGCCCGACGAAAACGGCGCGTTTTCGGACTGGCTGGAGGTCTGGAACAGCACCGATCATCCGATTTCCATGAAAAACGTCGGTCTCTCCAACCGCTCTGACAAGATACAGTTTCTTTTCCCCGATATCACGCTGCCCGCCGACGGCCGTATCATCGTTTTCTGCGACAAGGTGAACAAGGACGACCCGGCGGGCACCCTGCACGCCAAGTGCAAGCTGTCCAGTCTGGGGGTCATGGTGTTCCTGTTCGACGCCCGCGGCGTGGCCATCGACCAGGTGACCGTGCCCACCCTGAACGCGGACGAAAGCTATCAGCGCGTCACCCCGACGCAGTGGCGGCGCTCTGAGGAGTACGCCCCCGGATATGAAAAGACCTATGACGGCCATACCGCGTACCTCGCAAATTTCGTGGTGGAGCCCGATACCCTGATGCTGAACGAGGTCATGCCAGTGCCCAAGTCAGGCCTGCGCGACGAGGACGGCGAGTTGTCCGACTGCATCGAGCTGTACAACGCCGGCAGCGCCACCATCCGCCTGAGCGACGTGGCCCTCAGCGATAACGAGCAGAAGCCGCTCAAGTGGTTCTTCCCCGAAGGCGCGGTCATCGAGCCGGGACAGTATTATATCGTGTTCTGCTCAGGAAAAAACAAAATGCAGCAGAACGGCATTCCGCATACCAATTTCCGCCTGTCCGGCGAAGGGGAAACCCTGCTGCTGACCTCCCGCGCCGGGGAACTGGTTGACCGCGTGACGGTGCCGAACATTGGGAAAGACGTTTCCTACGCGCGCAATCCCGGCACCAATGTCTGGTCCGTGTTCCAGGTGGCCACGCCCGGCCGGCCCAACAACGTGCAGGGCATCGCGGACGCTGACCGCTACCTTCGGCAGATCAACGAAACGCAGGTGTTCATCACGGAGGTGCTGGCCTCGTCCGATGTCATCACCCCGGCGCCGGGCGAAGCCGCGTGCGACTGGGTGGAGCTGTTCAACGCGGGCGTGTCGCCGGTGGACCTGTCCCTGTACGGTCTGAGCGACAACATCGGCTGGCCGCGCAAGTGGCAGTTTCCGATGGGAACGACCATTTATCCAGGCGAATACAAGCTGGTGCGCTGTGATAAATCCGTGACCCCGGGCTCCGGCCAAAGCCCGCACGCGTCCTTCGGCATTACCAAGGCGGGCGGCGAGGTCATCAGCCTGAGCGACCCGGACGGCCGCGTACTGGACAAGCTGTACATTCCCGCGATGCGTACGGATGTCTCCTACGGCCGTTCCATTGAGACGAACGGTTTTTTTTATTATGACGCGCCGACGCCGGGACAGCAGAACGGCCTGGGCTTCGCGGGCTATGCCGAGACGCCCGTGCTCTCGCTGAAGGGCGGACTGTATGAGCACAGCATCGTGGTGTCCATCGACGTTCCCGAGGGCACGACCGTGCGCTATACCACCAACGGCGCCATTCCCACACTGGAAAACAGCGCCGAATACACTGTGCCCCTCGCCCTGCAGAACACCACGGTCCTGCGCGCGCGCGCGTTCCAGAGCGGCCTGCAGCCCTCGGACACGGTCAGCGCCTCCTACATGATCAACACCTACTTTACGCTGCCGGTGGTCTCTGTGATCATTGATCCGGACGAACTGTACAACGAGAACAACGGCCTGTTCACCCCGGGGCCGAACCTGGACAAATCCCGCGGCATTCCTTACCGCAACGCGATTTACCGCCAGTTCGGCAAGATCCCGCGCCCGGCGTATATCGAAATGTTTGAACAGAACGGCGCCGGCACGGTGATTTCCCAGGGCGTCAAGCTGGCCCTGGGCGGCGACTACAGTCTGGACATGCCGCAAAAAACGCTGAAGATCCGCGCCCAGGCCAAGTACGGCGCTAAATACTTCGAATATCCGTTGTTCGAGGACCGGCCGTTCACCTATTACAAGTCCTTCAACCTGCGCAATTCCGGCAACGACTGCGTATGGACGCGCATGGCCGACGGCTTCCAGAGCCAGCTGATCGACCTGCTGGATACGGACATCATCCACCTGGCGTTCAAGCCCGTCATCGTGTATATCAACGGCCAGTATTATGGGCATTACAACATGCGCGAGCGCAAGGACCGTTTCTGCATCGCCCAGTGGGAGGGCCTGGACATGGACCTGGCGGACCAGATCACCATCCTGCGCGCCAGCTATACCACCGTACAGGGCAGCAACAAGGAATACCGCGCGCTGCTCGACCGCGTCAAGGCCTCTTCTCCCGGCAAGAACGCCGCGGACCTGCAGTATATCCTGGATAACGTGGACATCGACAGCTATTTTGATTACCTCGCGATCGAAATGTTCTTCGGCAACTCCGACATCGGCAATACCATGTTCTATAAGCTGCCGGGCGAAGGCCAGAAATGGAAATGGCTGATCTTCGACCTGGACTACGGTATGTTTTCGTCCAGCTTCGACAGTCCCAAGTCCTACACCAAGGCCAAGGGCATGGGTGATAAGCTGATCAACAACACGATTTTCCTGAAGCTGCTGGAAAACGCCGAAATGAAGCAGTACTTCCTTGAACGGCTCGCCTACATCTACCGCACGCTGACGCCGGACGTCATGAACGCGAAGCTCACGCAGATCAAGGCGATCCTCGAGCCCGAAATGGCGATGCACTTCGAGCGCTGGGCGCCGCTCAACGACAAGACCATCAACTCCGACTCCCCGCTCAGCAAGGACGGCGCCATCGGCTACTGGAACACGCGCATCAACCGCATGCGCGATACCATCAACCGCCGTCACCACTTCCTGTGGGGCTATATCAAGTCCGCGTTCGGGCTGAGCAACGCGCAGATGCTGGAGCTGTTCGGAGAACAGCCTGAAGACCCGCTGGCCAAGAAACAATAACCAATCATATTATTCAGGGAGGCACTTATGGAAACCACCACCGTCAGCTTCAAAGACCTTACCAGCAGCAGCGCCATGTCCGACTGGTTCGCGGACCAGCTGAGCAACTTTACCCCGCTCAACGTAGCGCTGGTGCTATTCGGCGCGCTGATTGCCGGCGTGATCATCTCGCTGGTCTACAAAAAGACCTACCGCGGGGTGCTGTACAGCCCCAACTTCTCTCTCACGCTGATCATGCTGACGCTGGTCACCGCGCCGGTGGTCATGGCGATCGGGTCCAACGTGGCGCTGTCCATGGGCATGGTCGGCGCGCTGTCCATTGTGCGCTTCCGCACCGCGGTCAAGGAGCCGATGGATACGGTGTACATGTTCTGGTCCATCACCATGGGCATCCTGCTCGGCGCCAAGCAGTACCTGATCTCGCTGGTCGTGGTGATTGCCATTTCGCTGATTTTGCTGGTGCTGAGCTATGTGCACTTCCGCAACCCGAACAGCTACCTGCTGGTGATGCATTACGACGAGTACGCCGAGCCGGACATTGAAGCGGAGCTGCGCCGCAGCGTGCGCTTCAGCCGCCTGCGCTCCAAGACGGTCAGCCGCGCCGGCGCCGAGATGACCTACGAGGTGCGCATGGATCAGCGCGCCGACCTGGTCGGGCGGATGCTGGATATCGAAGGCGTGCATGACGCCACCATCGTCGCCATGCAGACCGAAACGGGAGCGTAATCCATGGCCATTCCGCTCAGGCATGAGCTGAAATATCTGCTGAGTCCGCTGCAGGTGGACGTGCTGCGCCGCAACCTGCAGCCGGTGCTGCGCCTGGACCCGCACGCGGCCCAAAACGGCGGGGAATACGCCATCCGCTCGCTATACTTTGACACCGTCGATGACGACGCCCTGTATGATAAAATGAGCGGCATCTACTACCGCCAGAAATACCGCATCCGGATCTATAACTATTCTGACGCGGCCATCTTCCTCGAGTGCAAGAGCAAGTACGGCGACCTGATTTCCAAGCGTTCGCTGAAGATCCCGCGCGACCTGGCCGATCAGCTGATCGCCGCGGATCCCGACGGGCTGGAAAAGACGCGCTACGGCCTGCTGAGCGATGTGTTCCGCGAAATGCGCACACGCCTGCTGCATCCCGTCGTCATCGTCGATTATGACCGCGAGGCGTACCTGCACCCTGTCGAAACGGTCCGCATCACCTTTGACAAGCACCTGCGCACCGGGCTGAACAGCATCGACATGTTCAATCCTCACGTGCCCACGATCTCGCCCTTTGACGAGCCCTGGACCATTCTGGAGGTCAAGTACGACCGCGTCCTGCCCCCCTACATCGCCGAGGTGCTCAGCTGGGCTGTGCCTGAAGCCTGCCGCAGCGCGGTATCCAAGTACACCTGGTGCCGCCGCTTCGAGCGCAAGGATGACATCTGATCCATCACACACATCAAAAACGAAAGCGAGTACATTCACCCATGCTGGAGCTCAGACATATTTCCTTTAACGTCGACCAGGAGGGTCAGGACAAAGAGATCATCCGCGATATCAGCCTGACTTTGCCGGACGGCCAGCTGACCGTCGTCACCGGACCGAACGGAGGCGGCAAGTCCACCCTCGCGCGGCTGATCGCCGGCATCGAGAAGCCTGCATCCGGCCAGGTGCTCTGGAACGGGCAGGACATCACCGACTGGAGCGTCACGGACCGCGCCCGCGCAGGCATTTCCTTCGCGTTCCAGCAGCCCGTCCGTTTCAAGGGCATCCAGGTGTTCGATCTCATCCGCCTGGCCTCCGGCAAATCCCTGTCCGTGGCGGACGCATGCCAGTACCTGAGCCGCGTCGGCCTCTGCGCGCGGGACTACATTGACCGCGAGGTCAACGCCAGTCTCTCCGGTGGCGAGCTCAAGCGCATCGAAATCGCCACGGTCCTGGCGCGCAACGCCGCGCTGACCATCTTTGACGAGCCGGAGGCCGGCATCGACCTGTGGAGCTTCCAGAACCTCATCGAAGTATTCGAGCAGATGCGCGCGGACATCGCGGGCAGTTCCATCCTGATCATTTCCCACCAGGAACGCATCCTGAGCATTGCCGACGAGGTGGTGGTGCTGAAGGACGGGCGGGTGGCCGCCCAGGGCGCGCGGGATACCGTCCTGCCCGGCCTGATCGGCACAGTATCCGCCGTGCCGGACTGCCGCGTCGCGGAAACAGGAGGGAACAGGGCATGATCAAGCTTGACGAAATTCAGAAGCGCTTGCTGCGCGAGGTCGCCGACCTGCACCAGGTGCCGGAAGGCGCGTACAATATCCGCAGCAACGGCCAGTCCGCCGGCCGCCAGTCCACCGCGAATATCGAGATCACGCCCAAAACGGACGTAAGTGGCCTGGAAATCCGCATCAAACCGGGCACGAAGCGCGAGAGCGTGCACATCCCGGTCGTGATGACCGAGAGCGGCCTGACCGAAGTCGTATACAACGATTTTTATATCGGCGACGACGCGGATGTCACCATCGTCGCGGGCTGCGGCATCGACAACTGCGGCAATCAGGACAGCCAGCACGATGGCATTCACCGCTTTTTCGTCGGCAAAAACGCGCATATCCGCTATGTGGAAAAGCACTATGGCTCCGGCGACGGCAAAGGCAAGCGCATCCTGAACCCGGTGACCGAGGTCTATCAGGAAGCGGGCAGCTCCGTCGAGATGGAAATGGTCCAGATCAAAGGCGTGGATGACACCGTTCGCACCACCAAAGCCACGCTGAAGGAGGACGCGCGCCTGGTCGTGCGCGAGCGCCTGATGACCCATGGCGAGCAGCGCGCCGTCAGCGTGTACGAGGTCAGCATGAACGGCGCCGGTGCCAGCGCGGATGTGGTATCCCGTTCGGTCGCGCGGGACAGCTCTTACCAAAAGTTTGACGCCAAGCTGGTCGGCAACGCCGCTTGCAACGGGCATACCGAATGCGATTCCATTATCATGGACCACGGCCGCATCCTCGCCGTCCCCGGGCTGGAGGCAAACCATGTGGACGCCGCGCTGGTGCATGAGGCAGCCATCGGCAAGATTGCCGGCGACCAGATCATCAAGCTGATGACCCTCGGCCTGACCGAGCAGGAAGCTGAGGAGCAGATCGTGAACGGATTCCTCAAATAACACCCCTCAGGACGGGCAGAATGACGTCCCCTGCGGCATTTCAAGGAGAATCGACCCCATGAAGCTGTTCAAGAAAAGCGTCTCCCCCGTCCGCAGCTTTGACCGTGAGCGCTTCACCCCGGCCATCCGCTGCAGCATCTGCACCGGAGAGCAGGCCGCCGGCTTCCAGGATCGGCAAACCGGCGCTTTCAGGGAGGTCATGCTCATCCGCGATGAAGCGGACCTGAGGGCGTTCATGAGCATGTACGGCCTGACGGAGCCCGTGCGCAAGATTTATTAGGGAGGCAGCATGAATCACATCGAACGCAGGGACCGGCAGATGCTGTATATTTCGGACGAGGCCATCTTCGAGGAGCAGAAAAAATGCCGCCGCCTGCTGCAGCGCCTGAATTTCATGGACAGGTCGGATTTTGATGGAATTTCCGCGTTGGTCAAGCAGCTGTTCGGCTCGTCCGAAGGCGCGTTTGTGAATCCGCCGTTTTACTGCGACTACGGCAGCCACATTCACGCGGGGAAAAACCTGTTCATCAATTATAACTGCACCATCATCGACGTCGCGCCGGTCACCATCGGCGACAACTGCCAGATGGCGCCGAACGTGTCCATCTATACGGCGGGACATCCCGTGCACCCCGCCGCCCGGAACACCGCCTACGAATACGGCATTGAAATCACCATTGGCCACAACGTATGGATCGGCGGCAATTCCGTCATCCTGCCCGGTGCTCGCATTGGCGACAACGCGGTCATCGGCGCGGGCAGCGTGGTCAACAGGGACATTCCCGCCTGGTGCGTCGCAGCCGGTAATCCCTGCCGCGTGATCCGCCGGATCACCGAGGCGGACCGGTATACCTATTTCAGGAACGTCGCTGCCGATGAGGAAGCCGTGCGGCATATGCGGCAGATCTGGTCAGAAAGCGGCGATCCTGTCAAATTCCCTACCGCAGAATAAACCAACCTTCCGCAACCAATAGGGTAGAGGGAGGGCAATAGCCCCCGCCCCTCCCATTGCACCGTACGTACC
>CAMNEH010000130.1 GCA_946536315.1 uncultured Clostridia bacterium
GCAGGCCTTTTCAGCCCCTCTACCTCCAGTTCCCCATGGGTTACTGGTATACGATAAAATGAGAATCGTATGCCAGTAACCGAGTATCGTATGGTAGTAACCCTGTATCGTATACCAGTACCCGAGAATCGTATGACAGTAGCCAGTATCGTATGATAGTAACCCACCATCGTATGCGAGTACGGTTTTTACCGTATGATAGTAAAAATGGCGGCAACGCGCCGCCGCAAAAAAGCATCACGGCCAGGGCATCATGCTGCTCTGACCGTGATTGTGATTTCACCCCTGAAAACAAACTCAACGCATCCGTTCCTCCGAATGATCACCCGTGAGACCAGAAGGTTCCATGCCTGTTCATCCCAATCTTCGAGGTTTTGAGGCTGTGCGTCAAGGGCGGACAGGAATCGGCGGATGCCCTTGCCCCTGGTGAGGTGATCCTCGCGCTCAGCTTTCAATCGGGCAAGTTTCTCATCCGCTTTTTTGTATCGCTCGTTCAGCATTGCGGCGCGGGCATCGAATTCTTCTGTCGGCATACCTGTGACAGCCTGTTCCCGGATAAGCCTGCGATTCTGCTCGACCGCTGTATCTATCTCTTTTTGAGTTGCCTCAATCTCTTGATCCAATCCAGAGGTGTTTTCAATCGTGCCCCAGTCCATGCCCTTGCTCTTGCAGTAGGAGAACATCCCGCTGGCGCTCTTGTCCGGGCATCCGTTGGAGCCATACTTGCTGCTGTACTTCTGGTCCGTACCGATGAAAGCGCCACCCGTGTGGACAGCGCCAGGTATATTCTTTGTTCAAGTCTATTCCATCTGGATAAAACGAATCATCTGCCGGGCAATTTGCTGAGGGGCCTCCCTGTCATCCTTATTCAGCCATACGCAAACCACCCTGTAAGCGCCATACGTGATAAAGTTGAAGAGATATTCAAGCTCGGTCGGATCCTGCTTGTAACCGTATTTCGCCAGAGCGGCTTCTCTCACAACCGCCTGCGAAAACAGTTTTTGCGGGAAAAGGGGATCGACATTGTTGTTGATGATCAGCCTCACAAATTCTAGATGGTTCTCCATATACTCACAGGAGGTCTCAATGATCCTGACTGGATTCGCCGCGTGCTCGGTAATCGCATTGGACAGAAAATCAAGCATGTCTTTCTCCATATCGGCAAGCAGATCGAACTGGCTGCCATAGTACTTATAGAAGGTCGTCCGGTTGACGTCAGCCTTTTCACACAATTCCCGGATGGAAATATGATAGATGTCTGTATCCCTCAACATATCCGTAAGGGCGTCTTTCAGCAACCGCTTGGTCATGGAAACTCTCCGGTCTTCTTTCTTCTTCATCGTCATCACACTTTCATCCTGTATTTCTCAACACTTTTCTGCCCTGTGTTGACAAACATTCCACCAAGAAAAATCTGTCGGTTGTATAATCAACACATGTTGTTTATAATTTTAAACAGGAAGAACGATGTTGTCAAGGGGGTGAGACGATGGAGTATGTCTGGTATGTGATCGCGGCGCTCGGCGCGGGTATCGGCACAGGGCTTGCCGGACTGTCCGCTGCCACAGTCATGGTGCCGATCCTGATCGTTCTTTGTCCCTCTTTCTCCGGAGAAACCGGCGCATATCAGGCGACAGCCATCGCCTTGGCATCGGACATCCTTGGTTCTGCGGTAACCGCCTATACCTACGCAAAAAACAAAAATATCGATCTCAAACGCAGCAGGATCATGCTGATCTGCATCCTGGCCATGTGCACGGTAGGAAGCTACGTTGCCTTCATAGTTGGCAACGTGGTGCTTGGCAGTTTTACCCTGTTCCTGACCTTTTGCATCGGCATCCGTTTCCTGGTGAAACCGGATACCAGCCGGAAGGAACAATCACGAAAAGGCGAAAAGCTCGACTGGAAAGCAGTCGTCTGGTCCTTATTCTGGGGGCTGAGCATCGGCTTCGGCACAGGCTTTGTAGGGACAGGCGGCGGCATGATGATGCTGATTGTGTTCACGGTGTTCCTCGGCATGGAATTGAAAACAGCCGTCGGCACCAGCACCTTCATCATGACGTTCACGGCGCTGATCGCGTCCGTCAGCCACATTCTGATCCACCCGGCCATCGTCCTGGAGAAATGGGACGTGATGCTGATCTGCATCATCGTCGCAACAGCCGCAAGCCTTATTTCAGCGCGTTTTGCAAACCGGGTCAACAACCGCACGGTTGGCCTTGTCACCGGCGCTGTACTGACCGTGCTCGGCGCGGCGATGCTGGTATTGAACTACTGGACGTACCTGTCCCAAGTTCCGTTGTTCGTTCAGACACTCTCTTGCTTCGGGGTTTTCCTGGCCTATATTCTTCCAGCGCTGGCCATCCTGGTTCCCGTTCGTTTACTGACAAATATTCCGTCCTTTGTTTTCCGGAAACTGCTTCATATTGCTGCTTTCACGTTTTCCTCCCTGATGATTCTGACCTCACAGAGCTGGCAGGCAACAGCGCTGGCCTGCTTGATTGCCATGCTGATCATTTATCCGGTACTGACGGTCTGTGAAAAAGAATCATGGTACGCAAAACTGCTCGTCCAGAAAAGCCCGGGAGAAGCAAAGCGCAGCATGTTCATGATCTTTCTGGTTTTAGCCGCGATCGTTGCCGTTGCCTGGGGCGCGTTTTGCAGGCAGCAGCTCGCCGCGGCCGCGATTCTCATGTGGGGAACCGGAGACGCGGCTGCGGCGCTGATCGGTGTGCCCTTTGGAAAGCACAAAGTGAAGTCCAGGTGGACGGATGGAAAGAAATCCTGGGAAGGCAGCGCCGCTATGATGGCCATATCCTTTCTGTGCGGTTTCGGCGTGCTCCTGTGGGGGCAAAAGTTGGCACTGCCGCATGCCCTGTGGGCGGCCGGAATCGCTGCCATTCTCGGAACAGCAGCAGAGCTCTTTTCATCAAGCGAATATGATACAGTAACTGTCCCAGTAATAATATCGGCAGCATTGCTTCTTGTCGCCTCTGTCTGATTGTCGTCAGTGGCAAGGAATTACTTCTTCCCGGCTGGCTTCGGCATATGCTCACAATGGCATTTGAACACCGCATGCAATTTCCGAAGCGTACTGCGCCAGAATACTTTCTCGCTCATGTTCAGCACTACGGTTCCCACATAGTACAGCAGCACCCAGTCCACAGATTCCTGCGCGCCGGATGCTGCCGTATCAAGTGAGTCCCATAGCGCTTTTACTGAGGGTCGGGAGCCACGGCATTCCCATCAGTCCCGGTATCCTCCGGCAGCGCGGCAGTCAACGCCTCGGTGATCTGCTCCATGATCTTTTCCACATTAGTCAGGGAGATCATTGCTCCGACCTGCCGCTCTGTCAATTTCTCGTCTTCATGCAGAAGGCCCGCCCACAGCAGTATGCGGGTGGCTTTCACGGAGCCCGCCTGCATCTTCTGAAAAGCCTGATCCAGGGAGCCGAACTTGTCTTCCAGCTCAGCAAAGGCGTTCAGGTCGAAGAGCAGCGTGCGGGGCTTGTCCAGTTCAATGACTTCCAACCGTCAGTCATTCCTACTATCGAGGAGTGCAACAGTAACTGTCCGGCGCAGAAGAATCGGCGGCGGGGACGCCCGCAGTGCGCAGTCTGTCCGTATCGGCGACGCCAGCGCCGTCATGGTCCCCTTTTTCCGGGCATGCCGTTGACGCGCAAAAAGACCGTTCCAGCGCCGGGAATTTGCAGGCGACGCTCCGGGTGGACAAATACACGACTGCCCGCCCGGAACCCAAAAATCTCCGTTCCAGGCTGGACATTTTGCGCAAAGAACGCATGATCAGCGCGCCGTCCCGCTGACAACCGCAATCAGCCCCGCCCGTCCCGTCATTCCGCTTCTATCTCTGCGTCTCTGCAGAGATAGAGGCGGAATGACGCCGCAGCGGTGCGCCGGATGCGCGCAACACAAAACGCCCGCCGCAGGCGCGGCGGGCGGGAGGGCGGGGCATTACTTCATCGGGATGTAGATGTAATCGCCGGTGTGGATCAGGCTGGCGTTCTTGATCTTCGGGTTCGCCTTCACGATCTCCTTCACGGTCGTGTTGAACTGCTTCGCGATGCGGATCAGCACGTCGCGGTAGTGGATCTGGTAAATGAAGTAGCCTTCCTTCGCGGGCAGGGGACGGTACGCGCCGCCGCTCGCCTCGTTCATTTCTTCCGCAGTCAGCTCGTTCAGCATGCTCTCGTTCATTTCAATGATTTCCATGGTTTTTTATCTCCTTTGTTTTTTTCGTTTGTTTGATTTGGAAGCACCGTTTGGTGTTTCCACAGGTTGATACGCGCGCCGGGACGGGGTGGCAGTCAGAAGACAAATTTTTTTGAAACTTTTTTCGGCTGAAAGGCCCCTGATACAAACATGATGCAAACATGATACAAACCTGATAGAAAAGTGATGCGAAAGTGTGTCTTTACACCGCGCGCGCGGGGTGGTACAATCAAGCTGTGAAAAACGCCGCTTTCGCGGCGTTTTTGCGTATCAGCGACTATGGGAGGTGAAAGAGCATGACACAGAACACAGTGTATACGCGCCGGCCGGGCATCCGCCTGACGGTGGACGGCGCGCGCGTGGGCGCGGTATACGCCCTGCGGTGCCCGGCGCTGCGCATGGACACGGCGGACCGGACGCCCCTGAACGGGGCATGGCGGGTGACGCGCCCGACGCGGCGGTATCTGGACGGGCTGCGCCTGACGGCGCTGCTGCGGCCCTCGGACCCCGGACAGGCGCGGCTGCTCGCGGCCTACCGGCAGTCAGCGCCGGTCGCGTGCGTCCTGACCCTGTCCGGCGGCGAAGCGCTCGCCTGGACGGGGTATGTCAGCAGCCTGGCGCTGAGCGCCGGGCACCCGGAAGCGGCGGTCAGCCTGGAGGCGGAGATTCAGGTCAGCGGGGAAGCGGAGGTGAGCGCATGAATCAGGAGCGGAACGGGACTTACGGACAGGAGGAGCAGCGCGGCGCGCTGCCGTTTGACCGGCACGAATGGGCGCAGCGCGGCGCGGAGGCGGAGGAAAGCCTGCGCCGGCAGTACGGAAGGGAGGCGCGGACGCGTGATGACGATTGACGGACTGGCGCTGCCGGCGGCGTGCGCGCTGCAGGTCGGCTACGAGAGCGTCGGGCGGACGGACATCACCGCGGACGGCGCGACCGCCGCGGACCGGCTCGCGCTGAAGCGCGCCGTGCGCCTGGAGTGGCGCGGCCTGGCGCGCGATGAGGCCGCGCAGGTCCTGACCGCGCTGACGCGGAGCGTGTTCCTGAGCGTGACGCTGCCGGACCCGCTCGCCGGGGAGGCCGTGACCATGACCGCGCGGGTGACGGCGCTGGAGGCAGCGCTGGAGTCGGTGGACGCGGCCGGCCGGCCCGGGGTCTGCCAGACCGTGACCGCCATGCTGAAGGAGCGGTGAGGACGATGGCGACACTGTATCTGAACGCGAAGGACTTTTACCTGAAATCCAGCTGGGTCGGCACGGAGAGCGGCGGGGAGGTGCGGTATACCACGCCGAGCCTCGCGCGGGAAACGGTCCGGCTGGCCGCTGACCAGCTGCCGGACGGCGCGCGGGTGACGGCGGCGGTCCTGCGCGTGCGCGTGAGCGAGGGCTATACCGGCGGCACGCTGACCGTCAACGGCGATCCCGCGCTGACGCGCGATATCGCGGCGCTGATCACGCCCGACAGCGCGGGGCGGTACCCGGCGCTGCCCCTGGCCTTCGCCTACCGCGCGAACGGCGGCGCGGGCGGGGCGGGCAGCCATCTGTCGACCGCGCATGTGCTCAGCGTGGGCGTCACCGTCACCTATGAGCCGGACGACGGCGCGGCGGCGGACATGAGCGCGGCGATCTGGCAGGCGGCGGCGCAGCCGGGCCGGGAAATGGCGCCGACCGCGGCGCTGGTCTTTCCGGACGGCAGCGCGCAGGCGCTGGGCGCGGGGGAGATCGTCTCCTTCCAGGTGGACGAGGGCTGCGACGACGGGCCGCTGCTCGGCCAGGCGCCGGCGGCGTCGCTGTCCATCCGCCTGGCGAACGCCGCGCACGAATGGTACCCCGGCGGCAGCCTGCGGGCGGACCGCGAGCTGCTCGGCGCGCAGCTGCGCCTGGGCCTGCGCGTCACGACGGCGCTGGGGCCGGTGAACGTGCCGCTGGGCGCGTTTGCGCTGGAGGAAATGCGCGGCGACGAGGGCGACGCGTACCTGGAGCTGCGCGGATATGACGCGATGGCGAACGTGCTGGAGGCGCCCTGGCGGGACAATACCGCCTATCCCGCGCTGCTGAGCGACCTGCTGGCGAACATCGCCGCCCAGGCCGGGCTGGGCGTGGACGGCGTGCTCGCCTGCAACCGCGACCGGACGATCCTCCGGCGGCCGGAATGGCCGGAGGACTGCACCCTGCGCCAGGGGCTGATGCACGTCTGCGCCGCCGGGGGCAGCTTTGCCTGCGTGACCCGCGCGGGGCGGCTGGGCATCCGTCCCGCGCGGCCGGACAGCGCCGCGCCGCTCACGCTGACCCCCGCGCACTACATGCGCCTGCGCCACGACGAGCGGCGCTTTCGCTTCAACCGCGTGACCGCGTGGCCCAAGGGCGCGGCGGACCCGGAGGACGCCGTGACCGACGCGGTGGACGCCGCCGTCCCCGCCCGGCCGCAGAACACGCTGAGCATCCGCAAAAATCCGCTGCTGACCGGGGACGACGAACAGACGCGCGGCCTGCTCGCCGGCCTGAAGGCCGCCTTCACGGGCGCGGAATGGCAGGCGCTGGCCCTGACCTGGCGCGGCGACCCGCAGCGCGTGATCGGGGAGGCGGTCGCCCTCACCGACCAGGACGGCCGGGTCCTGCGCTCCATGATCGCCGGCCAGTCGCTGTGCTGGGACAGGGGGCTGTATATGAAGGCGGTGTGCAGGGTGACGTACGCGGCAACGTAAGGGATCCTTTTTCGCTGTTTTTGTTCAACAATGCTTGCGCAGCCGGGGTGGACTGTGCTACAATAAATGTTGGACAATTATTTATTGATCTCTTGTAGCTATTCAATCGTGTAGTAAAGTGAGACAATATCGGTTCTTTTCAGCACGGAATCCCAGCGTCCGCCGATTGATTCGGCGGATGGCGAAGCCACCCGAAGGGGGACGTATCCCGCCGCCGCCTGTGGCGGATGAAGGCGGGAGAAGTCCCAGTGAGCCACAGAGCATAGCTGGCGGCAGC
>CAMNEH010000131.1 GCA_946536315.1 uncultured Clostridia bacterium
GAAATTTTCTTCAGTTTCCTCATCTCAGGGGCTTGACTTTTAATAGTCAGTCTAAAGATCCTCGCTGAACTCTGTCACCATCTCCGGAAGGGCTTCCACTTCCTGATCCTTTGACCCCCTGGCATTCTCAGCGATGGCTTCCTGCACCGCGTTCGCGTTCACATTCATCTGCTCCGCCAGCCGTTTCTGCTCTTATATGACCGCTGTGGAACATCCGCAGCGGTTTTTTGCGGATGAGCGGACGGCTGATCATGGTCCGCGCGCTGCCTCATATCACTCCGGGTCCTGCGCGGCGGGCATTTCTTCCGGCGTCAGCAGCCAGGCGGACAGGGCGTAGGTCGTTTCATCTCCCCATGTCGATTGGCTCATGGAGATGAGGCGGAGGGTCCGGCCGCTGTCCAGGAGGAGCTCGTCCCGGATGAGCTTTTCGTTCTCAAAGTCCGCCATGGGCAGGAGGGTCTCCAGCTTCAGGATATCCCCGTCGATGGCGGCGCTGTAGCCGTTTTCGGCGGTAAAGCTCACAGAGAATCTCTCAGCCAGACGGAAGCCGGATACGATATTGATCCACCAACAAATTCCCGAATCATCTGCGACGTGCTAAGCGGCGGTATACTGCGTCACGAAACCTCGCCGTACCTGCGGGTACGCCTTCGGTTCCGTTCCTTGTCTCCCACCACTTATCACGCCGCATCTTGATTCACGAATCCATTGGTGGACCAATAATACGGTCAGTGCTGTAGGCGCCTCTCGCTGTGAAATGCCGGTACCTGTTTTCGCTGTCGGCTTGATCAAAGCCGACCAGCGCGCGTATTTTGTCCGTAACAGAGGATTTGCCCTCCGGGTCCGTGGCATTCAGCTGGCGGATCAGGTCCGCGGTTTTGCTGTCTGCAGGCGTATCGCCATGATCATCATACAGCACATACAGCAGCCGTGCCGAAGACCAGATGATGCTCCGGTCGTTCCCGGACGCCGGGGCACCAGGCCGGATGCTGCCGTTCGCGTCCAGCATGTCCGCCCGTTCAAGGGCGGCATACAGCCGGGCCTCGTGATTGAGGCGGGTGAGCGTGCGCGGGCTGACGGCCGGGACCGCCAGGACGAGGGCCAGGGCGGCGCTGATCACTAAAAATCCGTTCGCGCGCCTGCGCAGCATGCCCGCGACCACCGGATACAGGCAGACCGCCGTCAGCATGAGGCCGTAGATCCGGGACTCGGTCAGGCCATAGGCGGAAACGCGGATCGCGACGCCCACCGCCTGAGCCGCGATCACCGGCAGCAGGGGCCAGGCGCCCCAGCGCCTGAAGAAGCGGGCGATGGCGTTCTCCTCTCCGGTGAGCAGCAGGTGAAGCGCGGTATAGAAGCACAGCGCGGTGAGGGCGTAAGGATTCATCTGGCCGACCGGCATCTCCCAGCGGAGCAGGATCAGGGCAATATACCCTGCCAGGATGGCCAGCAGGACCAGATACGCGGGCAGCACGGCCCAGGCCAGCAGTTTGCGCAGCCAGCCCTGCTTTTCAGCCGAGGCGTCCGCTTCCGGCAGCAGCGCGAACAGCAGGAGCGGCGCGATGAACAGATAGGAGAGGACAGCCCCGCTGCCGGTGATCCTGTCGAACGTCCGCCAGGCGGCGGAATTCAGGAAAAGCGTACGGACCGCGCTGATCAGCAGGGTCAGCAGCAAAAACACCAGGGTAGAAATCCCGGCGCTGGTGAGCACACAGCCCAGCGCATGGCCGAGGCGCTCCGCGCGGCGTTCACCCCTGGAGATGCAGGCGCAGCTGAACAGGGCGGCGGAAAGGGCCAGCAGGCCGCAGACGGTTCCGGCGGTCTTTGTCCCGGAGAAGCAGAGCATCATCAGGACGCCGAAAGCTGCGCCGGCGGCGCTGAACAGGGGACGGGCCCGTGGTTTATCCAGCGCCTCCGCCAGCAGTGCGCCGGCTGTGGAAAAACACAGGCCGCAGAACAGGATCATCGGCAGCAGAGGCATTTCCGTCATGTAATCGTAAGACCAGATGTCCCGTATCATCGCGAGGGCTGTCACCCCCGCCAGAATCCCGGGCACGGCGAACCGCCGCCCGGCCTGCGCGGCGATTTTTTGCATGGAAAATCCTTTGGCCATGGCGATCTCTCCTTTGACTCAACAGAAGTTTTCAGCATCCGTACAGACGTCTGCCACTTATATAGACGAAGCAAAGGGAGATTATCCTGCAAGAAACCAAAAAGGATGTGACAGTGAATTCGCTGCGTTCGTTGTACCCTGCGAAGCGGCCGTCGCCGTCCTTATACAGGCTCCAGCATCATCCTGTCATTATCCAGCGCCTGGCCGGATTGCTGGCGGAAGCGGCGGGTGAGGTCGTCCACGGTCATGCGGTCGCGCTCGTCGCCGGAGACGTCCAGCACGATCCGGCCCTTGTTCATCATGATGGTGCGGTTGCCCATCCGCAGGGCGGCCTGCATCTGGTGGGTGATCATCAGGCAGGTCAGGCGGCGCTCGGCCACGATGCTCCGGGTCAGGTCGAGGACCTTCGCGGCGGTTTCCGGGTCGAGCGCGGCGGTGTGCTCGTCCAGCAGCAGCAGCTCCGGCTCGGCGACGGTCGCCATCAGCAGGGACGCGGCCTGGCGCTGCCCGCCGGACAGCTGGCCCATCTGCGTTTTCATGCGGTCCTCGAGGCCGAGGCGCAGCGTCCTAAGCAGGTCGCGGAAATACGCGGTGTCCCGCCGATTCACGGCAAAAAATGATTTTTTCGCCTTGCGGGTATAGGCGAGGGCGAGGTTTTCCTCTAAGGTCATGTGCGGCGCGGTGCCGCGCAGCGGGTCCTGGTACAGGCAGCCGATGTTCAGGGCGCGCCGGTAATCCCTGAGGCGGGTCAGGTCGCGTCCGCCCAGGACCACCTGCCCGCCGTCCAGGCGGAATTTGCCCAGGATGGCGTTAAACAGCGTGGATTTTCCCGCGCCGTTCGAGCCGAGCACGGTGATGAAGTCGCCCGCGGGCACGGTCAGCGACAGGTGATCCAGCGCGACCTTGGCGTTGACGGTGCCCTTTTCAAAGGTTTTCCGGAGGTTGGTCAGCTTCAGCTCGCTCATGGTCAGGCCTCCCTTTCCGCCCGGCGCTCGGCCAGCGCGCGCTTCAGGCGCGGTAGGGTCAGCGCGAGCAGGACGATCGCGGCGCTCAGCAGCTTGACGGCGTAGGAGGGCATGTCCACCTTATACGCGGCCTGGAGGATCAGGCGGTACACCAGCGAGCCGACCACGGCGGAGATGATCCCGAGGGTGACGCTGCGCTGTCCGAAGAAAACCTGCCCCATGATCACCGAGGCCAGGCCGACCACCAGCATGCCGCTGCCGAAGGTCAGGTCCGCGTAGCGCTGCTGCTCGCACAGCAGCGCGCCGGACAGCGCGACCAGCGCGTTGGCCAGCATGATGCCGATGATCCTCATCCGGTCCGCGTTGATGGACGAGGAGCGCACCATTTCCTCGTTGTCGCCGGTGGCGCGGATGGCCATGCCTGTGCGCGTGCGGAAGAATACGCACAGCGCCGCCGCGGCGAGCAGCACGATGAGCCCGGTCACGATGAGCGCGCTCAGGTTATTGTCCAGGCGGCGGTTGCCGGTCAGGCTGACCAGCAGCTGCCGGAAATCCTTGTACATGGTGTCGCAGGCGACCTGCGTCTGGGCGCCCTGCGCGTTGACCGCCGCGCGCTGCAGGTACAGGTTGGACTGACCGCCGAGGATCATGAAATTGACGGTATACAGCCCCGTCATGGTCAGGATGCCGGACAGGATGGCGTTCACGCCCAGCCGGGTCTGCATCAGCCCGGTGACCAGGCCGGCCAGCGCGCCGGCCGCTGCGCCGCACAGGATGCCCAGGTACGGGTACCCGGCAATGGTGACCACGGCGCACACGCACATGCCGAGGACGAAGCTGCCGTCGATCGTCAGGTCGGGGGTGTTCAGCACCCGGAACGCGATGAACACCCCCAGCGCCATCGGCGCATAAATCATGCCCTGGCTCAGGGCGGACAGGATCAGGCTCATGATGGACATCATATCGCTCCTTTACATGCTTCAGGGACGGCCCGGCGCCGGACCGTCCCTGCGCGCCGTCCGGCGTTACTCGCCGAAATGGCTGGTGCCGTCGGCCTCGACCAGCACGCGGTAGCTGGCCAGCGTTTCCTCGCTCAGCGTCAGTCCGATGCGCTCCGCGGCCTGCAGATTGACGAACCGCGCGTAGTCGGTCAGGGTCTCGTATGGATTGTCCGCGGGCTGCTGGCCCTGGGTCAGGCGCACCACCATGTCCGCCACCTGCTTGCCCAGTTGCACGTAATCCACGCCGATGGTCGCGAAGCCGCCGTCCGCCACCATGGAGTCCGCGCCGCAGTAGACCGGGATGCCGTATTCGTACGCGACGTCGGTGTAGGTCGGCATCGCGGAGGCGATGGAATTGTCGTTGCCGGTATACAGCGCGTCCACGCCCTTGGAAATCAGGGTCTCGGCCGCCGTCTGCAGCTCGGACAGGTTGGCGATGGACTGCTCCTCGTAGCGGATGCCGTTCTGGTCGCAGTAGGCCTTGGCGGCGTTGATGGTGGACACGGAGTTGGTCTCGCTGGAGGTGTAAAGGAAGCCGATCTTCTGGTAATCGGGCTGGAAATCGGAAATCAGGCGGACGATTTCACCGGCGGGAATGTTGTTGGAGACGCCGGTAATGTACTCGCAGTCGTCCCCGGTCAGGCCGGCGGCGACGGGGTCGGAGACAGCCGCGAACACAATGGGAATGTCCGTGCCGTCAAACACGACCTTCGCGCTCTGCGCGGTGTTGGTGGCGATGGGCACCAGGATGTCCACGCCGTCGTTGAGCACATTGGTCAGGATGGTGGACAGCGACGCGGAGTCGCCTTCGGCGTTGCGGAAGGTCAGCTCAAACGGAATGCCGGAGGCGTTGAGCTGCGCCGCGATGGTATCGCGGATCTGGTTGAGCGAGGTGTGGGTCAGCGGCTGCACGATGGTCACGCGGACCGCGCCTTCGGCCAGGACCGCGCCGTTCAGGCAGATCAGGACGAGCGACAGGGCGAGCGCGAAGGCCGCCGATTTGCTGAGCATACGCTTCATGGATGGTTTCCTCCTTATCATTGGGTGAGATGTGAGAACATCGGGCAGATTACGGCGGTTTTTCGGCAAAAGCCGCCATCGTACGTCCAGGCTGCGCATCCTGCTTCCTCCCTTCCTCAATAAAAAACTGTCCCAGCATCCTCTGCTGGGACAGGATTGAAACATTCCTGCGGTACCACCCGGCTTGGCGTCCGTGGACGCCCCCTTGACAGCATACGTTCATATGCCGGCCTTTGATAACGGAGCGCCCTCTCCGTCTCGCATACTCGCCCGCAGGCTTTCTGCTTGCCCTCAGGAGTCCATTCGGCCTGACGTCCCCACCGCGTTTCCACCCTCCGCGGCTCTCTGTACGGTCACTGTTCAGGCTTACTTACTCTCCGTCTGTGGTGTGCGCTCATCATAGCAGACGTACCTCGCGGCGTCAATAGGGTGGATTGTATTTCCGCTGTACACTCACTTTATCAGCACTCATCATTATTGAGTGCTAATTTCCTGTTGCAATGCGCGGAAAAGGATGGTATAATACTCCCGCGCTGGGCGGGCCCGGCGCGAGAACGAAGGGGGAGGCATGCACATGCAGTCTGGCAATATTTCCATTGATGCGAAAAACATTATGCCGGTGATCAAGCGCTGGCTTTATTCTGACAAGGATATTTTCATCCGCGAGATGGTCAGCAACGGCTGCGACGCGATCACGAAGCTGCGGATGGCGTCCGGCGCGGACGCGGACGAGGGCCGCGTGACGGTGACGGTGGACAAGGAAGCGGGCGAGCTGCGCTTTACAGACAACGGCATCGGCATGACGGCCGACGAGGTCGAAAAATATATCAACCAGGTGGCGTTTTCCGGCGCGGAGGAATTCCTGAAGAATTATGAGGGCGCGGACAAGAGCGGCATCATCGGCCACTTCGGCCTGGGCTTCTATTCCGCGTTCATGGTCGCGGACAAGGTGACCATCGACACGCTGTCCTGGCAGGAGGGCGCGAAGCCGGTGATCTGGGAGAGCGAGGACGGCATGTCGTTCACCATGCGCGACGGCGGACGCACCGAGCGCGGCACCACCATCACCCTGCACATCATGGACGACGAGAAGGAATTCCTGGAGGGCGCCCGTGTGCGCGAGGTGCTGACGCGGTACTGCGGCTATATGGCCATCCCGATCTACCTGGAGGACCTGGAGGCCATCCGCCAGGCGGAGGAGCGCCGCGCGGAGGAGGCCAAAAAGAAGGCCGAAAAGGCGAAGGAAGCCAAGGACGATCAGGAAAAGCCGGAGGGCGAGGCCGCGGCAGCGGAGGATGAGTTCGACACCGAGACGCCCGAAGAGGAAAAGCCGATCAACGATACGCACCCGCTGTGGCTGAAGGCCCCCAAGGACTGCACGGATGAAGAGTATAAGGCGACCTACCGCAAGCTGTTCAACACCTGGGAGGACCCGCTGTTCTGGGTACACCTGAACGTGGATTATCCCTTCAACCTGAAGGGCATCCTGTACTTCCCGCGCATCCGCAAGGACTTCGGCGTCAACGACGGCGAGATCAAGCTGTTCAACCGCCAGGTGTTCGTGGCGGACAACATCAAGGAGGTCATTCCGGAATTCCTGATGCTGCTCAAGGGCGTGATCGACTGCCCGGACCTGCCGCTGAACGTGTCCCGCTCCTTCCTGCAGAACGACGGGTACGTGCGCCGGCTGTCCCAGCACATCACCAAGAAGGTGGCGGACAAGCTGAACGCCCTGTTCAACACGGAGCGCAAGACCTACGAGGGGTACTGGAACGACATCGCGCCGTTTGTCAAGTACGGCTGCACGAAGGAAGAAAAGTTCTTCGAGCAGGTGAAGAACGTCCTGCTGTTCAGGACCGTGAAGGACGAATACCTGACCCTGAAGGAATATCAGGACCGCAACAGCGAAAAGACCGAGAAGAAGGTCTTCTACACGACGGAGCCCCAGCGCCAGGCGGCGGCGGTGCAGCTGTACACCGAGCGCGGCATCGACGTGGTGGTGATGGATACCCTGATCGACCTGAACTTCATGTCCTTTATGGAATACTCCGGCGGCTTCGAGGGCCTGGCCTTCGTGCGCGTGGACGCGGACATCGCCG
>CAMNEH010000132.1 GCA_946536315.1 uncultured Clostridia bacterium
CGCCTGAAAAGCAGCCGTCCGCCTGCCTGCAATGCCGTTCCTGCGAGCAGGTATGCCCTCAGCAGATCAAAATATCCGAGGTGCTGGCGGATTTTTCTGAAAAGCTTGGATAAAAACGATTCCAAGGCAACAGAAGCAGGAGGCCATCAGAAAAGCGCTTTTGGAGCTGATTACACTGCACACGACGTGTACCGAACGGTACGCCCGGTGCGGAGAGAGGAAGGGGCGGATCACCCCTTCCTCCTGTTCGATCGCGGGGCAGGGCTGGCGCATGCCAGCGATCACTTTCCGTCCGGGGCGAAGGCCTCGCCGTTGACGGTGACCTCGCGCACCTGATCCGTGTCCACGATGCGGTTCAGCACCATCACGGTATCCAGACCTGAGCCGCCCAGGCCACCGCACAGGTACATGGTGTTATCCAGGCTGTTTTCCCGGTCCAGCACCGTGTAGGCGCTGCCGTCCGCATACCGGATCACGATCTCCCCGAGTTCCGACGGGTCTGGAAGGGACGCCGGCGCATCCGCGGAGGATGCCAAAGCTTCCGCCGCCGGGGCAATTTTCAGGCTGAAGGGGGACAGGACCATGCTTTGGCCGCTGGCGGAGGTCAGGGTGAGCGCCGTTACCGCCCGGCTGGCGGGAATGGGGACACTGTCGATCTGCAGCTGATCATCCGGGGTGTTGGCATAGGGCCCGTCTGCGCGGAGGACGGTCAGCGAGGGCGTCACACCGTCGGGCAGCGGTTCCCTGAACACACAGTAGTAGTACAGGCGGACACAGGTGTCGGTGCTGTTTTCCAGGTCCGCGTAGATCATATCCGGCGCCATGTCGATCCAGAACGAGATATCCGAATCTTCCGCGAAAAAAGCGCCCTTGGCTTCGTTGGTCACCTGATCGTAGACCAGCGCTTTTTCTCCCGAGGGGTTCTCCAGGGTCATGTCCATCGCCATCGCGTTCTCATCCCGCACGGCGGAGAGGATCGTCAACGTATGGCTGTTCAGCGTCACCGTCAGCGGTTCAGTCATGGTCCGGTCGCCGATCAGCCTTTCGACGGCGTCATTGTCCACAGCCACATATTCCCTTCCCGGGAACACCGTCTGATATGTACCTCCTTTGTCATCGTCATAGGTTTCCGTGTGACTTTCCACGTTCTGGCGGGCTTCATTGCCGAATACCCGGCTGAAAAAATCGGGTTGAAGGACGGCAGCCAGGGCCGTTCCCAGTGACAGCACGATCATCAGCGCCAGCACGATACTCAGTGAAAGCTTCTTTTTCATGACAGGTTTCTCCTTTTCAGCGCGATTCATGACGCGCTGCGCCAGCCAGGGGTCATCCTTCATGCCTGACAGCTTCCGGTCGACAGCCTTTTGCAGTTTTGTGCGAAGCTCCTCATCTGTCATGCTTCGTTCCCTCCCTCCAGCTGCTTCCGCAGCGCTTTTCTGGCGTTTTCCAGACGCCTTGAGACATTGGATACAGTTATGTGCAGGGCTTCAGCGGTCTCCTGCATCGTCAGGTTCTGATAATAGTACATGAGCACGACCTCCCGCTGCTTCAGCGGCAGGCTCAGCACAGCTTCGAACAGCTCCGTTTCTTCCGGATCGCTCTCTGCGTATTCCTCCGGCAGGTCCGCGATATCCACCGACCGGTCAATATGCACAAACCAGCGTGAGCGCATTATATCCCGGCAGGTATTCACCGCGATCCGGGTCAGCCAGGTCTTTTCGCTGCTGTCCTGACGGAAAGCATTCAGCGATCGGTATGCCTTGATAAAAGTCTCCTGCACCGCGTCATCCGCCTGTTGCGCGTCCTTCAGCATCACACAGCACAGCCGGCGCAGGGGCGTCTGATACGTCTGTACCAGACGCTCAAAGAATTCCGGTGTGCCAGGGCCCTTGACATCGTCCATCGTTCCCCGCCCTCCTTTCACTCTATTTGACGAAAACGGCATGCCGCTTTTTGCGCTTGCCGTTATATTTTTTGTCGGCGCCGCGGAGACATCGCCTGCGCATGACAAAAAAGTTGAAAAAGCATGACGGTTACGGTATAATACGTATAGCAACCGGCGCCGTCTGCCGCGCTTCGCTCAGGGTTCGCGAAAGGAGAGCGAGGGCCTGTGTGGACGCCCGAGTTGAACATTTAAAGGAGGATATCTCAATGAAGTACCGTATCTTCGCACTGCTGACCGTGCTGGCGATGCTGCTGGGCGTGATGCCCGCGGCGCTGGCTGCCGACACGACGACTGAGACCGCCGTGGCGGTCGGTACGGGCGTGGCTCAGGGCTTTGGCGGTGAAGTTACCGTCAACCTGACGCTGGCCGACGGCGTCATCACCATCGCGGAAATCGTGGGCGATGCCGAAACCGAAGGCATCGGCAGCAAGGTTGTGCAGGAGTGGCCCCAGGCGTTTGTGGAAGCGAACGGCATCGTGGATACCTATGCCGGCGCGACCTTTGCCTTCGTGACCCGCGGAGCGGTGATCGAGGCGGCGCGCCAGGCGCTGGAAAACGCGGGCGTGAACCCTGATGATTACATGCGTGAGGCCGAGGCCGCGGAGGCCAGCGACGAAACCTACGATGCCGACATCGCAGTGGTCGGCGCGGGCGGCGCGGGCATGGTGGCCGCGATCACCGCGGCGGACGCCGGCAAAACCGTGGTCGTCCTGGAAAGCCAGCCTGCCGTGGGCGGCAACTCCGTCAAGGCCACCGGCGGCATGAACGCGGCCAAGACCGTGTACCAGGACAAGAACGAATTTGGCGAGTCCGCCGGTGTGGAAAAGACGCTGGCCGCGGCGGAAGCCTATGCCGACAACGCGGCCATCACCGCGCTTGCGGCGGAGGTCAAGACGCAGTGGGACGCCTGGCAGGCCGCGCCCGAAGGGTATTTTGATTCCACCGAGCTGTTTGCGCTGGACACCCTGATCGGCGGCAAGGGTCTGAACGATCCCGCGCTGGTGAATACCCTGGTTGGCAACAGCGCCGCCGCGATCGACTGGCTGAGCAGCATCGGCATTGACCTGAACAAAGTGGCCGCGTTCGGCGGGGCGTCCGTGAAGCGCATCCATCGTCCGGTCAACGCGGAGGGCAAGGTGGTTTCCGTTGGCGCTTATACGGTGCCCCTGCTGGAGAAAGCCTGCGAAGCCCGCGACGGTATCACCCTGCTCACCGATACCACGGCCACCCAGATCCTGACGGATGAAAATGGCGCCGCCTGCGGCGTCGTCGCCACCGGAAAGGGCGGCAGCACCGTCACCGTGAACGCGAAGGCCGTTATCCTGACCACCGGCGGCTTCGGCGCCAACCTTGACATGGTAGTCCAGTACGCGCCGCAGCTGGCCGGCTTCATGACCACCAACGCCTCCGGCATCCAGGGCCAGGGTATCCGGATGGCGGAAGCCCTCGGCGCGGCCACCGTGGATATGGAGCAGGTGCAGATTCATCCCACCGTGCAGGCGGATACCGCTTCCCTGATCACCGAGGGCCTGCGCGGCGACGGCGCGATACTGGTGAACGCGAACGGCGAGCGGTTCACCGACGAGGTGGGTACCCGCGACGTGGTCTCCGCCGCTGAAATCGCCCAGCCCGGTTCCTTCTCCTGGCTGGTGGTGGACCAGAAAATGGTGGACGCTTCTTCCGTCATTCAGGGCTATATCACCCGCGGCCTGATGCTGCAGGGCGACAGCTATGAAGCGCTGGCGGAAGCGCTCGGCATTCCCGGCGACGCGTTTGCGGCCACGATGGAAAAGTGGAATGGCTATGTGGCGGAAAAGAGCGACCCGGACTTCGGCCGCACCAGCTTCGCCGCGCCGCTGGATACCGCGCCGTTCTACGCGGTTAAGGTGACGGCTGGCATTCATCACACCATGGGCGGTCTGAAAATCGATGAGAACACCCGGGTGCTGAATACCGCGGGCGAGATCATCCCCGGCCTGTACGCGGCGGGCGAGGTCACCGGCGGCGTGCACGGCGCCAACCGCCTGGGCGGCAATGCCGTGGCCGATTTCGTCGTCTTCGGCCGCATCGCCGGCCAGCAGGCGGTGGAGTACGCCAAATAATCAAACGACCGCCATCAAGCATTTAACAGCGAGGCCCATCCGGTTCGGATGGGCCTCGTGCGATTGGGGAAGGGCGGGCGGATCAGGAGGACGGCGTTTCCCTTGCATATTCCGCTAAAAAACCCACCATGTAGGCATGCCGCGCTTCCGCCAGCTCCCGGGCAGTGGGGGTGTTCATTTCGTCCCTGAGCAGCAGCAGTTTCTCATAAAAATGCCGGATGGAATCGTCCAGGCTGCGGCCATGCTCCCCGCCGAAGGCGAAGGTGCGCGCGATGCCCACCGCGCCGATGGCGTCCAGGCGGTCCGCGTCCTGCACGATCCGCCCTTCCGCGGTTTCCGGCCGCCGGCCGCGGTTCTGGCTGAAGGAAACGGCGTTGATGGCGGCGAGGATCCGCTCCATGGTGTCCGCGTCCACCCCCTGGTCTGTCAGGAAGGCGCGGGCATGGGCGTTGTCCTCCGTATGGAACAGCTTATGATCGTCCGCGTCGTGCAGGAGGGCCGCCAGGGCGACGACAAATGTGTCGCAGTCCGGCTCCCGCGCGGCGATCATGCGCGCGTTCCGGTATACGCGCAGGGTGTGCGCGGCGTCATGACTGCCTCCTGGACAGGCGCTGAACAGCTCGCGGACATAATCGACCGCCGCTTCGATCACGTTCTCAGGCCGGTTCATCGGACGCCTCCAGAGCAGGATGAAAACATCAGAATGTGATCCCCTCAAAGCCCTGCCACACGTTTTTCCCGCTGTAGGTCATTGCGGTGGCTTCGCCGCGAAGTACCTTCAGCACCGGGAAGGCCATCGCCTCCTGCTCCATCTCGCCGGGATATACGCAGATCGGGGCGATCCAGCCGCAGCGCGCGCGGATGCCTTCGGCGATGTCGTCAAAGCGCATCAGTCCGCCCGTCAGCAGGATGGCGTCCACCTGGCCGCTGAGCACGGCGCTCATCGCGCCGATGTGCTTGCAAATCTGGTAGATCATGGTGTTCCAGACCAGGGTCGCTTTTTTGTCGCCCTGATCCACCAACGCGTGGACGGTGTCGGAATTGGAGGTGCCGAACAGGCTGACGAATCCGCCGGACCTGGAGCACATCCGCCGCACCTCATCAGTGGAATGGGACTCGATATAGTCCAGCAGCGCCAGCACCGGCACGCTGCCGATGCGCGTGGGCGCGAAGGGGCCTTCGCCGTCCGCGCCCATGGTGCCGTCGATCATGCGGCCGTGGTCGTGCGCGCTGACGGTCACGCCGCCGTCGATGTGCGCCACGATGAAATTGCAGTCCTCATACCGTTTGCCCAGCGACTCCGCGTGCGCCGTGGCGACCGCCTTCGGGTTCAGTACATGGGAATGACCGGCGCGGTAGAGCCCGCGGATGCCGGTCAGCCGCGCGTAATCGCAGTATTCGTCCACATTGGTCGGGTTCAGGGTATAGGCGGGCTTATGGTAATCGTTGGCAAACTTCCATGCCAGCATGACGCCCAGCTTGGCGGCGTGCTCGCTGCCGCCCACGGCCGCTTCGGTGTCGTCATACAGCTTCTGATCGATAACGGTGACGCCGCTGGGCTGGGTGCACGCGCTGCCGCCGCGGCCGACGAATACGTCGATGTCCGCGGGCTGTACGCCTTCTTCGGCCAGCATGTCCAGGATCACCTGGTAGCGGAAGGGCACCTGAGCGTTGACATGGGGGAACTGCAGCAGGACCGGCGCATCGTGGAAGCGGCTCCGCTGAAACAGCTCCTTCTCATTCTCAAAAAGGCTGATTTTGGTGGATGTGGAGCCGGGATTGATGACCAGCAAACGGTAGGTTGTATCCATCATTGTGATATAGGATCGGGCACGTCGCGTCAGTGCGCCCGATCTGCTCCTTCTTCAGTTTCGCGTTTTCCCGGGCGGCGTCAGGGCCGCGGATGGGATGACCGGAAAACGCCATCATATGGTTCTGCGCGCGGGGCCGTTTTCCTGCCGGCGCCGCCGGGCTATGGCGAGAGAAATTTCAGGTACTCGTCAAACACGTTGAACAGCATGTCGCCCGAGCATACCGGCAGGACGGCGTCCTCGCGGCCGACGCGGACAAATTCGAACAGCTCCGATGCTCCGGTCAGCACCAGCGCCGGGATGATGTCGTAGCGCGGGCCGAAGATGATTTCCAGATACGGGCTGTACTTGACCGACTGGCCAACTTCCTCAGGGTTGATTTTGTCCTTCATCTTGAATTCGAGGGAGAACACCTTGTCCTCGGTGATCACCAGGACGTCGGCGTAAATGCGTACGTGCCGCGCCCGCTTCAGCCGCAGCTCGAACGCCACCTCCCAGTCCAGGCAGCGGCGGCCCAGCATCTGCCTCAGATCGTCGAACAGGCGGATCATCTGCGTCCTGCAGTCACGGAAGGAGTGGATCACGCCGCGGGTGTCATTCAGGCTCCGGCCGATATTGGCGCAGCCCTCGGCCATTCGGTCCATCCACGTCTCTTCGCTCAGCGCAATAAACTCTTTGACCAGGCCGTAATAGCCCGCGTATTCCTGCAAGCCCCAGTGCGGTCGCGCCTGACGGATGATACCGTGCCACCGGTAGTCCGCGTCCTGCCAGCAGATCTCGTGCAGCAGGGGAGAGGAATACAGGATACGGTTCACCGTCGTGCGGTCCAGGGAAAGGAGCGCGGCGATCTCCCGGGCCTTGATCCCGTCGCGCTGACAGATGGCTGAGCAGACGGCTTTTTCAGTGTCGTCCGCGATTCTGAGTGGTGAAGGCATATATCTCCCGGGGCGCTCCGGCTGCCCTGACGTGCGCCGGTGATTATCGGATGAAATTGGTAAACACCGTGTCTTCCTGCTCAGGCAGCGGAATGCCCGCCTGGCTGCCCGCTTCCTTCAGCTTCAGGAACCACGCCATGTTCCGGCCCAGCTGCCGCATGATCT
>CAMNEH010000133.1 GCA_946536315.1 uncultured Clostridia bacterium
GGAGTCCCGAAGGGACGACAGGCAAGGGTGCTGGGGGGTTCCGTAGGGGGGACGCCAGTCCCCCATGCGGTGACTGTTCAGTCGCAGACTGAACACGTCACGTCAGCCTAACCCCATTCCCTCGCACCAGAACGAGTTGCGGATGATTTCGCCGTAGAAGGAGAACTCATACTGCCGTTCGCCGGGGAAGGTGAGGGTCAGGACACGCAGCGTACCGGAGGCCTCCGGGCAGATATACAGGGCGTAAGCACCGTCCGTTTCCGCGGTAAAATACGAAAGCGCAGGCTCCATGACGATGGCGGCGTCCGGATACGCGGCTGCGTATTCCGCGCGCGCGGCCGCCAGCGGGTCCGCGCCCGTGGCGGGAAGCGTCTGGATGGTCAGCTGCGCGCTGACGCCGTCGGCCACATACAGGTCCACGCCATCCTCGGAGGAGGCCAGCGAAAGGAAGGAAGGCAGGGAAACCTCGTAATCCTCGCCCAGGGTCATCGTCCATTCGCTGACCGTGCCATCGAGCCATTCAGGATACGCCGCCAGGGAGACCAGGCGATAGCCCAGCGGGGAAACCTCGCTTTCCTCCAGCACCAGCTGCGCGGTGCGCATCCAGGTGACGCAGTCCTCGGGAATGGCGTCCATGTCCTCGCCGAAATAGGCGATCGCGCTGTACAGGTCGGCGAGCACCGTCACGCGCGCGCCGTCCTGCCAGGACGAGAAGATATACGCGCCCGTGGCGGATTCCACATCGACGTCCGTCACGTCAAAGACCAGCGTGTCGCCCGTACGCGTGATGCAGGGGCACGAAGGCGTCACGGGCACGTCCGCCGCGCCGGCGAACAGCCCGGGCAGCAGCGCGCTCAGCGCCGCGGCGTCCACCGTTTCAGCGCCGTCGTTCGGGTCGCCGTCCGTACCGGGCAGCAGGTGCCGCCCGTAGCCGAGCAGCAGCGCGCCCTCGGTGAGCGCCTGCGGTACGGGCGCGCCTTCCGCCAGCGCGTCCACGTCGCGCATCAGCGCGGCGCCGCCAAACAGCGATACGGCCGTCTCCAGCGTCGGGCCGGCGACGGATACCGTGCGCGGGTCCCGGCACGGGGCCGCCAGCGCCGGCACCGCCAGCGACAGGCAGACCAGCAGCGCGAACAGGGAATACAGTTTTCGCATGCTCTTACCTCGATTTCCCTGACGGGGGTCAGGCGATTTCCAGCGCGATTTCCATCATCTGCGTGAAGGTTTCACGCACCTGCTGCGGCGTGCAGGACTCGCGCGTATACGGGTTATCCGAAATGGTCAGCAGCGCCAGCGCGTTTTTGCCGGCGCGCGCCGCGTTCAGGTACAGGGCGTAGGCCTCCATTTCCACCGCCAGGACATGCAGTTTCTGCAGCACGTCTGTCTGGCTGTTTTCTTCGTAGAAGGTATCGGTGGAATAGACCGGACCGATCCTCAGCTGGATGCCCATTTGCTTCGCCGCGGCGTCCGCGCGGGTGAGCAGCTCATAGGAGCCGCACGGCGCGAGATTCCCGCGGAAATTGAACTGATTGCCGTACGCGGAATTGGAATACGCGCTCATCGCCGCCACGATGGAGCGGATCTTCAGCGATTCGTCGATCAGGCCGGCGGAGCCCACGCGGATGATGTTGTCGACCCCGTAATCGTGATACAGCTCGTAGGAATAAATGCCGATGGACGGCATGCCCATGCCCGAGGCCATGACCGAAACGCGCTTGCCCTTGTATTCGCCGGTATAGCCCTGTATGCCGCGCACGTCATTCACCAGCACCCGGTGATCCAGGTAGGTTTCCGCAATAAAGCGGGCGCGCAGCGGATCGCCCGGCATCAGGACGGTTTTCGCGAAATCCCCGGGCTTGGCCGTGTTATGCAGTGTTGCCATCGTGTCATCCTCCGTTTCGTTCGTGCCGGCGCCGGCACGTGTGAATGGTTGCGTCCAGCATATCACAAACGCTGACGTTCGTCAAAGCAAATCCTCTGCACGGGCGTATTTTTACATACTCTGAACCGACGGGCTGCGGCTCAGGTCGTTGTAGCAGCGGACGATGTCGCGCAGCAGCTCCGGATGGTCGAAATCGCACGAATACACCAGGTTGACCTCGCGCATCATGGTCAGGTTTTCGATGGGGAGGGCGACGATCTTCTTCTTCCCGAGCTCGTCCATGCACGCGCTGCGGGCCAGCACCGACACGCCGAAGCCGCGGCGGATCAGGTCCTTGATGGTGGCGATGTTATCGATTTCCAGCACCACGTTGAAATCGTTCAGGTGCAGGTTATGCGTCTCCAGCGCGGAAATGAACAGGCTGCGCGTGCCGGAGTCGGGCAGGCGCAGGATGAGCTTTTCCCGCTTCAGCTCGTCGATGGTGATCATGGTATGCCCGGCCAGCGGGTGCTCCGGCGCGACCGCGAGGATCAGGCAGTCCGTGTCCAGCATGACGGAATGGAACCGCGGGTCGGAGACGGACCCCTCCACGATGGCCAGGTCCAGCTCGTAGTTCTTCAGCGCCTCGAACAGCTCGCCGACCGGGCCGGTGATCATTTTGATGCTCATATGCTCGCGCAGGCTGACATACCGGGCCAGCGTCTCGGCGATCGCGTTGCTCTCGGCGGTGTGCGTGATGCCCACGGTCAGGCTGGTCACCTGCGTGCGCTCTGTCGCCAGGTCTTCCTTCAGATTATTGGTCAGCGCCTGCATGCGCCGGGCGTACTTGACGATGATGTCGCCCTCACGCGTCAGGCGCAGCGAGCCGTGCGCGCGCTCGAAGATGTGCGCGTGCAGCTCGGCCTCCAGCTGGCGGATGTGCTGGCTGACCGCCGGCTGCGACAGGTTGACCCGCTGCGCGGCGCGGGTGAAGCTGCCGGTTTCATAGACGGCCAGCAGCGATAACAGCCTTGTGTCGATCATGCGCGGTCATCCCCCGTCATTGTCTGGCATCCTGAATGGAGCGGAGGAAGTCCCGCGAGCGCTGTTCGCGCGGGGCCTGGAAAAACGCCTGCGAGGGGCCGGTTTCGATCACCCGGCCGCCGTCCATGAACATGACCCGGTTGGACACGTTGCGCGCGAAATCCATTTCGTGCGTCACCACCAGCATGGTCATGCCGTCCCGGGCCAGCTGGCGCATGACCGCCAGCACCTCGCCGATCAGCTCGGGATCCAGCGCGCTGGTGGGCTCGTCGAAAAAGATGATTTCCGGGTTGGAGACCAGGCCGCGGGCGATCGCCACGCGCTGCTGCTGCCCGCCGGAGAGCTGCGACGGATAGCTGTCCAGCCGGTCCGCCATGCCCACGCGGGTCAGCGCGTCCACCGCGACGCGCTTCGCGTCCGCTTTTTTCATCTTGCCGGCGACGATCAGCCCCAGGGTCACGTTTTGCAGGACGGTCTTATTCAGGAACAGGTTATAGTTCTGGAACACGAAGGCCGTCTTCCGGCGCAGGCGCGCGATCTGCTGGTGCGTCGCGGTCGCCATCGGGTACGCTTCGCCGTCGAAGGTGAGCTCGCCCTCGTCCGCGCGCTCCAGAAAGTTCAGGCAGCGCAGGAAGGTGGTCTTTCCCGAGCCGCTCGGGCCCAGGATGGCGACCACGTCGCCTTGTTCCACCTGCAGGTCGATGCCCTTGAGGATTTCCTCGCCGTGGAAAAATTTGCGCACGTTCTTGGCTTCGAGCATCATTTGACGGTCCCTCCATGCCGGGCGAGCCGGCGCTCAAGCGCGTGCTGCAGCCAGGTCAGCAGTGTGCAGAACGCCAGGTAGATCACGGCGACCTCCACGTACAGCCCGCCGGTTTCCATCACGCGCCCGTTGATGACCTTGGCCTCCGTCAGCATTTCGCGCACCGTGATGGTGCTGGCCAGACTGGTGCCCTTGATCATGGAGATCAGCGAGTTCGACAGCGCGGGGAACGCCGTGCGGAAGGCCTGCGGCAGCACGATATGCCACATGGTCTGGAGATAGTTGAAGCCCACGCAGTAGCCCGCCTCCATCTGGCCGACGGATACGCTCTCCAGCGCGCCGCGGATGGTTTCCGCCATGTACGCGCCCTCGTTGAAGCCGAACACGATCACCGCGACCGGATAGGCGTCCAGCATGATGCCGATTTCCGGCAGCACGTAAAACACCACGTACAGCTGCACCAATAGCGGCGTCCCGCGGATCAGCCAGATGTAAAAGCGGCAGACGGGCAGCAAGGGCTTGACGTTCGCGTACTGGATCATGGCGACGATCACCGCGATGACCAGCGCCAGAATAAAGGATAAAATGGTCAGCGGTACGGTCACCTTGAGGCCGTACTCAAGCAGCTTGGGAAAGGATTCGACGATAATGTTCCAAAGGCGTTCGTTCATTCAGCCGCTCCGTTGCTCAGGCAGGTCGTTTCGATCAGATGGGTCAGCACGCGGATGCCCTGTGCAAACGCGCGCACAGAAATGCGTTCGTTGACGCCGTGAATGCCCTCCCGCGAGATGTCTTCCTCCTCCAGGAAGGGCCCGAAGCGCAGCACACAGCGGCACAGGCGCTCATACTGCCGCGCGTCGGTCGCGCCCTTGTTCTGCACGGGGATAAACACCAGCCGGTCAAAATACCGTTCCAGCGTCTCGCGCAGGCGGCGGTAGCCGTAGGCCTCGGGATCGGACGGGACCGAGGCGGAAATCTGCTGCAGCCAGTCCAGCTGCACGCGGTCGCCAACGGCCGCGCGGAATCTCCCGAGCAGGGCGTCCGGCGTGTCCTCCGGGATCATGCGCAGGTTGATCACCGCCTGCATGTCTCGCGGCATCACGTTGGCCGCCGGCGCGCCGCCGGTGATCATGGTCGGCGCGGCGGTCGTCCGCACCTGGTGGTACAGGCTTTCGCGCGCGCAGAACCAGTCGAGGATTTCCTTTTCGTAGCGCTGCGGATCCCGGGCCCACTGCGCCATCGGCATTTCGGTGATGCGCGGGCCGAGCGTCAGCAGCGTCCGCCGGACCGCGTCCGACATCCGCGGCGGGGGCATGTGGTCCAGAATGGCGGTCATCGCGCGCGCCAGGTCGCCCAGGGACGTGCCGTGGAACGGATTGGAGCTGTGGCCTCCGCGCGACGACGCGCGCAGCCGCAGGTCGCCGTAGCCCTTTTCATACAGGCCGATCGTGCAGACCAGCGTCCCCGGCGCGCCGTAGTCCGCGGCGTCCATCACGTCGCCCGAGCCCTCGTCCAGCACGTATTCCAGCGTCACCCCGCGCGCCGCGAGCGTCCGCGCGATGGCGGCCGCGCCCTGGGACGCGCTCTCCTCATCCTCGCCGAAGGCCAGGTACAGCGTCCGGCGGAACGTTCGCCCCCGGTCCAGCCAGTATTCCGCGCTCTCCATGATGGCGATCAGCATCTGCTTGATGTCCATCGCGCCGCGGCCCCAGATATAGCCGTCCTCGAGGTCGCCGCTGAACGGGCCATGCCGCCAGACCGCCTCCGTGCCGGGAATGACGGGCACCACATCCTGATGCGCCATCAGCAGCGCGGGGCGCAGTGCCGCATCCGCGCCGGGCAGGGTGATCAGCAGGCTGTGGCCGATGGTTTCCCATGTCGCCCGCGCCGATAAACGCGGATAGCTCTCCCGCAGGAATGCGTGGAGAGCCTCGAATGGCCGTTGATCGGTCAGCGCGGGGTCCGTATGGCTGACCGTCTTAAACCGCAGCGCGCCCTGAAGGCGCGCTGTGGCTGACGGTATATTCAGATCAGGATAATCGCTCTCATGGATGAATAACTCGGCGTTCGTCATTTCAGTCAGGCACCGTCAGGTCGCGATCAAAGTACTTCATGGAGATCTCCGCCAGCCGGCCGTCCTGCCGCGCCGCGTCCAGCGCCGCGTTGATCGCGTCCATCAGGCTGTCGGTGTCCGCGCCCTTCAGCACGGGATAGGCGACCGGGTCGCCGTCCATCACCTGCACCACCTTGATCCTCGCGTCGGGGTGCTGCTTGAGATAGGTGTCGATCGATACCTGCGCGTTCACGGTCGCGTCCACCCGGCCCTGGATCAGCAGGGTGATGGTTTCCGCCAGCGAGTCCACGTAGGTCAGGATCGCGCCGTGCTCCTCGGCGATCGCCGCGTAGGTCGAGGAGGCGGAATTCGCCGTGCGCTTGCCCTCGAGGTCGTCGATGGTATGGATGGTCTCGTTGTCGTCGCGGACGACCAGCACCTTGTGCGTGTACACATACGGGGTGGAGAAGGTATACTTTTCCGCGCGTTCCTCGGTATAGCCCACGCCGTTGCACGCCAGATCAAACCGGCCGGAGTCGATGCCGCCGAAGATGGAGTTCCAGTCCGTCTCCACAAACTCGGCGCGCACACCCAGCGACTCCGCGATCAGCTTGCCGATTTCGATATCCAGGCCGACCAGCTCGTCGTTTTCGTCATGATAGGTCCACGGCGCCCAGTTGCCCTCGGTCGCAATGGTGATGCTGCCGCGCTCGCGGATGCGCGCCAGCAGATCGTCCTCCGCGGACGCCGTCAGCCCGGCCAGTAAACCCAGCGCCACACACAGCGCCAGCAGGCGCAGTAGCTTTTCACGCATCGGTGGTTTCCTCCTTCTCACGGACGTAATCGCCCGGAGCAACATTGTAACACAAACCGCCTTTTTTTCACAATATCAGTGCGCGCGCAAATTGTGTCATTAATTGTGAC
Source organism: uncultured Clostridia bacterium (assembly GCA_946536315.1). Lineage (GTDB taxonomy): Bacteria > Bacillota > Clostridia > Christensenellales > Aristaeellaceae > UBA4246. The sequence continues at coordinate 6,646 of CAMNEH010000133.1, forward strand.
TGGTCCCTGTTCACGGAGTGAACAGGGACCGCAGGGGGGACTCGCGTCCCCCCTGCGAAACCCCCAGCGTACATGCCGCAAGGTGTCGCGCGCGCACCACGTTGAATCGCGCACGCACCGCGTTGAATCGCGCACGCACCGCGGGTGCAAGCACCTCGCGCACCGCGCACGAGATGCTTCGCCGATCCGGCGAATGAATCGCCGGACGGTGACGGGCTTCACGCCGCTCT
>CAMNEH010000134.1 GCA_946536315.1 uncultured Clostridia bacterium
CACGGCGGCTTCGGCCTGGGCGTGGACCGGCTGACCATGCTGCTGCTGGGCCTGTCCATCAAGGAAACTGAATTCCTCTTCCGCGGCCCGAACCGCATCGAGCCCTGACGCCATGGAATACATCGAACTGACCGTCAGCACGACCACCGGCGGCGCGGACGCTGTGTCCGCGCTGCTGATGCGCTTCGGCGCGGCGGGAACGCAAATCATCGACCGCAACGACCTCCCCGACCCGGACAAGCCCGGCCGCAACTGGGAGCTGATGGACCGCGCGCTGCTGGACGAGGCGCCCATGGACGTACAGGTCAAGGCCTGGTTCACGCCCGACGAGGCGCCGAAGGTGACCGAGCGGCTCACTCTGGCGCTGGATGATCTGCGCGCGCAGACGCCGTCCGGCGCGTTCGGCGCGCTGACGCTGACCAGCGGCAGCATCCGCGAGGAGGACTGGGCGAACCAGTGGAAGCAGTACTTTAAGCCCTTCCGCATCGGGGAGCACATGGTGGTGAAGCCGTCCTGGGAAAGCTGGGACGCGGCGCCGGAGGACCGGGTGATCGAGATCGATCCGGGCATGGCGTTCGGCACCGGCACGCACGAGACGACCGCGCTGTGCATCGAGCTGATCGAACAGCACTACCGCGGCGGACGCCTGCTCGACATCGGCACGGGGTCAGGCATCCTCGCCATCGCCGCGGCCCTGCTCGGCGCCCGGGACGTGTACGCCATCGACATCGACGAGGACGCCGTGCACGTCGCGCGGGAAAATGTGCGCCACAACGGGCTGCAGGACCGCATCGACGTGGAAAAAGGCGACCTGCTCAAGGGCGTGCGCGGACGCTACGACTTCGCCGTCGCGAACATTCTCGCCCCGGTGATCTGCATGCTGGCGGCCCCGCTCAGGGCCACTCTGACGCCGGGCGGCGTGTTTGTGTGCAGCGGCATCATCCGCGAGCTGCGCGACGACGTATACGCCGCGCTGACCGGCGCGGGCTACGAGATCCTGGAGGAGCGCGCGCGTGGCGACTGGTGCGCCTTCGCGGCGCGCAGCCCGCTGGAGTAAGGACCATGCATCGTTTTTTTGCGGAGCGCACGGGCGAAGCGCTGGCGCGGCTGCTGCCTGAGGAGGCGCGCCACGCGGCCACCGTGCTGCGGCTGAAGCCGGGGGAGACCATCCAGCTGATCATGGACGACCGGCTGTTTGAGGCGGAACTGGCGGAAAATGGCGGGGCGCGGATCGTGCGCGAACTGCCGTCGCCCGAGCCGCGGGTGCGGGTGACCCTGTACCAGGGCCTGCCCAAGGCGGATAAGGTGGACTGGCTGACCCAGAAGACCACCGAGGCGGGCGTGTCGCGCATCCGCGTGATGGCGACCGCCCGCTCGGTCGCGCGACTGGACCCCAGGGACGAATCAAAAAAGACCGAGCGCTGGCAGCGCATCGCGCGGGAGGCCGCCAAGCAGTCCGGCCGGGCGCACGTGCCCGAGGTGGAGGTCGTGCGCATGACGGACGTGCCGACCCTGCTCAGCGCGCACGAGCTGACCCTCGTGCCCTGGGAGGAGGAGCACGCGCTGACGATGTCCGCCGCGCTGCGGGCGCATCCCGACGCGCGGGATATCGCGCTGGTCATCGGCCCCGAGGGCGGCATCGCCCCGGAAGAAATCGCGCTGTTCCGTGACGCCGGCGCCGTGCCGGTGACGCTGGGCCCGCGCATTTTCCGCACTGAAACCGCCGGGCTGGCCGCGCTGATCATGCTGCTGTACGAGCGCGGCGAATACGGGGAGGGCTGATATGCCGTCCGTCGCTTTTCAGACGCTGGGCTGCAAGGTCAACCAGTACGACACGCAGGCCATGCTGGAATGCTTCACGCGCGCCGGTTACGAGGTGCGCGCTTTTGACGCGCCCGCGGACGTGTATGTGGTGAATACCTGCACCGTCACGGGCACGGGCGACCGCAAGTCGATGAACGCGGTCCGCCGCGCGCGCCGGCGGAATCCGTCGGCCGACATCGTCATCGCCGGCTGTCTGGCGCAGCGCGACGGCGAAAAGCTGCTGCCGACAGGGGCCCGGCTGATCATCGGCGCGAACCACCGCGCGGAGGTGGTGGCGCTGCTGGAAACGGCGCAGCGCGAGCAGCGCCAGATCGTCGCCGTGGGCGATATCCTGCGCGTCCCCTTCGAGCCGCTCAGCATCAGCGGCGACGCGGGCCACACCCGCGCCATGATGAAGATTCAGGAAGGCTGCGACCGCTACTGTACATACTGCATCATCCCCTACGTGCGCGGCGGGATCCGCTCCCGCGCGCTCAGTGACGTCCGCGAAGAGGCCGCGCGGCTGTGCGCCGCGGGCTACCGCGAGCTGGTGCTGACGGGCATCCACCTGACCAGCTACGGCCGTGACCTGGGCGATGTGACGCTCGCGGATGCGGTGGAGGCCGCGGCGGCCAGCGGCGTGGAGCGCCTGCGCCTGGGCTCGCTGGAGCCGGTCGTCGCGACGCCGGCGTTCATCGAACGGATGCGGGCGATCCCGGCGCTCTGCCCGCAGTTTCACCTGGCGCTGCAGTCCGGATCGGACGCGGTGCTCCGGCGGATGCGCCGGCGGTACACGACCGCTGAATTCCTGGCCGCGGCGGAGCGCCTGCAGGCGGCCTTCCCCGGCTGTGCGCTGACCACGGACGTGATCACCGGCTTTCCCGGCGAGACAGAAGCGGATTTCGAGGCGTCCTGCCGGTTCGTGGAGCGGGTCGGCTTCGCGCGGATCCACGTCTTCCCCTACAGCGCGCGGACCGGGACCCCGGCGGCGGCGATGCCGGACCAGGTGCCCCGTGCCGAGCGCGAGGAGCGCGCCCGCGCCCTGATCCGCGTGGGACAGGCGACGGCGCGCGCCTGGGCGGAGGGCCAGCTCGGCCGCGTGCGCCCTGTGCTCATTGAGGAATCGGAAAACGGCATCGGCCGCGGACACACGCCCGAGTATGCCGCGGCCCTCGTCCCCGGCGCAACTCCCGGCGCGCTGGTCAGCGCGCGGCTGGAAAGCTGGGATGGCGAGGCGTTTATTGCTTCCACGCCATGACTTGTGTCACAGCGTAATCTGTGCTACAATAAGGCAGACAGTCAGCCGGCGCGCCCGGCTGCGCATATCCGGGAAATCAAATCATGACGAGGCAGATGTTTCATGCAGACCATTAACCGACATGGCTGGATTTACCAGGTCCAGGAGGACGACTCGGTCCTCCTGACAGAGTGTCCTGCCGGCGGAACGATGCAGCCGCTGCCCGCCGAGGTGGACGGGCACCCACTGACGGCGGTCGAGTTCGACGCGTTCGACGGCCTGTCGCCGTTTGAGGCGTTCGAAATCGCGCCGGAGCACCCCGCGTTTTCTGTGCGAGACGGCGTGCTCTTCGACCGCGAGGGCGGCAGCCTGCTGCGCTATCCCCCGCACCGCAGCGGGACGGACTATGCCGTACCGGCGGGCACAAAGCGCATCGCGATCGGCGCGCTGGCCGGGGCGCATTCGCTGGAACGTGTCCGGATCCCCGACGGCGTAACCGACATCGGCGCATACGCGTTCGACGCGTGCCCCGCGCTGGAAAGCGTCCGGCTGCCCGCGTCCCTGGAAAAGCTCGGACACGAGGTGTTCCGCGGCTGCCCGCGGCTGAAGGATGTGGACGTGCCTTCCGGGCACGCCTTCCTGCGCCGGGAAGGGCCCTTTCTGGTCAACTCGCGGGAACAGCTGCTGCTGACCTGCCTGCCCGGCGGACGCGAAACGGAGCTGATTGCGCCGGAAGGCGTGAAATATGTGGACGATTACGCATTTTACCGCTGCGACGCGCTGCAGAAGATCCACCTGCACCGCGGGCTGCGCACGCTGGGCCGCTACGCCTTCTATCACTGCGCTGCGCTGAAAACCGTGGAACTGCCGGACGGCCTGAGGAGCATCGGCTCCCGCGCGTTTTCCGGCTGTGACAAGATGCGGACGCTGTTCATCCCGGACAGCGTCACCTCGATCGAATACAAGGCGTTCAACCGCTGCGAGCACCTGGTGCTGCAGGTGAACAAGGGCTCCTATGCCGACCGCTACTGCCGGCAGTTCGGCTTTCCCTGCCATCACCGCTTCGCGTGGCCGTGGCAAAAGGATTCGTAAAGGAGGCGCACCGTGGCCAGACAGGCGACAGAGACCTTTGAATCGGTCCGGCTGCCCGACGGCGGCGTCCGGATCACCGCGTACCACGGCGGCGCGGAAGCCGTCGTGCCCGCCCAGATCGACGGCGCGCCCGTGACGGAAATCGGGCGCGAGGCGTTTTCCGGCCAGAAGGCGCTGTGCGCGGTCCAGCTGCCGGAGGGCCTGCGCGCGGTCCGCGAGGGCGCGTTTGCCGGCTGCGTGTCCCTGAAGCGGGTGTTCCTGCCCGCGTCGGTCACGGAGATCGGGGACGGCGCGTTCGTGCGCTGCGTCAGTCTGACGGATATCGACGCGGACGAGGCGAACACCGCCTACCGCTCAGCGGACGGCGTGCTGTTCGACCGGCGCGGCAAGCTGCTGTGCTGCTATCCCGCCGGCAGGCAGGACGAGGCCTACGCCCTTCCCCTGAGCGTCAGCGCGATCGCGCCGATGGCCTTCAGCTGGTGCCCCTCGCTGCAGGACGTGCTGCTCCCGCCCGGGCTTACCTGGATCGGCGACGGCGCGTTCAGCTACTGTGTGTTCCTCCACGCGGCCGACCTGCCCCGCGCCGTGACCGGCATCGGCGCGCGCGCGTTTATGGGCTGCGGGCGGCTGCGGGCGGTCACGATGCCCGGCTCCCTGACCGCCCTGGGTCAGGAGGCCTTCAGCGGCTGCGGACAGCTGACGGAGGTCGTCATTTCCAGCATGCTGTCACAGCTGGAAGACGGCGTTTTCAATGACTGCGCGCGCCTGCCGGTCATCGAGCTGCCGGAGGGGCTGCGGGATATCGGCGACGGCGTGTTCGCCGGCTGCGCTGCGCTCGCCTCATTGAATCTGCCGGTGCAGCTGGAAAGCATCGGCCGGGACGCCTTCCGCGGCTGCGTCTCGCTGCGCGCGCTGGAGATCCCCCGCGGGGTCACGCGCGTCGGCATCGGCGCGTTCGCCGGCTGCCGCCGTCTGACGGTGACCGTGGAGGCGAACTCGCCCGCGTACCTGGCCGCCCGCCGGGACAAGGTACGCCGGCGCAGGCTGTAGGACAGGGGGAGACGGCTGTGAAAATCGTGATCATGGACGCCCAGGGCGGCGGTATCGGACGGATGCTGGTGGACCAGCTGAAGCGCGAAGCGCCGGACCTGCGGCTGACCGCCATCGGCACCAACGCGGCCGCCACCGCGGCGATGCTCAAGGCCGGAGCGGATCAGGCCGCGACCGGCGAAAACGCCGTGCGCGTGAACGCCGCCGACGCGGACCTGCTCATCGCGCCGATCGGCATGCTGCTGGCAGACGGGATGCTCGGCGAGGTGACCGCGGACATGGCGGCCGCCGTCGGGCGCTCCCGCGCGCACAAGATCCTGATTCCCTCCGCGCGCTGCGGCGTGACAGTCGCGGGCGCTGCCAACGTCACCGTGTCCGAGGCGATCCATCAGGCCGTCCGCCTCGCGGCTGAGCTGGCCCAATAATACGGTCCTTCAGACACACTTCCTTCAGCATGCCCGTTCAAAGCGGACTGCCTATGAGCGAAGGAAACAGCTTTCTTGTGCCCATTTCGGATCAAAAGCTGCATTTCAGATCATCGGCTGACAGCCTTTGTCTCTCACACAACAGGAAAATCTGTATTCTTCTTCCCACTCAGAGCCAAAACGGATGTGGGAGATTTTATATTTTCTTGGCGTATGAGCGTTCCATCTGCCAGCAGAGGATTGGTAATATCCCTCAAAAGCTGACTGCGGCTTTTATACTTTGCCGCCGCTTGCAGCATTTTTACGTGCTGCGGGCCATCGCGCAGAAGTCGCATGACTTTCTCCCGATCGCTCAACTCGTCATCTGCGGCATCGTTTCGATATCGTTTATCAAACAGTCTCAGATCAAGAAATCCTGGATAAATCAGGACTCCCGGCTGTTTTTCCTCTTCACGGTCACTGTAAGCCCCCAACATGGCTTGAAATCCGGTTCCGCCGCGCTCCATCAGATCGGCAATATCCAGACAAGCGGCAATGATCCCATTTCTGCGTATGGACGGAATAGACCCTGACGGATACATTGCCGTCACCTTTTACGAAGACCGTTTCATTGAAGTCGCTTTCACGATACCGTACCACAGAGTCTGACGGCTGTACGCGCAGCGCCAGGACGAATCTTTCTGCGTCGTTGTCAGCACTTCACATCATATATTTGTACCGTACATAAGGAAGGGGCTGGCTTTTTGAGCCAGCCGCCTTGAAATTTGTCTGTTTGCTTCTGAACCGCTGCCGGTATGATCAGGCGGCGGCCTTTTTGGTCTTTTCCATGATGAAGTCGATCATCAGGACGCCCACACCGATGACGATGCCGATAATGGAGGTGATCAGCTCGGGCGTCATCAGCAGGATGGCGGCGGCAAAGGTGGCCGCGCGCTCCCACCAGCTCATGTTGCGCTTGAAGAAGCCGGCCACCGTGATCGCC
>CAMNEH010000135.1 GCA_946536315.1 uncultured Clostridia bacterium
TGTGCGGCTTCCTTCTCCTTTTCCATCTTGGCCTTGGCCTCTTCCATCCGGCGCTTGGCGGTTTCCAGCTTTTCCTTGTACTTCGGCATCATGGCGTTCACGATGCTGATGTCCACGGTGTTCTCCCCCGTGAGGAACTTCATGGTCTGATCCTCCAGGGCGTTCATCTGCTTGATGATGGAAAGAATTCCTTGTCGCCCGGATCATGTGCTCTGTTTCATCCAGCATGATCTCCGCTGCCAGAGGATGAATGGACCATTCAGAATATCCTTCTAAGGAATGAGGCCGATCGAGGAATTTTCGAGTGGCTTTCGCTCAAAACCGTCCGGAATACTCAGGACCGAACGCGGGACTCAGCCCTGGCGACCGACGCCGTTATTGTACTCGTACTGTTCCACCGCGCCCGTTTCCACGTTGATGTAAATGATGTAATAGGCATTCATCCGATAGCTTTCATTCGCAGCGGGTGGGTTTTCATCCAGCAGGAATTCGACCTGGAAGCAGGGGACGCCGTGAACGGTATCATACCAGGTATTCGGACCGTCTGAAAAGGAGTTCGTATACAGCTCCAGCCGGGCCTCCTGTTCTTCCGTCAGGCCATAGGTTTCGATGATAAACGCCTTGCCCGTCGTGATCATTTCCTCTTCTGACAGCTTCCGCCTGCTGAGAGCGTCGTTTTTCTCGGATTCGCGCCGCGCGGCAAATTCCTCCGGCGTCTCGGCATAGACGACTTCCTTCGGCCCCTCCGCCGCCGGGGAGGACGCGGTCTTTTCATACAGCGCCAATGCCCGGCTTGGATAGGCTTCATGCTCGGGATTCGCCAGGCTGTCCGCCAGCATCTGGTTCAGCTGCTCCAGGCCCCAGGCTTCCGCCTCGTAGCCGCCGGCGGTATCCTCTCCGTCGTGGCTCCAGGACACTTCGGCTTTGCCGTCCCGGACTACGGCGGTATAGGTGCCCAGCGGTGCCACCAGCGGGCCGACGCCCGCATAGGTGACCTTCAGGGCGCCGTCGGGCAGTTCCATTTCCTCTCTGCTGAAAAATGTCTGCAGCTGATCCGTGATCCCATAGGTCTTTTCCAGGGCCTGGTCGGCCAGCCGGGTCGCTGCGACACGCGGCGAAAGGATCAGACCGGCGGCCACTGCCATGACGGACAGGGAAAGCGTCAGCAGGGCACATACCAGCCCGACACGCCATTGAGTTTTCATCACAGGTTCCTCCTCCCGGGCGATTCGCTGCATCAGGGCAGGACGGCAGGACGGAACATCATCCAGGAAGGAAAGCCGGCGGTCCATGGCGGCCTTCAGCGTCTCCTTATTCTTCATCGTACCATTCCTCCAGCATGCCTTTCAGCGTCGTTCTCGCCTTTTTCAATCGATAATTGACAGTGGATCGGGGGATTCGCAGCACCATGGTCATTTCCTCCAGAGACATTTCCTGATACCAGCGCAGCAGTGTCACTTCCTTGAGCTTCGGGGGCAGGGACATCACCGCACGCGTCACGGTATCGTCCCGCTCCTCGAAGGGCACCGGGCATTCCGGCAGCATATCCGGAACCACGGAGCGATCCGTGTTTCGCGCCCAGGCGCTCTTCAGCAGGTCTTTACAGTGATTGATGGCGATGCGCATCAGCCATGTCTTCTCATTGGCTTCCCCGCGGAACCGGTCGTAGTGTTTCCAGGCCTTGAAGAAGGTTTCCTGCACGGCGTCTTCCGCCAGCGCCCGATCGCCCAGGTAGGCGTAGCAGAGCCGGAGAATCGGCTTTTCCCAGCGGGTGATGGCGTTTTCCAGCCATTCCCGGCGCGGATCCTGTGCCACGGCATTCCCTCCTTTCCTCTGTCGTTCACTGATTAGACGAGCGGGCGCTTCGGAACGGCCAAATCAGAAAGAGATATTTTTTTCCTGAGTGTGCCGGATGCCAGCATAGCGCTTTGACCGATGAAAATCAAGAGGGACCGACAATACAATGTCATTTTTCAGCATGAATGGGACGAAATGGACAAAACGGCGCGCTGAATCACGATTTTGACCCGCCGTGCAGGATAATGGCGACGGATTGGCGAATAAGGAAAGCAAAGCAGGCGTATTCGGTCTGCTTTTTCAACAGGGAGGAAGAGGCATGACACTGAAGGAACTGAAGCCGGGGCAGTCGGCGAGGATCGACAGCGTGGGCGGGGACGGCGCGCTGCGCCAGCACCTGCTGGACATGGGCGTCCTGCCTGGCGCGGAGCTGACCATGATGAAGCTCGCGCCGCTGGGCGATCCGATGGAGATCCGCATCCATGGCTATGAATTGACGCTGCGCGTGGCGGACGCGCAGAACATTGAGATCACGGTGATTCCGTCCGCCGCGGCGTCCGCACCGCCGCAGAAGCGGAAGACTTCACCGGCGCACCCAGGCCTGGGCGAGGAGGGCAAGTTCCACCCCAAGGGCAGCGGGCATCCGCTGCCGGACGGCACACAGCTGACCTTCGCGCTGATCGGCAATCAGAACAGCGGGAAGACGACGCTGTTCAACCAGCTGACCGGGTCGAACCAGCATGTGGGAAATTTCCCCGGGGTGACTGTGGACCGCAAGGACGGCGTGATCCGCTCGCATCCGGACACGGTGATCACGGACCTGCCGGGCATCTATTCGATGTCGCCGTATTCCAGCGAGGAGCTGGTATCCCGGAATTTCGTGCTGAATGAAAAGCCCCGCGCGATCATCAATATCGTGGATGTGACCAGCATCGAGCGCAGCCTGTACCTGACCATGCAGGTGCTGGAAATGGGGATCCCGACGGTGGTCGCCCTGAACATGATGGACGAGATGACCGGCAACGGCGGGCATGTGGACATCAACGCCATGGAGGCGCGGCTCGGCGTGCCGGTCGTGCCGATCTCCGCGTCGAAAAATCAGGGCGTGGACGAGCTGGTCCGGCATGCGGTACATATCGCGCGGTACCAGGAAGCGCCGCTGCGCCAGGATTTCTGCGACAGCACGGACGCGGGCGGCGCGGTGCACCGCTGCCTGCACGCGGTCAGTCACCTGATCGAGGACCACGCGGCGCGCGCCGGACTCCCGCTGCGGTTCGCGGCGGCCAAGGCGGTCGAGGGCGATCAGCAGATGATCAGCCGACTGGAACTGGATCAGAACGAGCTGGAAATGCTGGAGCACATCGTGCTCCAGATGGAAAAGGAGCGCGGCATGGACCGCAGCGCGGCAATCGCGGACATGCGGTACGCCTATATCGGGAAGGTCTGCGCCGAATGCGTGACCAAGCCGCGGGAGAGCCGTGAGCACCTGCGCAGCCAACGCATCGACCGGGTGCTGACGGGCCGCTGGACCGCGATCCCGATGTTTATACTGACCATGGGGATCGTGTTTTACCTCACCTTTTCCCTGATCGGCCCATATCTGCAGGACCTGCTCCAGTCCGGCATCGACGCGCTGGCGGACCTGGTGGCCGGGGCGATGGAGGCGGGGCACGTCAACGCCGCGATCCAGAGCCTGGTGCTGGAGGGGGTGTTTGAGGGCGTCGGCAGCGTACTCAGCTTCCTGCCCATCATCGTGCTCATGTTCTTTTTCCTGTCCATGCTGGAGGACAGCGGCTATATCGCGCGCGTGGCGTTCTTTATGGACAAGCTGCTACGGCGCATCGGCCTTTCGGGGCGCAGCATCGTGCCGATGCTGATCGGCTTCGGCTGCACGGTGCCCGCGGTGATGTCCACGCGCACGCTGCCCAGCGACCGCGACCGGAAAATGACGATCCTGCTGACCCCGTTCATGAGCTGCACCGCGAAGCTGCCCATTTACGGCTTTTTCGTGAACGCGTTCTTCCCCGGCCGGGGCTGGTGGATCATTCCCGGCCTTTACGTGCTGGGCATCCTGACGGGCATCCTCGCGGCGCTGTTATATAAACGGACCCTGTTCAAGGGCGAGGCGGTGCCGTTTGTGATGGAGCTGCCCAATTACCGCATGCCCAGCGCGCGCAACGTGCTGCAGCTGCTGTGGGACAAGACGAAGGACTTCCTCCAGCGCGCTTTTTCCGTGATCCTGATCGCCACCATCGTCGTATGGTTCCTCAAGAGCTTTGATTTCAGGTTCAACCTGATCGAGGATTCTTCCCAGAGCATGCTCGCCGCGGTCTCCGGCCTGCTCGCGCCGCTGATGCGGCCCGTCGGCCTGGGCGACTGGCGCATGGTCACCTCCCTGATCAGCGGCTTTATGGCCAAGGAAAGCGTGTACTCGGTCATGTCTGTGCTGTTTGGCAGCGGAATCGCCGATATCGGCGCCCTGGCGGCGGCCGGTATGCTGGTGTTCAGCCTGCTGTATACGCCGTGCGTTGCGGCCGTCGCGTCCGTCAAACGCGAGCTGGGCGCCAGGGCCGCCCTGGGGGTCGTCGTGTGGCAGTGCCTGATTGCCTGGGTCGCCGCGCTCTGCGTGCGCCTGATCGGCCTGGCGCTGGGAATGGCGTAGCCCACGGACGGAAGGCAGGGCCACTGTTCACGAAATCAACAGCAACCGGTATGTAAAACCTGACGGCCGCAGGCCGCAAAAATGATTGTCAGCCGTTGAAAAACGTGTTATACTCGGATTCCAGACTATCGGAAAGGCGGGCGTGAGAGTTCATGAGAAAATACAGAGTCGGGGTCATCGGCGCGACGGGGATGGTCGGCCAGCGGTTTGTGACGCTGCTGAGCGGGCATCCGTGGTTTGAGCTCACGGCGGTGGCGGCGAGCGCGCGCAGCGCGGGGAAAACCTATGAGGAAGCGATCAACGGGCGTTGGCTGCTGCAGTCGCCGTGCCCGGAGGCTGCGAAACGGCTGACGGTGCTCGACGCGGCCGATGTGGAGACCGTGGCGAAGCAGGTGGACTTCGTCTTCTGCGCGATCGCAGCGTCCAAGGACGAGACGCGCCGCCTGGAGGAAGCTTATGCCAGGGCGGAAACGCCGGTGGTGAGCAACAATTCCGCCTGCCGCGGCGTGGCGGACGTGCCGATGCTGATTCCGGAAATCAACCACGCGCATACGGCGGTGATCCCGGCGCAGCGGCGGCGGCTGGGCACGCAGCGCGGCTTTATCGCGGTCAAGCCCAACTGCTCTATCCAGAGCTATGTGCCGGCGCTGACGCCTCTGCTCGGCTTCGGCATCGAGAAAATCGCCGTATGCACCTACCAGGCGATCAGCGGCGCGGGCAAAACGTTTGAAACGTTCCCCGAGATCCTGGACAACGTGATCCCCTATATCGGCGGCGAGGAAGAAAAGAGCGAGCAGGAACCTCTGAAAATCTGGGGCGCGCTGGACGCTTCCGCCGAAAGGATCATTCCGGCGGACAAGCCGGTCATCAGCGCGCAGTGCCTGCGCGTTCCCGTGCTGGACGGGCATATGGCGGCGGTTTCCGTAAGCTTCAGGGACCGTCCCTCATCGCAGGAGATGCTGGACGCCTGGGCCAACTGGCATACCCTGCCGCAGGAGCTGAAGCTGCCCAGCGCGCCGACGCCGTTCGTGCGCTATATGGAAGAAAATGACCGCCCGCAGACCAGGCTCGACCGGGACTTTGAGCGTGGGATGGGTGTGAGCGTCGGCCGCCTGCGGCCGGATCCGCTGTTCGACTGGCGGTTTGTCTGCCTGTCGCACAACACGCTGCGCGGCGCGGCGGGCGGCGGCGTGCTGTCCGCGGAGCTGCTCTGCGCGCAGGATTGGATCCTGCCGCGGGAATGAAAGGCGAACGTGAGGTGATCGAATGGGCCCGACCCTGTTTACCGGCGCGGCCACCGCGCTGATAACCCCCTTCTCCCATGGGCAGGTGGACGTGCCGGCGCTGGACCGCCTGCTGGAACGGCAGATCGCCGCGGGCGTCCGCGCGCTGGTGCCCGTGGGTACGACCGGCGAGCCGGCGACCCTGAGTGTAGACGAGTGGGAGCTGGTCATCCGCCGGACCGTGGCGGTCAGCAGCGGCCGCGTGCCGGTCATCGCCGGGACTGGCGGCAACCATACCGCCGACGTGATCGCGCGCGCCGAGCGCGCGAGGGCGCTCGGCGCGGACGCACAGCTCTGTGTGACGCCGTATTACAACAAAACGACGCAGGCAGGCCTGCTGGCGCATTACCGGGCGATCGCTGAACAGTCCGGTCTGCCGCTCATCGTGTACAGCGTGCCGTCGCGCACGGGCATGTCGGTGGCTGTGGAGACCTGTGTCAGGCTGTCGGAAATCCCCGGCGTCATCGGCCTCAAGGAAGCGGGCGGGGACATCGGCCGCGTCGCGGATATCCTGGCCGCTTGCGGAGACGCCCTGCCGGTATACTGCGGCGCCGACGAAATGACCGTGCCGATGCTTTCGCTCGGCGCGGGCGGCGTGATATCCGTGCTCAGCAATATCGCGCCGGAGGCCGTCTGCCAAATGACAGAGGCGTGGGCGGCCGGCGACACTGCTGCGGCGGCCGCGCTGCAGCTG
>CAMNEH010000136.1 GCA_946536315.1 uncultured Clostridia bacterium
CGGTCACATCGCTGTTGAAGCCCTTGGCGCTGCCGGTATAGACCGACGGCTCCGCCACGGCAAAGGACACGGCGGTGAGCGCCAGGCTCATCGCCAGCAGCAGTGATAATGCTTTCCTCATAGACATTGACCTCCTTTTTTTTGACGGTATCATGAGGCGTCAGTATTTTATACTACATTGGATGACCGTGTCAATCTGTTTTTTGCCCGGTCCTGTCCCCCGGGCGCCAGCGTGACTGTCGCTCCGTGAACCATGACACGCCAAAAAAAGATTGCCGCCCAATGAAACATATGGTATAATTCTTTCTGTTTTCAAAATGTCCGGTGCTTTCCGGCCGGGCGCACAGTACGGAGTTCTGGAGGAGACGATCATGAAACAGAAAGCGATGGATACCAGGCTGATCGTCCGGCCCATCATGGGCTGGCTGACGCATTCCCATTTCTGGGAGGGGCCTTGCCGGGCGGGCCGCGCGGAGGACATGACCCCGGAAGCGGAGAAGCGCGCCGCGGACAAAGCCTTCGAGGCCGCGAAAAAGAAGCTGGAAGAAGTGACGGATGAGATTCAGTTCCTGCCCCCCGTCGACGCGCGCTACGACGAAAAATGCGTCGTGGGCGAAGACGTGTTCGCGCAGATCGAAGAGGACATGGACCGGGTGGACTTCTTCCTGTGCATGAACTGGCGCATCCCCAAGCTGGAGCGCTATCACAAGCCCATCGTCATCATGCAGAACGGCAACGAGGGCATCGACTTCGCGGCCTATTGCCGCTCCATCGGCGTGGAAGCCCACGTCTGCATGGACGTCAGGGACCTGAACGAGCTCGCGCATGCCCTGTGGGTGCGCAAGGCTGTCGCCAACACGCGGGCGCTGGTGCTGACCGCGGGCGGTCAGCCCACCTTCGGCATCCAGAGCCTGATCCGTGATCCGGAAATCCTGCGCCAGAAGTACGGCTTTGAGGTGGTCAAGCTGCCGTTTACGGCGATCGTGCCGTACATGGACGCTGTCACCGACGAAGAAGCCCGGCCGATCGCGGAAAAGATCATCAGCGGCGCGAAGGACGTGAAGGTCAACACCGACTGGTTCATCAACGACATCAAGTATTATCTGGCCGCCAGGAAAATGCTGGACGTGTATCAGTGCAACGCCTTCTCCACGGCCTGTCACGAGCTGTGCACCTCGGAGATCCCGCAAAACCGCAAATTCACCCCCTGCGTTTGCCATTCGCTGATGAAGGGCGAGGGCATCCCCAGCGCCTGCGAGGAGGACCTGAACGCCCTGATGGCCATGCTGGTCATGCAGTACGCCGCCAACCGCCCGGCGTTCATGGGCAACCCGAGCTTTGAGGGCGAGGAGCTGCTGTGCATTCATCACGCCGTGCCCGCCCTGTGCATGAACGGCTACGGCACCGAGCCGCTGGACTACAGCCTGTGGGCCTTCACGGGACAGGGCTTCGGCGGCAAGCTGCAGATCGACTTCACCCAGAACAAAGAGGACGCGGTGACCCTGGGACGCTTCAATCCCGCGGGTGACACCATGTGCGTCAAGGTCGGCGAGGTCGTGCGCTCCAAATTCGCGGAAACCTACTGCAGTCCCTATTACTATATCAAAATGGACGACGCCCGGGAGTTCATGCACAACCTGGCGAGCTTCGGCCACCATCAGGTGCTGATCTTCGGCGACTATTCCAGAATGATCAAACGGATCGCCAAACTGATGGGCTTTCAGGTGCTGGAGGGCTGAGGATGGTATACCTGAACCAGGCGGCGTCCACCTGGCCCAAGCCGCCGCGTGTGCTGCAGGCGCACGCGGCGGCGCTTTCTGCGGTCCCCGCGGGCCAGTTTCGCGGCGGGACGGACGGCGGGACGGACGTGATGGACACCTGCCGGGCGCGGCTCGGCGCGCTGCTGGGCATCGCTGATTTCAGGCGGATCTATTTTTCCTCCGGGGCGACGGATGCCGCCAACGCGGTGATCCGCGGCCTGCCGCTGGCGCGTCGGCGCGTGCTGGCGACCCAGACGGAGCACAACAGTATCCTGCGTCCCCTGATGAACCTCCGCGACGAGGTCGGCTGCGTGGGCATCGTTCCCTGCGACACGTCGGGCCGCGTCGATCCGGACCGCCTGGAAGCGATGATGGATAGTGAAGTCGCCGCCGTGTTCGTCAATCACTGCTCCAATGTCACCGGCGCCATCCAGGACGTGCAGGCATTGGCGGAAGCAGCGCACCGGCACGGTGCCTGGCTGGTGCTGGACGGAGCCCAGAGCGCGGGCTGCCTGCCAGTGCAGGCGGACGCCTGGGGCGTGGACGCGCTGATATGGACCGGGCACAAGGGCCTGTTCGGCCCGCAGGGCACGGGCGGGTACTATGTCCGGCAGGGCGTTCCCCTGACCCCGTTCCGCTACGGCGGCACGGGGCGCGACAGCCGGCGTATCATCTACGAAGCGGGAGATTATGAATTTGAGCCAGGTACCCAGAACCTGCCCGGCATCGCCGCGCTGGCGGCAGGGGTGGAATACGTGCTGGAGGAGGGCGTGGAGCAGATCGTCCGCCACGAAGCGGCGCTGATGGCGCGGCTCCGGCTCGGGCTCGGCGCGATCGGACGCGTGCGTCTGTACGGGGCCGCGCAGCCGGCCGGGCCGTTGCTCAGCTTCACCATCGACGGCCTGACGCCCGCCGATACGGCCTATATCCTGGAAAGCGGCTATTCAATCCGGGTCCGTGCGGGGCTGCACTGCGCGCCGCTGATCCATGACGCCCTGGGCACCGCGGACGCGGGCACGGTCCGCGTGAGCGTTTCCAGCCTGAATACCACAGAAGACATCGACTGCCTGACCGCCGCCGTGCGGGAAATCGCGGCGAGTCTGGAGGGCGCGCGTGAAGATCATTGACAAAATCGAATCCAGGGAGCGCTGCGCCGAGGCTGGCTGGTACGCCTGGGACCTGATCCTGGACGAGCCGATGGACGACGCTTTCATCCTTTCCCTGCGGCCGCTGGGCAGCTTCGTGTACCTGACCATGCTGACCAAGCCGTTTTTCAAGATCGAGTCGGACAGCCGCCTGATCAAGGGTTTGCGGGGGGACCGCTTTTTCCGCGTGGCCATCCACGACGCGGCCCGGGACAGGTTGGCGGAGGTGGAAGCGTTTGTGGCAAATACCGCGGAAAACATGAATTTCAAGAAGGAGGATGCCTGATGTACGCACAGCCGGACCTGGCGCGATGGCAGGATATGAAGTTTGGCATGTTCATCCATTACGGCCTGTATTCCCTGCTCGGAGAGGGCGAATGGGTCATGTTCAACAAGCCCATGGACAAGGACGAGTACGCGCTGCTGACCCAGCGCTTCACGGCGGAGGGATTTGACGCGCCGGCGCTGGCCCGCCTGGCGAAGGAGGCGGGGATGCGCTACATGGTGATGACCACCCGCCACCATGACGGCTTCTGCCTGTTTGACAGCCAGTTTTCCATCGACGATTTTACCGTCAGGCGCACGCCCGCGGGCCGCGACCTGGTGCGGGAATACGCGGACGCCTGCCGCGCAGAAGGGCTGGGCGTGGGCTTTTATTATTCCCCCATGGACTGGCGCTGCGAGGGCTTCTTCTTCCCGCAGATGTACCACCGCAGCGCCCTGCGCATGCGCGCCCAGTGTCATGCCCAGGTGCGCGAGCTGATGGAGCGCTACGGCAAGGTCGACGTGCTCTGGTACGACGGCGGAGAGGACTACTGGCTAGCCCACGGCAGGCACCTGAACAACGGATCGGACGAGAACTTCCGTGAGCATCCCCTGATCGAGAATTTCTGGGGAGAGGCCGAGCTGAACGACATGGTCCGCAGGACGCAGCCGGGCATTGTGATCAACAACCGCCTGGGCATGCGTCGGTATGGCGATTTCGACACCCCCGAGCGGAAGATCGGGGCGTTCAATCTGGTCCGGCCGTGGGAGACCAACGACTGCCTCGCGGTCTCCTGGGGCTGGCAGCCGGATACGCCGGTCAGATCGCTGCAGAACGTGGTGCATCTGCTGACCGACGTGATCACCGGGGGCGGCAACCTGCTGCTGAACGTGGGTCCGCGCCCGGACGGCTCCATCGAGCCAGCGCACGCGCAGCGGCTCAGGGAGGTCGGCGCGTGGCTCAGGCAGTACGGCGAGGCCGTCTACGGCACCCGCGGCGGCCCGGTCCGGAACGACGAGCGCGCCGGCGGCGCGGTCTGGAAGGACAACGCCGTCTATTTCCACATCAAAACGCCGGAATGTACCGCCGTGCGGCTGCCGCTGCCGGGCGTGACAGCGTTTGACGGCCCCGTGACCTACCTGACCGGAGAAGCGGACCCGGCGCTCCTCCTGGACGGCGGCGTATTGACGGCGACCCTGCCCGCGCGCCGCCATGAGATCGAAACCATCGTGAAGATCACGCTGCCCGCGCGCGCGGACGTGATGTACCGCGATTTCGACCCCGACGGCTTCGACGCCTATTGTATGTAGCGGAGGGAGCAGACGATGGCAAGGATTGTGAACGGCCGGGTCGACCAGTTCGTCCCGTGGTTCGACACGGACGGAAACGAAATCAACGTCAGCGACGGCGGCATGATCTATGTGGACGGGGTCTACCACTGGTACGGGATGCAGCTCAGGGACCTGCCCGCCCGCGGCGGCGGGCACGGCGGCCAGACCACCATGACCGGCGTGGCGATGTACGCCTCCGACGACCTGGCGCACTGGCGCTATGAAGGGATCATCCTCGCCTGTGTGAACGAGCCGGGGCATGAGCTGTGCGGGCCGATGCGGTTTGAGCGGCCGAAGATCATATACAATCAGGCGACGAAGCAGTACGTGCTGTGGTGTCACTATGTCGGGTATCCGGGCGACCACGGGTTTACGGCAGGCACGGCGGAGGCGGGTCTGGCGGTGTGCGACACCGTGAACGGCGCCTACCGCTGGCTGGGGCACTGCCGCCCGATCGACGATAACGGCCTGGTGCGGGACTGTACCGTCTACCAGGACCGTGACGGCGCCGCCTACTACATCTATGACCGCCAGGTCGGGGACGACCGCTGCCTGCACATCGTCAGGCTCAGCGACGACTACCTTTCCATGACCGAAGATTACCGCCGCCTGGACGTCGCGTTCTGGCGGGAGGCCGCCGCGGTGGTCTGCCGGAACGGATACTATTACATGCTGACGTCCGACCTGACCTCCTGGGCGTTCAATCAGGCGAAATACTTCCGCGCCAGGGCGCTGTTCGGCCCGTGGGAGGATATGGGCGATCCCTGCGTGGGCGACGCAGACCACCAGAGCTTTCACTCGCAGTCGACCTATATTTTCAGGGTCGAAGGCCGGGATGACCTGTACGTTCACATGGCCGAGCGGCATAACACGGATAGCTTCCTGCACTGCAGCTATATCTGGCTGCCGATCACCTTCCATGACGACGGCACGCTGAGCCTGCATTATCACGAGGAGTGGACACTGTAACAGGCGGACATGATGCTGAACCCATTGAAAAGGGGCTGCCATTCGGCAGCCCCGATTTCGTTCTGTGAAGTACTTACTTGCCGGCGGAAGCGGCGTATTCCGCCAGGATGGCCTGGTATTCGCTGGATTCCACGATGCCCTGGACGAAGGACTTCCAGTCGTCGGCGGTGATTTCGCCCATCACGTACATGGTCGCCATGGCGTCCACGTCGCTAGTCAGGTTCGCCCAGCTGGTGTTGTAGGTTTCGCTCTGCAGGTTCTGGTTGGAATAGGCGATACCGGAGGTGGCGAGGTAGTCCACCAGCACGGCCTTGATGTCACGGGCGCGCTGGATGGCCTCGTCGGACGCGCGGCTCGCGCCGGCGCGCATGAACTTGGAGGTGATCTGGTCGGCGTCCACCTTCAGAAAGATCTGGTTCCACGCGCCGACGTAGCCGGCGGTGTTGGCGGCCTTCTGCTCGTCGGTCTTCTGGCGGGTGCCGTTTTCATCGAAGTAGAAGTGCAGGCCCTCCACGCCGTAGCTCAGGATGTCGTTGTAGCCGGGATATTTTTCTTCGGTGGCGCAGAAGACCTCCAGGATCTTCTGGATCTTCTCCTCGCTGCAGTTCGCGGAGATGGCGATGCAGGAGTCGATATCGGAGGAGTTGGGGTTGATCACGATGGCCTTGTCGCCCTGCACCGGCATGAGGCACCAGGCTTCATAGGTATCCGGGCACACGGAGTCGAAGATGCGGTTGGTCACGCGGTCAGCGGACTGGTTCCAGTTGTACCACGCGGTCAGGTAGCCCACGGAACGGCCGCCCTTCCACTTGGAGGTCTCGCTGTTGGACAGCGCGAACTCAGGATCGATGGCGCCGGCGTCATACAGGTCCTTCAGCCAGTCGAGGAAGTTGATGTAGTTGGGATCGAAGCAGATGTACTCATAGTTGCCGTTCT
>CAMNEH010000137.1 GCA_946536315.1 uncultured Clostridia bacterium
CCCGGCAAGGGCGCGGCGTTTGTCCGCACCAAGATCAAGAACGTGATGACCGGCGCCGTCGTCGAGCGTACCTTCAACCCCACCGATAAAATGCCCCGCGCCATCATCGACACCAAGGAAATGCAGTACCTGTACAACGATGGCGACCTGTACTACTTCATGGATCCCGAGACCTACGAGCAGGAACCGCTGAGCAAGGACGCCGTAGAAGACGCCGTCAAGTACGTCAAGGAAAACATGAACGTCACCATCCGTTATTTCAAGGGCAAGGCGTTCTCTGTGGAAGCCCCCAACTTCGTCGACCTGGTCGTCACCCAGACCGAGCCCGGCTTCAAGGGCGATACCGCTTCCAATACCTATAAGCCCGCGACTGTCGAAACCGGCTATGAACTGATGGTGCCGCTGTTCATCAACATTGGCGATGTGATCAAGATCGACACCCGCAGCGGCGAATATCTCAGCAGGGCCTGAGGAAAGGATCATCTATGAGCGAACTGACTGACCGCGTCGCTTTTCTGCGTGGCCTGGCCGAAGGCCTTCAGTTGGATGAAAGCAAGCAGGAATCCAAGCTGATCCTGAAGATGCTGGACGTCATGGACGAGATGGCCAAGGATAACGATGATCTTCACAAGGCGATCGACGAACTCAACGAATACGTTGAGAGCATCGACGAGGATCTTTCCGATATGGAAGAAGACATCTACGGTGACGCCAGCGACGACGATAAAGACGGCGACAAAGACGATGATGATGAGGATGACGACGACGAGGAGGACGACAGGACCGTCGAATATGCCTGCCCTTACTGCGGCGAAGTCATGGTCTTTGATGTCGAGCGCTTCGACTTTGACGAGGATTACCTCTGCCCCAACTGCCACAAGCCGCTCTTTCCAGAGGATGCGGACGAGGATGAGGATGAGGAGAACGAGGACAATTAACGCATTCTGACATCCTGATGACTTGCGTTCAAGAACAACGCCTTCCCCATTGGTAGAGGAAGGCGTTGTTTTTCAGTTTTCCTTCAATTGCTGCGTGATGTCCCTGATCACGGTTTCCAGCGCGTGATTCTGAGACCGCTCTTCCCCGATCCGGTCGCAGCCGTGCTGGATGGTGGAATGGTCCCGCCCGAAAGCTTCGCCGATGCGTGGGAAAGACGCGTTCGCGACTTCCCGGCACAGGTACATGGCGATCTGCCTCGGCATCGATATTTCACGGTTTCTGCGCGGACCTTTCAGGTCCTCTGCGGTCAGACTGTAATACTGCGCGACCGCCTCGATGATGTCGCTGCAGGTCAGGCTCCTGGGATCCGCCTTCTGGAAAATCTCCTTGAGCGCATCCTCGGCCAGACGCATATCGATCGGACGCCCGGTCAGTGTAGAATAGGCGCTCAGACGCTTCAGGCAGCCTTCCAGCTCGCGGATGTTGCTTTCAACGCGCTGAGCGATCAGTGACAGGACCTCCGGATCAATGCTGAGCATCTCATCCGCGCACTTTTTCTGCAGGATTGCCAGCCGTGTCTCATAGTCCGGCTTCCCGATATCGGCGATCAGGCCCCAGGCAAACCTGGATATCAGCCTGTCTGTCAGGCGCGGGATTTCTTTGGGAGGACGGTCCGAGGTGATGACGATCTGCTTGCCGGCGTCATGCAGCGCGTTGAAGGTGTTGTGAAACTCCTCCTGCGTGCTCTCCTTCTTAGCCAGAAACTGAATGTCGTCGATCAGCAGCAGGTCACATTTGCGGTACCGATCGCGGAATTCAGGCATTTTTTTCTGCTGGATGGATTCGATCAGCTCGTTGGTAAATGTTTCTGTGGTCACATAGCGCACGATCGTGGACGGCTGATTGTTGAGCACGAAGTGACCGATCGCGTGCATCAGATGCGTTTTGCCCAGTCCGACACCGCCATACAAAAACAGCGGGTTATACGCGTCCGCCGGCGCCTCGGCCACAGCCAGACAGGCGGCGTGAGCAAAGCGGTTGGCGCTGCCGACCACAAACGTGTCAAACGTGTACCCCGGGTTCAGCTCGCTCCCCGCGGCCGGATCGTCCGCAGGGACAGCATCCGCTTTTTCCGGACGCCTCTCCCCCTTGTGCAGCAGCTGTACCTGGAGCTCCTGCCCTGACGCTTGCTGAATGGCGTGGGTGATCAGCGTCAGCCAATTGCGTTCGACAAAGGAAAAAATGAAATCCGTATTGGCTTCCACATAAAATACGCCGTCCTGCAGTCCGACAGGACTCAGGCCATTCTGAATCCAGGTTGAGTAAGAAACCAGCGGCATCTGCGGCTGCAGCAGCCGGCATGCGCCGGTCCACAATTCCTGTTCAGTCAAGACATTCACTCCCCTAATCGTCCGCGGTACTGCGATGAAGCCCGCGGCATTGTTCCCATCTTATCAAACCATTTTTAAAAATGCAAGCGTTTTCATGGACAATCGCATGATTATTTGTTATAATCCTGATAACCGTTCATACTCTGTTCAGGAGGGATTCATGATGCAGCATCAAAACCCATTGTCGATCGGCCAGAAAGCGACCAAGCGCTTTATTACCATGGGCGAAATCATGCTCAGACTGACGCCGCCCAACTATGACAAGATCCGGATGGCCAATACGTTTGAAGCCAGTTATGGAGGCAGCGAGGCCAATATCGCGCTCGCCCTGGCCAACCTGCAGGTGGACAGCACGTTTTTTTCGGTCGTGCCCAACAATTCGCTGGGTAAAAGCGCCATCCGCTGGCTGCGCTCAAATGACGTGCACTGCACCCCCGTCATCCTGACGACGCCGGAACAGACGCCCACGCACCGCTTGGGCACGTACTATCTGGAAACAGGGTACGGGATCCGTCCGAGCAAGGTGATTTACGACAGGAAGCATTCTGCCATTTCTGAGTTTGATTTTAACACATATGATTTTGATCCCTTGCTGAAGGAGTTCGACTGGCTCCACCTGAGCGGCATCACGCCGGCGCTCAGCCCTTCCTGCGCCGAAGCGATCCTGAGGATGCTGAAAAGCGCGAAATCACTGGGCTTGACGGTCAGCTTTGACGGCAATTTCCGTTCAGCGCTGTGGTCATGGGAACAGGCGAGGGATTTCTGTACCCAGTGCCTGCCCTATGTGGATATCCTGCTGGGCATCGAGCCATATCACCTGTACCGTGACGATGACGATCCTTCCAGGGGCGACTATAAGGACGGCATTCCCCTTCAGCCGAGCTATGAGCAGCAGGATGAAATATTTCAGCGCTTTGTCGAAAAATACCCGAACATCCGCTGCATCGCCAGGCACGTGCGCTATGCGCACTCCGGTTCAGAAAACAGCCTGAAAGCGTTCATGTGGTATGACCAGCATACGTTTGAAAGCCGGCTCTTCACATTCAACATTCTCGACAGGGTCGGCGGCGGCGACGCCTTTGCCAGCGGGCTGATCTATGCCATGATTCATGATTACAAACCGATGGACATGATCAATTTTGCCGTTGCGTCCAGTGTCATCAAGCATACGATCCACGGCGACGCCAACATCATCGACGATGTTCAGTCCATCAAGAACCTGATGAACACCAACTACGATATCAAGCGGTGAGCCGATAGACGTGCATGGCATTTTCAAATGTGATGCGCGCCATCTCTTCTGCGGAGATCTGATGCAGCTCGGCCGCTTTCGCGCACACATACTGCACGTTGGCAGGCGTGTTTCTCCGACCCCGTACAGGCTCCGGCGACAGATATGGGCTGTCGGTTTCGATCAGCAGACGATCAAGCGGGACCGCCTGGCAGGCCGCCTGCAAATGGACAGATTTTTTGAAGGTCAGCGGCCCGGCAAACGAAATATAGAATCCCATGCGTAGGTATTCTTTCGCCGTTTCTGCGCTCCCGGAAAAGCAGTGAATGATGCCCGCCGGCAGCAGCCTGCGCTGCCGGAACAGGTCAATCATGTCCCCGTGAGCGTCCCTGATGTGGAATATACAGGGCATATCCAGCATTAACGCCAGGTCCAGCTGTTCGTTCAGCACTTTTTTCTGAACATCGCGCGGACTAAGGTCATAATAATAGTCAAGGCCGATCTCGCCAATCGCTACATAAGGCTTCGCCCTGCACAGCTCTGTCAGCCTGTCCAGATAGTCCTGCGGGGCGTCTTTTGCCTCATGCGGATGAATGCCGCACGTCGCGTATCCGCCTTCATGCGTTTCGGCAAAGCGCATGGACGACTCAGCCGTTTTCAGGTCGCTGGCCACGCAGGTAAAACGCGCGACGCCGGCTTTCTGCATTTCCAGATATACATTCTCCCGGTCTTCATCAAACCTTTCATCGTCCAAATGACAATGACTGTCAAATAACTGCACGATCTGTCCCCTTCCATAAAAGCAGCCCGGCCGAAACCGGGCTGCCAGTTTAATTGAAACCCCTTCAGTTATAGTACAGAGAAACGATCACACCGCCCATGTTATCAATCGAAGCATCTGCTTCCGCGCCAACAGGCACCTTCACGGCTGCGCTTCCGCCAGTATCAGCCATACGATAAAGCTCGTATTTCAGCACGCCGTCCTGATAGACCGCCAGGTGCGGATGGGCGATCATGTACTCGATCATTTCCTCCAGGCAAAAATCTTTCTGGTGCATCACCGCGGCAGCAGCCACGCCGACATACCTGAACACCATCAGGTGCTTCGATTCTCCCGTCTTCCAGGATTTATCAGTCGTATCCGCCGTCGGATAATCGCTGACCGGGAAGCGGAACACGTACCCATACTCCCAGGAGTGGTTTTTCAGCCACTGGAAATGCTCGGACTCGGTGAAAGCGACCTTGTTGAATTCAGCGTCCTTATTTTTGTAGCGGCGGATACGGATGGCCAGGCCCGTCTGATATTCGCTGGTGCCGGGAATATTGACATTCTCACGCGCCTTCTCGATCAGCACCTCGCCTGTATAACGGTTTTCAAACTTGCTCTGTTCGTTCAGAAACAATTCGGTCTGCTCAGCGTTGCTGCGGAATCCTTCCTCGATCATGTAATTTTCAAGTCCGCTTTCCTTGGCTGCCTGCAGCATCTGCAGCAGATGCTCATATGCGTTGCGCTGAATCCTGACAGATCTGCCGGACGTCTGAATGGAAAAACCGTCCGCATTCGACTGTGACATGATGCTCAGCAGCTCGTCCCCGTTTTCAAACCGGTCATCATTGAAGTCAGTGGGCAGATAGTGCCAGCGATTGACGAGCATCAGACCGTTGGTTTCCAGGCTGTACCGTTCAAATTCCTCGGTCATGCCGGCCTTGACATCGTAATCGCTCACATCCACGATCGCCCAGCCGTTGGGGTCAGGCTGCGGCCAGCTTTCATCCACAGGCTTAGCCTGGGCTTCCGCCTGCTCCTGCAGCCACTGCTCACGAAGGGCGACCCGTTCTTCGTTCTGCTTCTGACGCTGCTCCTGAAGCTGAACAAACTGCTGTTCAACCGTGTTCCGCGCATAAACGAAGCCAATGGCCGCAATGGCTGTGAAGACCAGCAAAACGATCAAAATATGCTTGAGCCTGGTATAGGCATCCTTTGTATTCTCTCCGGTCATAACTTGAACGCGCTCCCTTCTGACAATCATCCATAAAAATGGGCATTTTCAGACACAGGTATTATAACGAAAACGGACTGGAATGTCAAACCAATTTTGTAACAATTTTGAAAAAAAATCGTAATACTCGTCATTTTTACTCAAAAAACCCGCCGTCCATTGGATGAACGGCGGGCCCTTGGAGCAAGGTCAGATTACTTCTTGCTCATTTTCTCCTCGATCGCGGCATGGGCAGCGGCCAGACGGGCGATCGGGACGCGGAACGGCGAGCAGGACACATAGTTGAGCCCGACGTTGTGGCAGAACTTGATGGAGGACGGATCACCGCCGTGCTCACCGCAGATGCCCAGCTTGATGTCGGGGCGGGTCTTGCGGCCGAGGTCAGCGGCAATCTTTACGAGCTTGCCTACGCCATCCTGATCCAGGCGGGCGAAGGGATCGGACTCGAAGATCTTGTTCTCGTAGTAGGAGCCCAGGAACTTACCGGCATCGTCGCGGGAGAAGCCAAAGGTCATCTGCGTCAGGTCGTTGGTGCCGAAGGAGAAGAATTCGGCTTCTTCAGCGATCTCGTCGGCAGTGATGGCAGCGCGCGGGATCTCGATCATGGTGCCGACCTTGTAATCCAGGGTGACACCCTGCTCTTCAAAGACCTTCTTCGCGGTGTCAACCACGATCTTCTTCACGAAAGCCAGTTCCTTCTTGGAGCCGACCAGCGGGATCATGATTTCAGGCACGATATCGTAGCCGCATTCCTT
>CAMNEH010000138.1 GCA_946536315.1 uncultured Clostridia bacterium
GTGTTGTATGGCTGCGCGTCCAGTCCGTAGCGGCTCAGCAGCAGCGCTTTGTTTCCGTCCCTGGCCACCACCAGCCACTCAATCGCTGTGCTGTCATTCCCGGCGCTGGTCTGCGGATAGTGCCCGAACGTCACATAGTTCCCCACGCTGTACTTCGCTTCGCGGACTGCTGCTGCTTCTGCTACTGCTGAAAGATGTTGATCATTTACAAGCAGGCTGTCAACATCTTTATAGCCTGTTATTCCGCTAAAAATGTGGAGAGCGCCTGTATAGTCGCCTTCCTCCATCAGGGCTTTTGCCTGCTGGTATCCCGTTTCTTTGATCTGGGTGGCCGCATCGCTGTATTGGCCTGCCCTGGTAAATGCCGCAACAGCTCCTTCCCAGTCCTGCGCCGCTCTCCTGGCTTCGCCCTCCATGCAGTAGCACCGGAGCTCCCGCTGGTCGCTGTCGCGATAGCATACGGATGCGCCTTCATAGCGGATCAGCGACGCATATTTCTCCGCAGCCTCTGTATACCTCCCGGCTGCTTCCGCCGCTTCCGCGGCATTCCAGACAGACTTGACCGCAAAGAGGCGTTCGTCATAGCTGCCCGCCTGGTAGGTGACAGTGGCGGTCTCGTGGCCCGTGTCAAACACAAAGCCGAAGGTATGCCCGCCCCTGGCCACGGTGGCTGTCAACACGAGCCCCTCCACCCGGTAGTCCTGCAGCGTGGCTCCGGCTTTTTTCAGGTAGACGCCAAAGCCCACAAAATCATCTTCGCTGACACCTGTCCAGTACTCCACCGCCGCGCCGTCCATCGTCTCCTCGCTGTCGGGATAGCGGCCCAGCGCCTCTGTCAGGGAGGGCATGGCGATGCCGTATGCATTGGACAGCGTGGGCAGCAGGCCTTCGCCATGGGCGAACAGGACTGTAAAGAGGCAGACACACAGAAGTGCCGCAAGCATCCGTCTTTTCATGCGCTTTCCCTCCTCAGAAGCTGTAGGCGTATTCGATCCGGCCGGTGGTCCAGTTGACCTTGATCATGTATGTCTCACGGTTATAGCCGCCCCAGCCGTTCATGGCGGAATAGTCGATATAGAACACATAACCGCCGTCGCTGGTGGAAGAAGAGTAGCTGTGCATCGTCACAGAAGCGGGATTCTTCCAGCCAAGGCTGTTGAAGTAGTTCTTTGCCCGGTTCCAGCACTCGTCCTGGCTGTAGATCCTGGGCGGGGTGGTCGCCCTGGGCGTGGCTGTGGGAACGGCCGTGGGCCGGGGCGTGGGGGTGGCTGCGGCGGACGCCGCGAACACCGGCTCCAGCTGGGCGCTGACAGGATACTCCATGATGGCCCGGCTGCCCACCTGGTCGTAGGTGAAGGTGAACTGCGTACTGCCGATGCTCAGCGGGATCACCAGCGCGCCGGTGCTGTCAACGTAATAGTTGCCCACCGCGCAGCCCTTGTCCAGCAGGTACGCGCTGAAAACGCCGTAATCGTCCGGGCTGAAGTGCTGGTAAATCTCACGGTAGTTCTCTTCGCCGCTTTCGCTGCTGTCGGGATAACGCAGGAGGGCTGAAGAAACCCGTGGGAGAATCGCGCCCATGGCTTCCTGCAGGTCCGGCAGGATCAGGGCGCTGTCCGCCGCTTTGACGGCGTTTCGGCTGCTGTCGATGTAATACAGCTCCGGGCAGATCATTGAAAAGCGCTGCGCCTGCAGCTCGTAGCGCAGGGTCAGGGCGCCCTTGCTGTCCGTAATGGTCGCATACAGCACGCCACTGTCCGCGTGCCACTCGAGGGTCTCATAATTCAGCGCGGTCAGATGCTCGTTGATCAAGGCATAATCCGCCCGCGACACTTCCGGGTAGCGGATTACATCCAGTGTGCCTTCCTTGACCGTCTGGGCACTGGGGTGCAGGGGAAGCTGGCCGCTCAGGTCTGGGATGGCGATGCCGAACTGGTAACGCAGGTCCGGCAGGACCGTGCCTGTACCCTTTGCATGCGCGTTTTTCTCCAGCCGTGTTCCCGCCCCGTATACAAGAGAAGCCTTCCGCTCTGGATAGTTGTAGCGCAGTGTGATGTCCGCCCCGTCTTTTTCCAGTACCACATCGAGGGTGCTGTCCGCTAAGGCATGATCCTTCACGCGAAGCCCGGCCGACGCCAGATATGCGTCCAGCGCGGCGTAGTCCTGCACTGTGAAGCCGGTATACGTGAATGTCCGGCTGTCATCGTTCATCTGCTCTTCATCCGCTTCCCGCCCCACCGCATAGCGGATGTCCGGCATCGTCACGCCGAACAGCTCGTCCGGACTGGGAAACAGGCTCTCCGCCCCCGCTGGGCCGATGATCAGCAAAAGGGACAGGCACAGGATCATCATCCTCACCAATGGCGTCAATTTTCGCATGGCGGTTGCCTCCGTTCATGATGTGCTCAAAGGATCATTTTGGACTATTATATAGGAAACACCGGAGAAAATCAAGCCAAGCATACCCTTTGCCGCCGCAATCCGGCTGAATTCGTTACAGTTCACGGGGAGGGCAAAGGTGGAAGCACGCGAGATGTGAGTGACGCAGGATGGGGACTGAGCGGCATAACGCCCGTCACCGTCCGGCGATTCATTCGCCGGATCGGCGAAGCATCTCGTGCGCGGTGCGCGAGGCGCTTGCGCCCGCGGTGCGCGCGCGATTCAACCGACCGAAGGCGGAAGGGCGGAATGCCGGTCTGGCCTTGGCGAGGGGATCATTAAGGGGGAACCCCCTTAATCCAAATCCGCAGCGGCGGCATGTACGACGCGAGGACGATTCCGCGTCAGCGGAATCTACCTTGCAGCTTTGCCGTCCGGGAGGACCGAAGGTCCGACAGGCAAAGCTGTAGGG
This sequence comes from uncultured Clostridia bacterium, assembly GCA_946536315.1. Lineage (GTDB taxonomy): Bacteria > Bacillota > Clostridia > Christensenellales > Aristaeellaceae > UBA4246. Next base: position 2,852 of record CAMNEH010000138.1, read on the forward strand.
GGGTTCCGTAGGGGGGACGCCAGTCCCCCATGCGGTCACTGTTCACCTCGTGAACAGTGACGTGAATTCAGTGTTGATTTTTGACAGAAGCATGGTATAATCAGGGAAAAGCCCGACCCATCCGGCGGCGTCGGCCGGACCGGGCGCAATACGGTATTACACTGAGACTGGAAAGGGGAAAACAACGATGAAGAAAATTGCTGTCGTCGCTCTGCTGCTGACTGTGATCTGCCTGATCCCGCTGCTGGCTTCGGCCGCCAGCTGTCCCAAGCATCCGTCCGCCAAGGTATCGACCACGGTGACCGGCGGCTATGAGCAGCACTCTGTCGTGAAGCATAAGCGCGCGGCGGTCGACACCTGCAGCGTCTGCGGAGACGTGCTGCAGTCCCGCTATGTGTTCGACTGGCATCAGTACAACGGCAACACCTGCGTGTACTGCGGCTATGTGAAGCCGGCCAAGGACGAACTGAACCGCGACGCGCTCCTGCTGGGCAGCGATATTGTGAACCGCGAGCTGTGGGTGCTGTATCAGGCGGACATTTACAGCGGCGTGAACGGCAGCCGTGTCACGACCGCGCGGCCGGAGGAGCAGTACTATATCGAAGCGTACCAGAATGACTACAACTCTGTCTGGATCCAGGTGCGCCGGACGGACAGCTTCAACACCATCGGCTGGATGAAGGCAGAGAATGTCGCCGTCAGCGAACGGCCGCAGCAGGTCAACACCAACGGCCTGATCGGGCGCTCCTTCCGCATCACCGTCAGCTCCGGCCGCGGCCGCACCGGCGCGGGCACGGAATTCGCATATGTGGAAACGGTCCACTACGGCGAAGTGTATACGATCCTGGATGTGGCCAATGCCAGCAACGGCGTGGCCTGGTTCAAGCTGAAGGTGAGCGGCACCGAGTGCTGGGTCTCCTCCGGCCTGGGCTCATGGAACTGAGCCGCCCGATATGATCCGTCCGGGGAATGGCGTTCATGCCATTCCCCGGTTGCGTATACACGTTCCGAATCGATGAAGTCGTATGAACGCTCTCACAGAACGGTTTCCGGCCTGATCAATGCAAACTGACACGGAGGTGGCGTAAATATGAGAAAGCGGATCCTTGCTCTTTGCCTGGCGGCGCTGATTTGCTTTTGCGCGGCAGGCGCGTCAGCCGCGGAGGCGGCGGGGAAAACCTGCGCCTTTGACGGCTATTCGCTCACATACCCGGAGCAATGGACGTATAAAGAAAACAGCCAGGGCATTTTCCTGACGTATGGGGAGGGCTTTTTCCAGATCAACACTGGGATTTTCCCGGAAGGCTTTTCCATCACTCCGCAGGAAATGCTGGACAGCGGAATGATCAGCAGCGTAATGGCGCAGGTAGGCGGCGATGCGATCAAGTATACGTCCACCGGCGAGGTGGTCAGCATCGGAGAGCGTGATTATGTCACGCTGTCGGCCGCGCGGGATACCATCCCCTTTCAGCAGTATATCAGCTTTGTGGACAATATCCTGATGCTGTTCACAGTGAAGGGGGAGGCGTGTATCGCGCTTGCGCCGGAGGTCATCGCTACGCTGAGGCCTGCGGAGGCGGGAACGTCATCCAGTGAAGCCGCGTCCGGTGAGCATAATGTCGAGAAGCACATTTACCGGACGGACGCGGAGGGCAGAAAACAGCTGGCCGGGATCGTCAGCGACCCGCAGCCCGCGTACTTCAGCCGGTTCAGCCGGCTCCTGCCCGGCTCGCTGCAGGCGCTGTATGAGGATGAAACGCCAAGCCCGTACCGCTTCAGCCGATGCTTCTATTCCGACGGCCGGTACGTGTACGTGTTCCCCTATCACGACGCGATCCTGCGCGCATATGTGACGGATGACACGGATGACGCGCAGATCGAAAAGGTGGTCATCACGGTGACCGTCGATGCTGTCAGCGAGAAGGTCGCGACACACGAGATCCTGGACCTGCTCCTGGCGTCGTACGGGAGCCTGAGCAACATCGGCAACTTTGCCTATGACCATCTGTTCGACCTGGATTCACAGGAAAGCCTGGATTTCAGCGGTCCGGAGCAGCCGGACTGGACAGAAAACGGCTGGTCGATCGTTTTTGAAAAGGACGCCCTCAGCTATCGGTGCGTCATCGCATACTCCGGCGAGCTTCCGCCCGTCAACGGCCCGGTGATCATGACGGAGCCGGACGATTATCCGCCCATGGCACGCCAGGACCTGAACGTGGAGACGTTCACACAGCGGTTTAATGAAATCTGCGCCCTCATCAGCATGGAATCGCTTCGTTTCGAGGCGGACGGTGAAACCGGCAACGTCCTGACCGGCGCTTTCGGGGTCAACGGCCGGATGAAGGTGGCCTGCGCGGATGCCGCGGACGCCGGCAGGATCACGCAAGTGTCCGTAGCCACGCTTGACGCGGATATGAGCACGCTCTGGTTGGGCTGCTGCGCCGCGCTGTACGCGGCGACGGATATGCCTTTGCAGGACTTCCCCGCGCTGATCTCGCTGCCCGGCGCCACCGGTACATGGTCACAGATTTGCGAAATGACGCCTGCCGCCTGTGTCGACGGGGTCGTGCTCCAGGCCCTCATCGTGGACGGCCGGCCCGTTGCGGCGCTGTATGGCGAGGGCGGTTCGGCGCTGTCCAGCAGTCCTGGAGACCGCTGATCTCATTCGGAGACTTTTACAATTCTCCCCTGCCGGATTCATCGGCTTTTTTCGGTTTTCTGGTGTTAGAATCATCAGGCATCGAGCATTGCGCTGTTGATCTGGAAAGCCCCGGAGATGTGATAGGTCTGCTCCTCAGTGCACAGCGTGATCGTTTTGCCTTCGTTGGTGAGGGTGATAACGGTGTACTTCATGGTGATTCCTCCTTCATAAACAAAGAAGCAGGCACGACGGCCTGCTTCAATCATGCTGCGCTTCAACTATTCAGTTTACAGCGCAATAAACTCTGATGCAGAAATGATACGCGGATCAGTAATGCCGGCTTCCAGAAAGTCCAGATCGCCAGTCAGCAGAAGTTCCACATTGGCCTGCCGGGCCGCCCGCAAAATCGGGCGGTCTTTCAAGTCTCTAATCCTTCCTTCTTCCCGCATCACTATTTCAGGTGTTGGCACAATTTTGATGACCTGCAGAGCATAATGCAGAAAGTCTTCCAGGTCCGCCGCATGCTTACTGAACTTCTGCTTGAATTTGCGGTGAAGTTCATCCACGATATA
>CAMNEH010000139.1 GCA_946536315.1 uncultured Clostridia bacterium
GCCCGCATTACGTCCGGCCAGTACATCAACTGGCGAACCAAAAAGAACGGCCCGGGATAAGCCGGGTCTTTTTGGCCCCTGCATACCGACCTGCATACCATTTAGCGAATACGAGCGAACGAAAGCGAATAAGAGCGAATAACAGCGAATAAGAGCGAATAACAGTGACATGGACCCAACCAGGAACCGGTACGGAACCGGTATGGAACCAGAGGCGCGCTAAAACTCTGCACCCCAAATTGCACCCGAAAAATGATCCGAAACCGTTCAAAACCGCTCTTTATTACCTGCAGAAAAACAAGAAAAAATCCCGAAACCTTTGACGGTTTCAGGATTTTCAGCACGCGCCCTGGGGGATTCGCCTTTTCTGCGGAAAAGCTGGGCCGGCTCTGACAGTCCACAGGACTGTCATTCACTACCGGCCCGTTCGAATCCCCCATGGAAACAAAAGAGCTTCTCTTTCGAGAAGCTTTCTGGCGCGCCCTGGGGGATTCGAACCCTCGGCCTTTTGATTCGTAGTCAAACACTCTATCCAGCTGAGCTAAGGGCGCAGGTGGTTCCGTTTCCGGAACGAAAGATATTATAGCGCATTTATGGGAAAAAAGCAAGTGTTTTTTTGATTTGGAGGAATTTTTCTTTGACAATTCATGAACGTCAGCCCAAAATGCTGGTATGACAAGGAAAGCCGGAGACGCCTGTCTGAGAGGAGGAACGTTTATGACGCGGCGGCATGGCCGGCGATCAGGCCGGTGGCGAAGGCGAACTGGAGATTGTAGCCGCCGCAGTCGCCGTCCACGTTCAGTGTTTCCCCGGCAAACAGGAGCCCGGGGAAGAGGGTGGAGGATAATGTGTCCGGGGCGACCTGGGCGGTGTCGATCCCGCCGCAGGTGATCTGCGCCTGCGCCATGGGGCGGACCCCGGTGACCGGCAGGCGCAGCTCGGTCAGGAAGCGCGCGAGGCGCTCTGGCGATTCAGCAGGGCAGTGCGGGATCAGCGCGTCCGGGACCAGGCCGGTGAGCGGCTGACTGAAGCGCCGCGCGCGGTCCACGAGCAGGGTCAGCGTCCGCGCATAGCTGTCGGCCGGGACGGGCGGGAGACGGCGCCAGGCGCGCGTCTCCGGAAAAAAGACAGGGGAGAGGTCGAGGGCGACCTGGGCCGGTTTTCCGGCGGCCAGGAGGGCGTTCGCGTCGCGGGCGAGCTGCATCACGCAGATGCCGCTCAGCCCGTAATCGGTCAGCAGGACCTCTCCGGCGGCGCAGGCGCGGAGCTGGCTGCCGGTGTACAGGCTGACCCTGGCGGGCAGGCGCAGGCCGCTGAGGCGCTTCAGCGGGCCGAGGGTCACCTCCAGCGGCGCAAGCCCGGCAAAGAGCGGAGTCACCCGGTGCCCAAGCCGCTCCGACAGCGCGTAATCCGAGCGGCGGTTGCCCAACGCGCCGCCCGCGAGCCCGCCGGTGGCCAGGATCAGCCGTTCCGCGCGCAGGCATGCGCCCTGCGCGTCCGTCACGGTCCAATCGTGAGGGCCCTGATCGATCCGGGTGATATCGGTGCCGGTGCGGATGCTGACGCCCGCTTCGCGCAGGCGCGCGGCGAGCAGGCTGAGGACGGTGGACGCCTGCAGTGTCGCGGGATATACGCGGCCCTCGGGATCAGTGTACAGGCGCAGACCCCAGCGCCCTAACCGGCGAAGCACCGCCGCGGTCGGGCATACGGACAAGACCCGGTCCGCGAAGACCGGGTCGCCGAAATAGGCCGGGTCGCCCCGGTTGGCCAGGTTACAGCGGCCATTGCCGGTGGCGAGCAGCTTCTTTCCCAAAGTGGGGCGGCGCTCGAGCAATGTGACCCGCGCGCCGCTTTCCGCCGCGGTCAGCGCCGCGGCCATGCCGGCGGGGCCTCCGCCGACTACGATGACGGTGTGCTGCATGGTTCCTCGTTATTTGACGCCGCGGTAGGCGAAGCCTTCGATGATCTTCTTGCTCGCAAAGATGAAGACCAGCAGGATGGGCAGCACCAGCAGCGTATTGGCGGCCATCACGGTGTTCCAGCGGACGCCGAGCTCAGCGTCGCGCAGGTGCTCCACCACGATGGTCAGGGGCTGGACGTCGCGGCTGCGCGTCATGACCAGCGGCCAGAAGTAGGCATTCCAGGTGCCGATGAAGGAGAACATGGCGATGGTGACCATGGCGCTCTTGCACATCGGCAGCATGATGCGCGTCATGATCTGCACTTCCCCGGCGCTGTCCAGCTTGGCGCTCTCGATGATTTCATCGGGGATCTGCTTGAACGACTGCCGGAGCATGAAAATGCCGAACGCATCCGCGCCGAGCGGCAGGATCTGCGGCCAGAGCGTGTAAATCAGGTTCAGGTCCTGCATGCGCAGGTAGACGGGAATGTAGGTCAGCTGCAGCGGGATCATGAACGCGACCAGCACGATGCCGAACAGCAGCCCCTTCAGCGGAAATTCGCGCTTGGCGAACGCATAGGCCGCCGGCACCATGATCAGCAGCTGCAGCGCGATGACCGCGGCGGTGACCAGAACCGTGTTCTTGAAGTAGTTGAGGATGTTCTCTCCGGAGAAGAAGGTGTTTTCATAGCCTTCCATGGTCCACTGCGTGGGCCAGAGCGTGGGGGGGACATTCAGGGATTCGGGGTAGGTTTTGAACGCGGTGATGATCATCCAGTAGAATGGAAACACGAAGGCAAGCATCAGGACGATCTTCATCACGTCGCTGAACAGCTGCAGGCCCCACCTGGGCTGCTGAAAGTACTCGATGGCCGTATTTTTGACTGTTTCCCAGAGACTGCCGTTTTCCTGCTTGACGGCGAGCGACTTTTCGACCGCGATCAGCATGGTCAGTGCGAAGAAGCAGGCGGACGCGATCAGCAGCTCGCGCATCAGCAGCGAGCAGGTAAAGCCGAAGGGGCTGACGCCGGCGAGCGCCGCAGGGAGTGAGGAACGGTCCACATAGACGCCGGTAAACAGCTGCGCGCGCAGCTGCTCGGCATTCTCCGCCGACAGCGCCTGCTTGACCGGTACATAATTATACCAGCCGATGAACGACAGTACGAACAGCACCGTGCCGATGATCGCGAAGGCGAGGATCAGCTTTTTGACGGAACCGGCCTGTCCGCGCTGGATTTTTTGGCGAATGGAACGGTACAGCAAGCCGATCTCCCCCCTTTACTGATAATGGACCTTCTTTTCGACGAAGGCGAAATCGAACACGGTGACGGCGACCATGATCAGCATCATGATGATGCCGGCGGCGCAGGCATAGCCGAGCGTATTATTGCGCTGGAAGGCGTAATCGTAAATATACATACTGAGCACGCGCGTGGCGTCGCCCGGGCCGCCGTTGGTCATGATACGCACGGAGTCGAACACCTTGAAGCTGCCGGTCGTGATGGTGATCAGCAGGAAAAACAGCTGCGGGCTGATCATGGGAATGGTGATCTTGAAGAAGGTTTTGATGGACGAGGAGCCGTCCAGCCGGGCTGACTCGTAAATCTCTGTGGGGATGCTCTTCATGGCGCTCATGATGATCAGACAGTAATAGCCGACGCTTTTCCAGGTGTTCATCAGTACGATGGAGAACATGGCCGTGTCGCTGGAGTCCAGCCAGCGGATGGAGGGCACGTTCAGGATCTGGTATATGGGCTGCAGCACGGTGTTGAACAGGCCGTAGGGTTGGCTGCTCATCAGCCAGCTCCAGATGAAGCCCGCGGACACGCCGGCGACCAGGTGCGGGGTAAAGAACAGCGTCTGCGCCACGTTGTTGAGCTTGCGCGCCTTGTACATCCACTGGGCGAACAGGATGGAGAGGATCATCACCAGCACCAGCGCCATGCCCGTATACGCTGCGGTATTGCGCAGCGCGACCCAGAAATCGGCGCGCATATTGTAATTCTGCAAACCGCGCCAGCTCTTGAACGGGTTTTTCGCGTTCCCGTAATACAGGCTCATGATCAGCATGGCGGCGGTGGGATACAGCACAAATGCGATCAGGAAGGCCATGGCGGGCAGCACCATCAGGTAGCTGGTCAGCCAGCTGCGGTGCTTGATGCGCCGCGCCTCGCGCAGCGCCTGCTTCTCAATATCGGCAACGTTTGTCATTCGTTCAGCCCTCCCAGCTTATCCAGGAGGCCCTGCGGTCCGCCGTGGCCCAGGCGGATGCCGTCCGCGCCGAAGAAATGAATGTGCCGTGCTTTGGCCATGATCCAGACGTCCGTGTCCTCCGCCAGGTCCTCGCGCGGGGAACGCACCATGATCGTACCGCCGTCCGACAGACGTACCTTGAACTGCAGCTCCGCGCCGAGCATTTCGCGGGTAATGATATGACCCTTGCGGTACAGCGCCATGTTGTCCAGCTTCTGAGCTTCCATGACGATGGATTCGGGGCGCACGCCGTAACGGATGCCTTCGCCCAGCTCCATGATGTTCATGGGCGGCGTACCGATGAACTGCGCGCTGAAAATATTCGCCGGCTCGTGGTAGATCTCTTCCGGACAGCCGATCTGCTGAATCTCGCCCTTTTCCATCAGCACGATGGTGTCCGCCATGGACATCGCCTCGATCTGGTCGTGCGTGACGTAGACGAAGGTCGTGCCCAACCGCCGCTGCAGCTCAATCAGCTCCACGCGCATCGCGGCGCGCAGCTTGGCGTCCAGGTTGCTGAGCGGTTCGTCCATCAGGAATACGCTGGGCTTTTTGACCATCGCGCGCGCGAGCGCGATGCGCTGGCGCTGGCCGCCGGACAGGTCGGACGGCTTGCGGTCCAGGTACGGCGTCATGCCGACGATTTCGGCATACTCGGCGATGCGCCGGTCGCGCTCGGGCTTCGGCACTTTTTTGTTCTTGAGCCCGAACTCGATGTTCTCGCGGACGCTCATGGTCGGGTAAATGGCGTAGTTCTGGAAAACCATGGCGATATCGCGCTTTTCCGGCGGCTGATGGGTGATGTCCTTGCCGTCCATCAGGATCCGGCCGTAGGTCGCGGGGCCGATGCCCGCAATCATGCGCAGCAGCGTGGTCTTTCCGCAGCCGGAGGAACCGACCAGCACGGTGAACTTGCCGTCCTCAATGGTCAGGTCCAGGTTTTCGATGACTTTGGTGTCACCAAAGGATTTTCCTACGTGTTCGAATACGATTTCCGCCATGCTTCCAGCCCCTTTTCAGTGAAAATAAAGAAGCCTCACCGGCATGAAAAACATGCCGGTGAGACTGTGGGAGTGTTACGGATTCCAGACGATGTTGGCGGCGCCGTCGATCAGGCGCTGCACTTCTTCTTCAGGGGTGGTTTCCTGCGCCTGGATCAGGCGGCCGGCGGTATCCTCGCACAGCTGGATGAAGTCCTGAGAGGTTTCCAGCGCGGGCAGCTCCTGGCCGCGGCCGGCGTTCATCAACTGATCGAACGGGACCTTGTAGAAGGGATTCTCAGCCCAGAAGGCGGCCATCTCGGGGTCGTTGGCCACGCTCAGGGTGCAGGGGCAGTAGCCGGTGTTGATGGAGTTGTAGTACTGCTCGCTGTCGCTCATCACGAATTTGATGAATTCCCAGGACGCCTTGATCTTCTCATCGCTCTTGCCCTCGCTGAGGATGGCGATGTTGCCGCCGCCGATTTCAGCGACGTGATGATCCTTATCATAGGTCGGGAACATCGCGACACCCAGCTCGATGCCGCTTTCCGCCGCGTTCTGGATGATACCGGCCATGGCGGAGCAGCTGTTGACGTACGAAGCGAGGCGGCCGGCCTTGAATTCCTGCAGCGCGCCGTCGGCCTGGCTGCTGGCGTCGAACGGGCGGCACCAGCCCTCGTCGACCCAGCGGCGCCAGTCGGAGAGCACCTTGAGCATCGTGCCGTCGGTCAGCGCGGGGGAGCCGCCCTCTTCGGCGATGAACTCGGAGCCGAGCTGATAGATCCACGCGGCGTTATAATAGCCGAAGTCCTTGAGCAGCTCGAAGCCGTAGCGGGT
>CAMNEH010000140.1 GCA_946536315.1 uncultured Clostridia bacterium
GTTTGGTTCGGGACCAAAAGGTCGCAGGTTCAAATCCTGTCACCTCGACCAAAAACCGGGCAAGAAAGTCCTTTCTTGTCCGGCTTTTTTTGTACTCTTTGCACAAAATTACCCGATTTTAACGGATAGTGGACATTTCGGATGCAACCGGATTGCAACGGATATTGTTTGATAGAGTTACATGATGTCCGGTCCCCGAGACAGAACCGGTTTTGGTCAGACATTTTGGCCTCCGCCGAGCGGGCAGATTGGGTATTCTGAAAGACGACAATCACGGTTTATTGCTCATTTTGGCATCGGGCTAAAGGGTCGAATAAAACGATAACCAAATAACGGATAAAATAACATAGGAACAGACGATGCTGTATGCCTTTCATTTTATGTATTCGTCGATTACTTTTCTATCTGAATCATAGATACTAACAATGATACCACTCGCTTGGATATACCATTCTTCCTGCTGTAATAGGATTGAGTTGTAAGCCCGAGGAACGTCCGGCTGAATAAAACTGATACTGATCTATCTGATGACGCTGTATTCACAGCTTCCTGCTGTTGTTATACGAGAGATATGAAAAGATATAGAACCGGCAGCAACGCGTAAAACGTTACTGCCGGTTTGCTCACTCTTGCGTTGACTCAGGAACGAACTCTTTGAGCCAAGTATTGCTTTTCAGACTAAAGCTCATATTTTGTCAGCCACTGGGAAAAGCGACCATAGATTTCGTAGAACCTGTTGTATAACTCGTCACTATTGTCGAGGATGTATTTGTCAGCAGCCTCGTCATAGCTATAGCGTTGTTCGCCAAGCTCATTGCGAGCGTCCTGTTCCAGATCCTGAGCATCATCGATGATTTCGGTCAATTCAGTCAGACTATCACCGCCCACGTTTTTTACTCTGCTGATCAGCCCGGGGAAATAATCCTCATTGGCCTGGGCAGCATATCCGTAGTCGCCGTCATCTACCAGGACGTTTTCAACGTCACCGGGATACAGATAATAGGTGATCTGTTGGCCGTTTCCGTCGACGCCGCTTCCCTGATACTCCGTCCATTGGCATACAAACAGCAGGTAGTCGAACATGCTGTTGACATCGGCGATAACTCCGTCTTCAGCCAGGGACTGGTACATGGCATAGTCAGACGATACTTGCGAGAGGTCTACGACCTCATAGCCCGCGTCTGCGATGCGATAATTGTAGGTATAGCCGTATTCGTCAGTGAAGTCCCCCAGTTCCATGCGCCCCGTGATCTTCACAGGGCGGTCTGTGTAGTCAAACTTTGTTCCCTTAGCGGCGTATACAGCCATCGTGTTAGCGAGCTGCTGGGTATTGGGAACGCAGAAAGGGCAACTTTGGTAGGGCAGGTTCATCAGATAGATGTAGTCGCCATTGAGCGGAGACAGTGTCGCCATATAGCCTGTGATGGTGACGGGTTTCCCGTCCAGGGCTTTGATGGAATCAATGCTGACGGATTCCGCGAAACTCAGCTTCTGTGCAGTGGCTGTTTTCATACTGTTCCCACAGCCCGACAGGCACATGACGGCAATCGCGAGCAGAGTGACCATCAGAAGATGCTTTTTCATAACTGGCTCATCCCGTCCTTTCCCGCCATGCGTTGTGTGGCAATAACAGTTGGTAATACGCTCAACAGAAACACAACAAGAAGTATGGCCCATTCCATCGGATAGATATGTGCGGCATTCAACACGATTCCCATGCTCGCCACGAAATCACGTATCAACATAAGGCACAGATGAGAAAAGCTCAGGGATAGCACCATTGCAACCAGTCCCGTCAGGGTATTCTGGATCAGGTACAGGCGGTTGATACTGCCCATACTGATGCCGATCAGACGCATCAGTGCAATCTCCTTGCGGGCGTCGTACAGGCTCAGCAGCGCGATCACCGATACCACGAACAAGTTCATCACCAGGATCACCACGCACAACAGGTATACGATTTTTCGGCTCAGATCCACATTATCCAGCACTTCACGCAGCACGGTATTCGGGTTGATGATCAGGTATTCTGATTTACCAGAGTAGATGTTCATAAGCTGAGAATATGCGTTGAAGCCCGTTGAGCGCACCAGCACTGCACATATCTGCCCTTCGTGGGCGTGGTCGTGCTCCACGTGCTCTTCATGATCTTCCTCTTCTTCATGCTCATGAGTATCGCCTTCTTCATGCTCATCCTCATGATCGTGAAGCACCCAGATGGTGGAGACAGGCGTAAATACGGCGTTATCATAGGCAGTATCGGTACGCTTCAGGATGCCTTTTACAGTCAGTGGATGTTCTGCGTGGGCCGCGCCGCCCTGATTAAGCCCATGAGAAGTGACGATTTCATTTCCTGGCTTCAGGCCATACTGCCGGGCTACAGCGTAGCCAACCACAGCCTCCAGCGGTTCGGAGAACATCTCACCTGAGCTGAGTGCTTTACCTTCCAGCAGTTTGGCGTCTGTACCTACGATCGGCGCAGCGTTATAGCTGTCACCCATGGAGAAGGGAATCGCGTCGTTTACAAGCCCGCTGTTCTGCAATTCCTCCACCAGCGAATAAGGAATGGTTCCCAACGGTTTATCCGTAAAGAACATGGTGTTCATTGCCAGCTGAGTCGCGCTTCCGGAGGGACCGATGATGATATCATATTTAGCAGCTGTATTCACGATGCCCTCGGAAACCTGGGTGGATATGTTGTATGCCAGCAGCGCAACGCTGGCGGTGATAACTACAGACAGCGCCGTCATGATCAGTTTGGCGCGGCGGGTGGCCATGTGCTTCAAGGCGAATTTAAGCACGTTCGCTCGCCTCCTTCCCGGCTTCGAAGTGGGCGATTTCGTTCATGTCAAGGATATGGTCAAAGCGGGGAGCCAGGCGGTCATCGTGTGTGACAGCGATCAGCGTGCCGCTGCCGGCGTTTTCGATCAACTGGGCGACAACAGCTTCGCCAGTCTCATAGTTCAGATTGCCGGTGGGTTCGTCGGCCAGGATCAGGGTGGGTTTTTTGATGAGCGCTCTGGCTATTGCCACGCGCTGCTTCTCACCGCCGGACAGGCGGCGCACACGACGTTTCTTCAGGCGCAGTATGCCCAGGCGCTCTAGCAGCCCGTCGATGCCTGAAGTATCCACACCTTCCAAGCGCAGCAGGTTGATGTTATCGGCAACGGTCATGTCCTCCAGCAGCTTGAAATCCTGAAAAATGTATCCTATGTTTCGGATGCGATAGTCGTCCTTCTGTCGTTGGCTCCATGTGCAGGCGTTCTGTCCGTCGATTTCCACCGTGCCAGAATCAGGCGTCAGCACGCCGGCCAAAAGATTCAGAAATGTTGACTTGCCGCAGCCTGACGCGCCAAGCAGCGCATAGGACTGTCCATTTTCAAAGCATAGGTCGTTGTACCGTATGGCGGAGCCATCAGGAAAGCGCATGCACAAATCTTTAGTTGTTATCATGATATCCTCCCGAAATAGTCGACAAAAAGGAACCGCATCACCTATTTGGCGAACGGTATAGATACCCGGGAGGGATTCAATCGTTTAATCGTACCCTGCGGATAACAGGAGAGTCCGCGATGAGAAAACCAGGGGAAAGGCTTACGCCTGTGCGAAGGGCCGAAACGACCAGCAGTGCAAACGCTACAATAGCGGCAACAACAACGCGGCGCAATCCGGTTCGCACGAAAGCACAGATGGCGCAATTCCGATGATCGTTGCAGACATGATCCGTCAAGTGTATGGAGGCACAGCAAAGCAATGCAAGTTCCAATGCCAGAACCAGCATGAACACCCAGGCCAGGCGCCTTTGACGTGCGCAGAACATGCTCTCGCCTCCTGCCAGCCATTTTATGTCGGCACAGGATGGCTGTCAACTGCATCGGAGGTATTGTTCACAATAAATTTAAAAGTAAATAGAAGCCTAATATTCTTGACATATGTCATCCATGGTGATATCATATTATTGTCATATGTCAGGAAAGGAGAATTCTATGGCCAGAACACCGAGATGCCGACGTATCCATTGCTATCCGGATTACTGGGCATTTGCGCCGCAGGGGGAGGAGCAGGCCGAGGTTATCTCTATGAGCCTCGATGAATATGAAGCCATCCGGCTGATCGACCGGGAGAAGCTAACGCAGGAACAGTGCGCGCTGCGCATGGGCGTGGCCCGCACTACCGTGACCAATATCTACGAGAGTGCCCGCTCCAAGCTTGCGGAAGCGCTTGTGGACGGAAAGACACTGCGCATCGGCGGCGGCAGTTACCAACTTGCCGGTCAGGGAGCGGATAACGTAATGATGAAAGGGGATAACAGCATGAGAATCGCAGTAACCTACGAGAACGGGTTAATTTTCCAGCACTTCGGTCACACGGAACAGTTCAAACTGTACGATGTGGAAAACGGCGCTATCGTGAATACCCAGATTGTAGACTCCAACGGTAGTGGCCACGGCCTGCTGGCAGGCTTCCTGAAGCAGGCAGAAGTCGATGCGCTGATCTGCGGTGGCATCGGCATGGGCGCTCAAATGGCACTTGCGGAGGCCGGAATCAAACTGTACGCCGGTGTACAGGGATCGGCAGATGAAGCAGCAAAAGCGCTTGCTGCCGGAACGCTTGACTATGATCCCGATGCCCGTTGCGATCACCATGAGCACCATGGCGGAGGGTCCGAGCCCAGCGGCGACTGCGGCCATGACCACTGCGCAGAGCATCACTGCCTGGGAAACTGAGGAGGCGTCCAAGATGAGCGAGAATTGTAATCACGATTGCAGCAATTGCGGCGAGAACTGTCCCAGCCGAACTGGTGAGAAGCCGGTTTTCTCCGCGCCTGCCAATGCGAACAGCCATGTGAAAAAGGTTATCGGAGTCGTCAGCGGCAAGGGCGGTGTGGGCAAATCCCTGGTGACCTCCCTGATAAGCGCGCTGATGCGCCGCCGCGGTCATTCCGTGGCAATTCTGGATGCGGATATCACAGGACCATCGATTCCAAAAGCATTCGGCGTCCACGCTCAGCTGGTCGCCGACGAGGAAGGCATCATTCCCGCCGTAAGCGATACCGGCATCGAACTGGTGTCCCTGAACCTGCTGCTGCCCAATGAGACCGACCCTGTGGTATGGCGCGGCCCGATCCTGGCTGGTACTGTCAAACAGTTCTGGTCGGATGTCAAATGGGGCGATGTGGATTTCATGTTCGTGGACATGCCTCCGGGAACCGGGGACGTGCCGCTGACGGTGTTCCAGTCCCTGCCGCTGGACGGCATACTGATCGTGACCTCTCCCCAGGAGCTCGTGGGCATGATTGTGGAAAAGGCTGCAAACATGGCAAGGATGATGGATGTTCCGGTATTGGGAATCGTCGAAAACATGAGCTATTTCAAGTGCGATGCCTGTGGAAAGGAACACCACATCTTCGGGGAGAGCCATCTGGAGGAGATCGCCGAATCGTCCAATATTACAGATATTGCCCGCCTGCCCATCGATCCCGTCATAGCGGCTGCCTGTGACAGAGGCAATGTGGAATCGCTGGACGCGCCCTGGCTGGACGGCATCGCAGATATGCTGGAGAAGCTGTAACCGTTGTGGCAACGACAGTGGGTGGAAATATAACTGCCCACTGTCTTCTGAATGATGCCCCGGGCTTTCGCCGGTATGGGCATTTCGGACCGTTGGACGCGTTGACATGATCGAAAGGAGCCGTCGTCAGATGGCAGGAGACACTATGATTCAAAGGCTTGAAATGAAGGTGCTGATCGATAACGTAGCCGAAGGGTCGCTGGTCGGCGAATGGGGACTCAGCATCATGATCGACGCAGATGACATGCGGATCCTGCTGGATACGGGAGCCAGCGGTCTGTTTGCCCAGAATGCGGACTGCCTGAATATCGACCTTGAAAGTGTGGATATTGGTGTGTTGTCGCATGCACACTATGACCATTCAGACGGGCTGGATA
>CAMNEH010000141.1 GCA_946536315.1 uncultured Clostridia bacterium
AAGGATACCCTCTTTGAACGGATCTGGGGCCTGGAGGCAGCGGGGGACACGGCCACAGTGACGGTCCACGTCAACCGGATCCGGGAGAAGATTGAAAAGAATCCCCAAAAGCCTGAATATATCCTGACGGTATGGGGAGCCGGTTATAAATTTGCGGAAAAACCATCAGTTTAGAAAAAGTTTAGATTTAGTTTAGACAGAGGATAGGTCTTCTGTGTACCATAAGTCATGAGGTTAGTAGGAACTAATCCCATGACTTTTTTTTATGCAGCCTTCCGTTTATGTCGCCTTCCATTTATGCAGCCTGGCAGGAAGAATAACTGGAAAGGTTACGGGATGTCTATGAATAACAGGAAAAGGAGAGTTTGATTATGAAGGATAAAAATGTACTTTTGTCACTGGTCCCGGCCCTGGCCGGCCTGCTGCTTACCATTGGCGTAATGACGGTATTTTCGGCCTGCGGGATCAAGGATGACGGGACCTTTATGCACTGCCATGATGTCCAGATTTCTGTGGCCCTGAGCGGGGGATGTATCGCTCTGTTTTCTGCCCTGGCAGCCTTTCTGCAAAACAGGACAGCCAGGACTATTTTTAATGCCGCGGCTCTGACCGCCTCTGTCCGTGCCTTCTTGCTGCCGGGGATCCTCATGCCCATGTGCATGATGCGGACGATGCGCTGTTACACAGTCATGCAGCCCTTTGTCAGAATCATGGCAGTCATGATCGCGGTTTCAGGCGGGATTAGCGGGATGCAGGCGTTGCGTCAGAAACAACAGGAGGGGTGAACGTCGTGAAGAAAAGAACCGTCGTCATTGCTGTTGTAGTATTGATAGGTATCACTGCATGTGTTATGGGTGTGTTGATTCGCTCGGTAGCTCAAAAGCGAGCCATGTATGAGCAGGCTATGAGGCTCGCCGATGCGGGCGACACAGGAGGCGCATACGCGCTTTTCGCACAGCTGGGCAATTATCGGGACGCTGCGTCACAGGCGGAGCGCCTGATCGAGCAGGATGTTCTGCTGCCATGCCGCGCGGCGGAAAAGGGAGACACAGTCACATTCGGGCGTTATGAACAGGACAATAATCCAGGCAATGGCCCGGAACCGATTGACTGGATCGTGCTGGATAAGGTTGACGGCAAGCTTCTCCTGCTGTCCTCCGCCTGCCTCGCGGGAAAGGCGTACAACGCGGAATCCTTCGCGCCTGTGACCTGGGAGACCTGCTCCCTCCGGGCGTGGCTGGGCGGCGAGTTCTTTGACAGCGCTTTTTCGGAGCGTGAGCGGGAAGCCGTTGCTTCAGTCGTCAATCGCAACGACGATCATTCCACAGTCGGCACCCCGGGTGGAAAGGATACGGAAGACCGTGTGTTTCTACTGAGCGAATCGGACGCCGTGATCTACCTGAACAATGATTATGACCAGGATACGATCGGCAGGGCGATGGCTTCGGATTACGCTGTGGCAAACGGTCTGCAAACCGATGAGGATGGGCTTTGCTCGTGGTGGCTGCGCTCGCCCGGTATGTATGAATACATCGCGCAGTTTGTCGATCAGCAGGGCAAGCCCTATCCCAACGGCGGCAGTACGGACATCGACTACCTGTTCGGCGTCCGTCCCGCCCTGTGGGTCGATCTCGACACAGCAGACGAAGGAGCGGCGGCACAATGAAGGCATTATCAATGAACGTGATCCCGTTCAGGAATATGCGCGCTCACCCTGTGCGCACCGTCATACTGCTGCTGCTCGTACTGGCCCAGGCCGCCTGCGCCTATGGCGGGCTGACGCTCATGCGCAATATGCAGTTGGCGCTTTCGCTGTCGAACGCGCGGCTGGGCGCGGACATACTGGTTTACCCAGGCGCGGCCATGAGTAAGATCTCCGCCGATTCGCTGCTGATGCAGGGTACGCCGGTGGAGGTGTGGAAACCGCGATCCACGCTTGAGAGGATGGCAGACTGCGATGGCATCGAGGCGGTTTCACATCAGCTCTACATCAGGGACGATACCGGGGAAGCGCCCGTTTGGATCGTCGGCTTCGACCCAGAGACGGATTTTGTGATCAGGCCCTGGATCGTCGGCAATCGGGAAGCCAGCCTCCCGGACGGCGCGGTCTGGGCGGGCTGCAAGGTCAATGCAAACGCAGATGGCTGTGTTAAGCTGTTTGGACAGGCGTGGCCGACAGCCGCCCGGCTGGATAAAACGGGCTCCGGGTTGGACCAGGCCGTATTCGTGAATCTGTCTACGTTGAGCGACATGATCGAAGCCTCCGGTGCGGAGAAGTACGCGGGTATTGATCCCCGGACAGACTATTCCGCCACATTGATTCGCATTAAAAGCACCGCCGACATCGACAGCGTGACCCACTGGTTGAATACCTATGTGCGCAAGACAAAGGCCGTGCGCAGCGAGGCGACGCTAACGGACACCGCCGCGGGGATTCGCGGGCAAATCCGGCTGGTCGCTGTCATTACGGGCGCTGCGTGGATTGTGTTGCTGCTTGCGCTGGCCATCGCCCAGTCCATGATGATGCGGGAGCGACGAAAGGAGCTGTTCGTCTGGCACGCCATAGGTGCTTCAAGGGGCATTGTCAATCGCGTCATGCTGCTGGAGGCAGTTGCGATCTATGCGTCTGGCGGCTTTATTGGCGTGCTCTTCGCGGCGCTGTGGCTTGGCGTGAACACGACATTCATGATTTGTGTTATTGCCCTGTCCATATTGATCGGGTGTGCAAGCACGATTTACGCTGTGAAAAAGGCAACACAGTCCATGAATAGTCAAATGTTGTTGACGGTATAGGAGGTAATGGTAATGCTGACGCTCAAAAACCTGCCCTGGCGCAATTTGAAGGGCTACGCCGGAAGGACGGCGGCGCTGCTGCTGTTCGCGGCGCTGATGGCTGTGGCCGTATTCGGCGGGACCATGATGATCGGTGGCGTTCGCAACGGGCTGGACACTGTGAAATCCAGGCTCGGCGCGGACATCATGGTGACGCCGGAAAGTGCCAAAAATGAGTTTGACGCGCAGACCGTGCTGCTGAAGACCGAACCGGGATACTTCTACATGGACGCCTCGGTTGTGGATGAAATAAGATCCATTGAAGGCGTGGAAGCGGCTTCCCCGCAGCTGTTCCTGGCCTCAGCGAAGGCGGGCTGCTGCTCGGCGCGGCTGCAAATGATCGCCTTCGATCCGGCCACTGACTTCACCATACAGCCCTGGATCGAGGATACCCGCTTATCCGGGAATCTGGGGCTGTTGGACGTGATCATCGGCAGCAACGTGAGCTGGGCTTCCGCGGCGTCAGACAATTTGATTCGCTTCTATGATACCGAATGCAATGTCGTCGGTCAATTCGCGCCTACCGGCTCCACGCTGGACAGCGCGGTTTACATGAACTTCGATACCTGCAAGGCGCTGATACAGGCATGCCGGGAGAAGGGCATGTTCAAATACGAAAAACTGGACGCCGATGCGATTGTTTCCTCTGTGATGATCCGTGTCGCGCCGGGGTACGACAGTGAAGTGGTAGCGGATGCTATCCGCGACAAGGTGGACGGTGTGAGCGTCGCCACCGCCACCAACATGGTCTCAGGCATCGCGGACAGTCTGAACCATATCTCCGGCACCATAGCGGCATTGATCGTCGCCTTCTGGCTGCTGGGCATGCTGATGACGGTATTGCTGTTTACGCTGATGATGAATGCCCGCAAACGGGAGTTCGCCTCGCTTCGGGCGATGGGTGCGAGCCGGGGCATACTGTCCGGCATCGTGGTCAGGGAAGCCCTGACAGTCAATCTGCTGGGCGGCGCAATCGGTGTACTGCTGACGGGAGTCATCCTGTTTTCATTCAACAGGCTGATCGGAGAGAGCCTTGGCGCGGGCTTCGTGTTGCCGCCTGTACCGATGACCGCACTGTTGGCCGCAGCCGCGCTTATTTCGGTGATACTGGCGACTGTGGTTTCCGCGTGGATCACCGTGCATAAGGTCAATACAATGGATGCCAGTTTGGTTTTGAAGGAGGGCGAATGACATGAAGCTGACCGCACAGAGTGTTAAAAAGGACTTCCCCCGCGCCAGCAAGAGCAGCAATTACTTCACGGCGGTGCAGACCCTTGACTTTGCGCTGGAATCGGGTAAAATGGTGGAGATCACTGGCCGTTCCGGAAGCGGCAAGAGCACGCTGCTGAATATGCTGGCAGGTATGCTGACGCCCACCTCCGGCAAGGTGTTCCTGGACGATACCGATCTCTATGCGCTGGATGAAAAATCGCTGGCCCGGCTGCGCAATGAAAAGATCGGTCTGATCCCGCAGGGGCACACGGCGCTTTTGAGTCTGACGGTGCTGGAGAACGTGCTGCTTCCCGCCATCCTGTACAACCGACAAAACCCGCCCGTGGACAGGGCGAAGGCGCTGCTTATGGACGTAGGTCTCGAAGCGCTGATGACCGCGAAGCCCAACGAGCTGTCTGGCGGCGAGCTGCGGCGCATGGCCATCGCCCGCGCCATGCTGATGCGACCGAGCATCCTGCTGGCCGACGAACCCACTGCCGGTCTCGACAACGAAAACACCCTCGCCGTGCTCGGCCTTCTGCGCAAGGCGGCGGACGAAGGTGCGGGCGTGCTGCTGGTGACCCACGAGAATGAAGCGGCGCAATTCGCCGATGAAGTATACGTCATGGACAGCGGAAAGCTGTCGACTCAATGATAAGAACAGGGGGCATCATCATGAGAAGCAGGACTGCCCGGCTGTATGGCGATCTGTTCCTGACCTTTTTGAAGGTGGGGCTGTTCACCTTCGGCGGTGGTTACGCCATGATTCCGATCATCGAACACACTTGTGTGGAACAGAAACGGTGGATCACGCACGATGAAATGATGGACGTGACGGTGATGGCGGAGTCCACGCCCGGCCCCATCGCCATCAACTGCGCAACCTATGTCGGATATAAACAGGCGAAGATGCCCGGCGCGATAACAGCGACGCTGGGCATCGTGCTGCCCTCGATGCTCATTATCATGGCGGTGGCGCTGTTTCTGGATAATCTTCTGGAGATCCCCATTGTGACCAGCGCCTTTAAAGGCATTAAACTGGCGGTCGGTGTGCTGATTTTCGACGCCGGTCTGGGGATGTTGAAGAAGATGAAAAAGCCTCGTGCCCGCGTCATCGCGGGAGTTGCCTGTGCTGCAATGCTGGTGATCAACCTGCTGTCGCTGCGGATTTCTTCCATTGTACTGATGCTGATTGCCGCCGTCTTCGGCGCGATCATGTATGCTGCACATAAGAAGGGAGGCACAAACGCATGATCCTGTGGGAACTGTTCCTGGGATTTCTACGCGTGGGCTGCTTTGCCTTCGGTGGCGCTTACAGCGCCATACCGCTGATTCGTGAGATCGTACTGTCCTACGGCTGGCTGACAGAGGACGCGCTCGCCGGTATGATCGCCATCAGCGAAAGCACGCCCGGCCCGATCATGGTCAACCTGGCGACCTATGTGGGCATGGAACAGGCTGGCCTTCCAGGCGCGGTGGTTGCCACCTTCGCGGTGGTGATGCCGTCATTCGTGATTATCCTGCTGGTCATGGCCGCCTTCAGAGCGCTGGTGAAGCACCCGCTCTTCCAGTCCATGCTCAGCTTTGTAAAGCCTTGCATCGCGGGAATCATCCTGGCGGCGGGCGCATATATGATGCTGAATAGCTGTTTTCATATTGGAAGCGACGGGCAAATTGACTTACGCACAGCTGCAGTTATCGTTTTGCTATTGGGGTTGATGTATATTCCGCGAGAAATAATGCACAAAAGAATCTCTCCAATCCTATTCATTGCCATTGGCGGAGCGATTGGAGCTCTGTTTTGGGGTATACGATCCTGATAAATGTATTACTATGGCCTGACGGCGCGAAACCGTCAGGC
>CAMNEH010000142.1 GCA_946536315.1 uncultured Clostridia bacterium
TCATCGTCCACAGGACGCGGCGGGCTCCGCCGCCCCCTCTGTACTCCCCTCGCCATGTCCTTTTCAGCACTCTCATCCCATCTCCTCAGTTCGCCATTGTCGCATAGCAGGCTGCCGCCAGCTATGCTCTGTGGCTCACTGGGACTTCTCCCGCCTTCATCGCCCACAGGGCGCGGCGGGATACGTCCCCCTACGGTTCGGCCTGCGGCCTCATCCGCCGAATGAATCGGCGGACGATGGGATTCCGTGCTGAAAAGGACCGAGGAGGATTCCGCTTCACGAACTCATTGAATGTTTTTTTGCCTTCCGGCTGCCACCGCGATTTTTCGTGCGTATCAACAGTTGGAAGCAGTGAACAAAGCTTCCGAAAATGAAAAAAATACCGCACAGCGGTAACGGGAGGACATAAAAATGAGCGAGTTTGAAAACAAAGCGGCGGAAATCAGCGAGAATGAAGTGAACATGGACGAAATGGACGAGGTGTCCGGCGGAGCGCGCTACAAGAAGCTTCCGGCCAAGGAGGGCTTCTCCGTATATCACATCCTGCCCGGCGACACGCTCTACGCGCTGGCGAAGCGCTTCCACACCACCATCGACGCGCTGATGGCCTGCAATCCGCAGATCACCAACCGCAACCTGATCCGTGCGGGCCAGTACATGTACATCCCCCGGTAACCATCGCCGGATACGACGACAGCCGCAGGAAATCCTGCGGCTGTCGGATATTTTTGGGGGCGATCCGGGCGCTGAGTCACTCAGGAACCCAAGTACGCCTTCTGAACGGCGTCGTTGTGCAGCAGGTCGGAGGCGTCGCCCTGCATGGTGATCAGGCCGGTCTCCATCACGTAGGCGCGGTCGGCGACCTGAAGGGCCATCTGGGCGTTCTGCTCGACCAGCAGGACGGTGACGCCGGAGGCGTGCAGCTCGGAGATGATCGAGAAGATCTGCTCCACCAGGATCGGCGCGAGGCCCATGGACGGCTCGTCCAGCATCAGCAGCCGCGGCTTGCTCATCAGGGCACGGGCCATCGCGAGCATCTGCTGCTCGCCGCCGCTCAGGGTGCCGGCTATCTGCTTTTCACGCTCGCGCAGGCGCGGGAAGCGCTGGAACATCTCCTCGATGGAGGCGGGGATCTCCGCGGCGGGGCGGCTGTACGCGCCCATCTCCAGGTTTTCCCGGACGGTCATCTGCTGAAAGATGCGCCGCCCCTCCGGGCACAGGGACAGGCCCAGGCCGACGATGCGGGAGGCGCCGAGGCCGTGGATGGGCGCGCCGTTCAGCGTGACCGTGCCCTGGCGGGGGCGCAGCAGGCCCGCGATGGTGTTCAGCGTGGTGGACTTGCCCGCGCCGTTGGCGCCGATCAGGGTCACGATCTCGTTGTCGTACACCTCCAGGGAAATGCCCTTGATGGCGTGGATCGCGCCGTAGTAAACGTGCAGGTCGCTGACCGCCAGCAACGGCGCGCGTGTCGTGGCTTCGCTCATGTCGCCGCCTCCTTCTTCTTGCCCAGGTAGGCTTCGATGACCACGGGGTTGGCCTGGATCTCGTCCGCGGTGCCCTTGGCGATGACGCGGCCGAAGTTGAGCACACAGATGCCCTCGCATACGCCCATGACCAGGCTCATGTCGTGCTCGATCAGCAGGATGGCGATCTGGAACCGGTCGCGGATCTTCGCGATGTTTTCCATCAGCTCTTCCGTCTCGTGCGGGTTCATGCCGGCGGCGGGCTCGTCCAGCAGCAGCAGCTTGGGGTCGGTCGCGAGGGCGCGCACGATCTCCAGCCGGCGCTGCACGCCGTAGGGCAGGCTGCCCGCCACCTCGTCCGCCAGGTCCTGCATGCCGAAGATGTCGAGCAGCTCCATGGCCTTCTCGTGCTGGCGCTTTTCCTGCTTCCAGTAGCGCGGCAGGCGCAGGATGCCGCTGAGCATATCGTATTTGATTTGGTTGTGCAGGCCGATGCGCACATTCTCCTCCACCGTCATCTTATCGAAGAGGCGGATGTTCTGGAAGGTCCGGGCGATGCCCAGCTTGCTGGCCTGCACGATGCTCAGGCCGTGCAGGTCGCGGCCGTTGATCAGCACCGCGCCGGTGGTCGGCTCGTACACCTTGGTGAGCAGGTTGAACACGGTGGTCTTGCCCGCGCCGTTGGGGCCGATCAGGCCGGCGATTTCCGTTTTGCCGATGGTCAGGTTGAAGTCGTCCACGGCCTTGAGGCCGCCGAACTCGATGCCGAGGTGGCGGGCCTCCAGGACGGGAATGTCGTGGACGTCGCGCTCGGGGATGATGGCCTGGGAAGGCATCGGGACCATTTTGGTGGTCGATCGCCGCTTGGGACGCTCAGACACGGGAAATCCCCCCTTTCTCAGGCGCGTCTGCGCCCTTTCCGCGCAGTAGATTGGCCAGCCGCGCAAACAGCCCGCGCAGCACGGGGCTGTTGGTGGCCAGCATGACCAGGATCAGCACGATGGCGTAGACCAGCATGCGGTAATCGGAGAAGGCGCGCAGCAGCTCGGGCAGCACGGTGAGCAGCGCGGCGGCGACGATGGAGCCCCAGATGTTGCCGATGCCGCCCAGCACCACGAAGACCAGCACCAGGATGGAGGTGTCAAACTTGAACTTGGCGGCCGTGAAGGTGGAAAAGTTCAGCCCGTAAAGCGCGCCGGCCATGCCCGCGAGCATCGCGGAAATGACGAACGCCATCATTTTATACTTGGTCACGTTCACGCCCACCGCCTCTGCGGCGATGCGGTTGTCGCGTGAAGCCTTGATCGCCCGCCCGGAGCGGCTGTTGATCAGGTTCAGGACGATGAACAGCGTAAACAGGATCAGCACGAAGCCCGCCGGAAAGGTGGCGATGGTTTTGATGGCCTTGGTGCCCGCCGGACCGCTGACGATCATCTTGCCCGGGATGTCGGGGCTGTTGAAGGAAACGTACAGCCGGCCAGCGTCCAGGGAAAAATACAGGCAGTTGACTACGCTGCGGATGATTTCGCCAAAGGCGAGGGTCACGATGGCCAGGTAGTCGCCCCTGAGCCGCAGCACGGGAATGCCGATCAGCACCCCGGCGACGGCGGCGACCAGGCCGCCCGCGATGATAGCGAACAGCAGCCGCAGGGTGGTGTTTTCCATGTTGAACGCGCCGAGCAGCCAGGTGGAGACGATCGCGCCGGTGAACGCGCCGACGCTCATGAATCCGGCGTGGCCCAGGCTCAGCTCGCCGGAAATGCCCACGACCAGGTTCAGGGAGACCGCCATGACGATGTACACGCAGATGGGGATCATTTGCCCCTGGAGCGCGCGCGACATGCTGCCGCTGCTGATCAGCAGCTGGGCGATGACGAAGGCGGCGATGACGATGCCATAGGACGTGAGGGCGTCGACAGTGGAGCGTTTCAGTTTCATGGCGTGCACCTCACACTTTCTCCCGCATCGGCTTGCCCAGCAGTCCGGCGGGCTTGAACAAGAGCACAATGATCAGCACGGCAAAGACCAGCGCGTCACTCAGCTCGGTGGAGATATAGGCTTTGCCCAGAATCTCGATCACGCCTAACAGCAATCCGCCAATCAGCGCGCCGGGGATGGAGCCGATGCCGCCAAAAACCGCCGCAGTGAACGCCTTGATGCCGGGCATGGAGCCGGTGGTAGGCACCAGGTTGGGGTTGGTGGTGGAACATAGCAGCGCCCCGGCGATGGCCGCCAGTGCGGATCCGATGGCGAAGGTCATGGATATGGTGCGGTTCACGTTGATGCCCATCAGCTCCGCAGCGCCCTTGTCCTCGGACACAGCACGCATGGCCTTGCCCATCTTGGTCTTGCCGGTGAACAGCGTCAGCGCCACCATAATCACGATGTTCGCCCCGATGGTCAGCAGCGTCTCGCTGGAAATGACCAGCTCGCCGTTCAGCAGCCGCAGGCTGCCAAGCGCGAAAACGCTGGAAAACACCTTGGGGTTGGACCCCCAGATCAGCATGGCCGCGTTCTGCAGGAAATAGCTGACGCCGATCGCGGTGATCAGCACCGCGAGGGAGGCGGACTGCCTGAGCGGCTTATAGGCGAGGCGCTCGATGACGATGCCCAGTATCGTGCAGACGACGACAGCACATAGGACGGCGATCAGCGGCGGCATGGTCAAGTAAACCATCACGCAGTAGACGATGTACGCGCCGATCATGATGATGTCGCCATGGGCGAAGTTCAGCATCTTCGCGATGCCGTACACCATCGAGTATCCCAGCGCGATGATGGCGTACACGCTGCCCAGGCTGATCCCATTGATCAGATATCGCAGGAACGCAACCATGTTCTCAACCACTCCTTGTTCCAAAAGCAACCAGCATCCGACGGCATAGCGCCGCCGGATGTCGGTGATTCACATATTTTCCCGCCCGCGGCGGAACGGCAGGGGTTACTCGGCGAAGGGCACGTAGCCGCCGTCCTTGATCACATACGCGGTAGGCAGCTTGTTGACGGCGCCGGTTTCATCCCAGCGCATCGTGCCGGTCAGGCCGGAGAATTCCATTTCGGAGAACTGCGCGATCAGCAGCTCGCAGGCGTCCTGGTAGGTCGTTTCGCCGGTGATGCCCGCGTTCACGCTAGCCTGATACAGCGCGTAAATGGCGTCGTAGGAGTCGGCCGCGAACTGGTTGGGGAGCACGCCGTTCTCGGAAATGGCGGTATACTTGTTCACGAAGCTCACAACTTCCTCGTCCGTGTCATAGGCGGAGAAGGGGGTCAGCAGGATGACGCCCTCAGCCAGGGAGGTGTCGAAGTTTTCAAGGGTCAGGATGCCATCCATGCCGTCCACGCCGAAGAACACGGGCGCATAGTCGATGTCCTTCGCCGCGCGCAGGATCAGGGAAGCGGGGCCGTAGTAGATGGGCAGGAACACCAGGTCCGCGCCGGCTTCCTTGGCCTTGAGCACCTGGGTGGAATAGTCCGCGTCTCCCTCAATGAAGGTGGTCTCGGACACGATCTCCAGGCCGATCTTACCGGCTTCCGCCTTAAAGGACTGGGCGATGGTGGTGGAATAGTCGTCAGAAATGTTGTAGATCACGGCGATCTTGGTGCCCATGCCGTTTTCCTTGATCATGTCCGCGGGAATCACGCCCATCTGAGGATCCTGGAAACAGACCTGATACATGTTGTCCTTATCAGCGACCACGCCGTCATTGGAGGCGGAGGGAGTCAGCATGAACATGCGGTCCTCAAATGCCTGCGCGCTCACCGCCAGGCAGGGGCCGGTCGTGGTGGTGCCGTCGATCATCTGCGCGCCCTGATCGATGGCGGTAAAGTACGCGTTGATGGAGGTCTCCGGGTCGTGAACGTCATCCAGCTCGATCAGTTCGATCTGCAGGCCGCCCAGCGCGTTGATTTCATCGCGCGCGACCTCGGCGCCCCATTTGCACGCCTTGCCGTAAATGTCCGCGCCGCCGGTGAACGGGCCGATCACGGCGATCTTCAGCGGGGCCTCGGCCATCGCCGACACACAGGTCATGAGCATCAGGGCTGCTAGCAGCCCGGCAAACAGCTTCTTCATCTTGGTTCCTCCTCACGTAATATCCTTTCGTCCGCGCCGCCGGAACGCTGGCGGCCATCCGAACACGCCTATTATACGCATCTTTGCCGTCTCAATCAAGAATGATCTGTCGATTTTTCGCATTAATGCAATAAAAAAACCTCCGAACGCCGTCGGAGGCTGATTTCTGGAGGCGCCACCCGGATTCGGACCGGGGCATAAAGGTTTTGCAGACCTTCGCCTTACCACTTGGCTATGGCGCCGGACAGAAAAAATGGAGCGGTAGACGAGGCTCGGACTCGCGACCTCCACCTTGGCAAGGTGGCGCTC
>CAMNEH010000143.1 GCA_946536315.1 uncultured Clostridia bacterium
ATGCCGCAGCCAGCCAGGATGATACCGATTGCAAGTTCAAGCATGTTGAAACCTCCTCAAAGCTTCGTGCAGTGTGATTTATGCAGCATGCAAAGATTGTTTCTTTGCTTTGCGCCGTTCGTATTCCTCTTCCGGGAAGCCGGTCGCGATGTAGAGCATGGTCAGCATCGCGAAGATGAACGCCTGCATCAGGCCGCTGAAAATATCGAAATAGATGGACAGGACGGCCGGCAGACCGATTTGCAGGATGGTGAAGTTGCCAAGAAAAGAGAACAGCATCTGTGACAGGCTCCTCAGCGCGTAGGCGACCAGCGTGGAAATGACGACGCCGGACAGCACGTTGCCGTAGTGCCTGAACGACATGGACACAGGTGTCGCGATCTCGCCGATGATGTTGAATGGCGCGAAGACAGGCACCGGTTCAAAGAAGCCCTTGACATAGAGCCACACGCCGCCCTTGAGCTTGTAGTGCGTGATCAGGATGAACACCAGGATGGCCCAGCCCGCGACCACGTTCATATCGGACGTCGGCGGGAACAGCCCCAGCAGGCTGGACAGGCTGGAAAAAGCCGACAGCGCCATGATTGCGGCCACGAACGGCGCGAACGCCATGAAGCGCTCGCCCATATTGTCCTGAACAAGCCCGTTGACTTTTTCGACGATCCACTCCGCGACGAGCTGGCGTTTGGACCCGGGGCGCACGGTCAGCCCATGCGTTAGGTACAGGCAAAGCCCGAGGATGGAGATCATGACGCCCCAGGAATTGATCTGAGAGGCGGTGATCGTCAGGTCCATCAGCGGCATGGGGATCGTCAGGTAAATCAGCGCGCCGCTGATCGTAATGCCCTCGCCCTGCGGCGTGGTCAGTACCTTGAGCACCATGCACGCCGCGAGCGGCAGGATCATCATGGCGATATACAGCGCGTCGACCAGGCGGAAGCGTGTATCCTTTGCCTTCATATGCAGTATACACCTCAATGTTGTTGTTGCGAGGGAATCAGACCGATCAGCGCGATGACGATGCGGGGGAACAGCAGCGGCAGCAGCGTCGCGACCGGGTGAAAGCACGGCAGCGTGACGCCCAGGATGGCGATGACGCCGACGCTGAGCATCCGCAAAGCATAACTGAGCTGCATGCGCTGCTTGCCCTGCTTCGCGCCGTCGCTGAGCGGGGCGTCCGCTTCGTCCGGCGTCTCATCCCCGTCCGGCTCGTCGGCCTGCGGCAGCGGCTGCATGTCATCCGCGGCCTTCTGCACGGTCAGCGCCATCAGGTAAAAATTCCCCACCGCGGTGAGATAGCCCAACAGCGCGCCGGTCAGCACCGTCCAGTCAAACCGGCCGATGATCAGGAAAACGGCGACCATCAGGATGGTCAGGATGCCCGTGCCCGCAGCGATGCGCGCGGTTTCCCGCCGGACAGCGGGTTGCGCCTTCATATGGCCCCCCTTACTTGGTGCCGAACAGCCGGTCGCCGGCGTCGCCCAGGCCGGGCACGATATAGCCGTGCTCGTTCAGGTGATCATCCAGCGCGGCGACGTAGATGTCTACGTCCGGGTGGTCCTTCTGCAGGCGCGCGATGCCTTCCGGCGCGGCGATCAGATTGACCAGGCGGATGTTGTGGCAGCCGCGCTGCTTGATAAAGCCGATGGCTGCGCTCGCGCTGCCGCCGGTGGCGAGCATCGGGTCCAGCACGATCAGCTCGCGGTGCTCCGCGTCCTCCGGCAGCTTGCAGTAATACTCGACCGGGTTCAGCGTATCCGGATCGCGGTACAGGCCGATATGACCGACCTTCGCGTTGGGAATCAGGTTCAGAATGCCGTCGACCATGCCGAGTCCGGCGCGCAGGATGGGAATGATGCCGATCGGCTTTCCCGCCAGCATTTTGGTATTGGTCACGCAGATCGGCGTTTCGATCTGTACATCTTCCGTCTGCAGGTCACGGGTGACCTCGTAGACCATCAGCATGGAGATCTCGTCCAGCAGCTCCCTGAATTCCTTGCAGCCGGTCCTGTGATCGCGCATGATGCTCAGCTTATGCTGAATCAGCGGATGATCAAACACTACGACTTTGCTCATGGTGTATCCCTCCAATCAGTCAAAGAACGTGTTGAGCGGAAAATGCTTACATCTGACTATTATGAAGAAAAAACGGTGGCTTGTCAAGGGCGCGCGGGCAAAATTGCGCATTTCCGCGTATTCGTCTCACGCACGGTTCTGCGCCGGCAGCATCGCGGCAGCTCAGTGATTTGGCGCGGCCTACCGGGCCATTTCATCTGCCAGCGCGGCAAACTGGGCAAGGCTCATCTCCTCAGCGCGGACATTTTCCCCGAGCCCGGCGGCGCGAAGGCGCTCCAAACACGTTTCGCGCGGGAGGTGGTAACGGCTCATGAGGTTGTTGAGCAGGGTCTTTCGCCTCAGCGCGAAGGCGGCGCCGATCAGCTCAAACAGCCGGTCCTCATCCCGGACCGGGACAGGCGGCGCGTCGCGGCGGGTCAGCGAGATGAAGGCGCTGTCGACCCTGGGTGGCGGCGTGAACGTTTCGCGCGGCAGGATGCGGCGGATCTCCGGCGCGTACCGCCAGCTGATTTCGATGGTCAGCGGGCCATATCCGGGGTCGCCCGGGCCGGCGCAGAGCTTCTCGGCGCTCTCCTTCTGCAGCATCAGGTGCATGGACTGCAGCGGCAGCGGCAGCGTGATCAGCCTCGTCAGCAGCGCCGTGGTGATGTGATAGGGCAGGTTGGCCGCGATGCTGAAGGGACCGGCCGAGGCCGCGAAGGCCAGCCAGTCGAAGGTGAGGATATCCGCCTGCACCACCTCGACGTTGGAGCAGGACAGGACGTTGGCGCGGAGAAAGGGGATCATGTCCCGGTCGATCTCGACCGCGGTGACACTGCGGACGCGCTCCGCCAGCGCGCGGGTCAGCGCGCCGGAGCCCGCGCCGATTTCCAGTACGGTGTCCTCCGGACCGAGCCCGGTCAGCGCCGCCAGTTCGCGCTGAATTGCCTCGTCCAGGATGAAGTTTTGCCCCAGGCTGTGCTTCAGCCTCGGCGCGGCAGGAGACGGCCGCTTCATAGCGCGTGCACCTCCGCGGCGACGAGCGCCGGCGATTCAGCGCGGAAGAACGCGGTGCCCATCACCAGCGCGTCCGCGCCGAGGGCCCTCAGTTCTGCGGCGTTTTCACGGTTGACGCCGCCGTCGCACGAAATCCGGCCTCCGAAGCCCATGGCCCGCAGGGCGGCCGCCTTGCGGGCGCAGTCGGGCATCAGCTTCTGCCCGCCAAAGCCCGGCTCGACCGTCATGATGAGCACGAGATCGGCCAGCGGCAAGGTTGCCCTCAGCGCTTCCGCGGGGGTGGCGGGCTTCAGGGAGATGCCGGGGGAGACGCCGAGCGCGCGGATGTCGCTGAGCAGGCGGCTGTCCGTCAGCGTTTCGATGTGAACGGTCAGCGCGCTCGCGCCGGCCTCGGCAAACACCGGCACCCAGACGGCCGGCGTGTCGACCATCAGATGGACGTCCAGCCACGCGCCGGGAAAGGCGCGCCGCAGCGCGCGCACCGTGGCCGGACCAAAGGTCAGGTTGGGCACAAAGTGTCCGTCCATAATATCGATGTGCAAACCGTCCGCGCCGGCGGACAGCGCCATCTCCGCCGCGTCCAGCAGGCGGGTCGGATCGGCGGCCAGGATCGAGGGCAGCAGCAGAACGCGCTCAGGCATATCGGTTCCTCCAGGCTTCATCAAGCTCCCTGAGTAAGGTGATGTAACGGGCATAGCGGGTTTCGTCGATCTCGCCGCGGTCCACCGCCTCGCGCACGGCGCACCCGGGCTCGCCCTGGTGCCAGCACGGGACAAAGCGGCACGTGCCGTTCAGGGAGACGTATTCCGGGTAATACTCCTGCAGCAGGATCGGCTCCATCCGCTCGGTGGACAGTGTCATCATGGAAAAACCCGGCGTGTCCATCACGTGAAAGACGGGCGAGCGGAACAGCTCTACGTGCCGCGTCGTGTTTTTGCCGCGGCGGATGCGGCGGCTGATCTCGCCGGTCTCGGCGCTGACGTCCAGCAGGCTGTTCAGCAGCGTGCTTTTGCCGACGCCGGACTGTCCGCTCAGGCAGATCGTCTCGTTCCTGAGGCTTTCCCGCAGCGCGCTGAGGCCTTCGCCGGTACGCGCGCTGACGGCGTGCACACGGATCCCGGCCCCGCGGTAGGCGTGCGCGAGCGCTTCGCCGACCGAGGAATCCAGGTCGCGCTTGTTGATGACAAGCGCGGCGCGGATGTCCTGGCGGCGGCACTGCACCAGCAGCCGATCGACCAGCAGCAAATCCGGCGCGGGCTCCGGCGCGACGACGATCGCCATCATGGTGACATTGGCCACAGCCGGCCGGACGAACGCGCTGACGCGCGGCAGGATTTCGTCGATCCAGCCGTGCTCGTCACTGATCTGGCCAGGTGTAAAACGGATGCGGTCGCCGACCAGCGGGGTCACCCGCTGACGGCGGAAACGGTTCTTGGCGCGCAGGACGTATTCCGCGCCGGTCTCGTCCTCGGCGGTGTATACGCCGCCCTGACCGCGAATCAGCCATCCTTCCATACGCGTCCGCCTTTACTGTCCGTCCGTGGGCGCGGGCGTCGGCGCGGTCAGGACGTACACGGCGATGCGGCCCATCGTGCCGATGATCGTCTGCTCATTGATCTGAACGGGCTGATCGTCCGCGTCCGCGAAAAACTGCCTGGCGACCAGCTGATCCTTCGTCGCGTCCTCGACTGGGATCTCGAGGACTTCGGTCACACGCAGGCCGAGGCTTTCCGCCAGCTGAAGCGCTTCTGCGCGCGGCATCCCTTCCAGATTGGGGACCGTGACGCTTCCACCGGACAGTGTCACCTGCACGACGCCCCCGGCCTTCAGCGCCGTTCCCGGCTCAGGCGACTGGTCAAGCACCGTGTCCCACGCTTTTTCGGATATCGCGCGCCTGGGCAGCGAAAGCAGGCTGAAGCCGCATTTTTCCAGCGCCTCGGTCGCTTTGCTGACGCTCATCCCGTACAGGTCGGGCACGGCCTGCTCCTGCGGGCCGGTGCTCACGGTGATCAGCACCTTCGCGCCCTGACGCATCGTAGTGCCATATTCGGGCGCCTGCTGGATGACCGTACCCACGGGCCGGTCGGCGTCGCTGGCGCGCGATACCTCGGCAGTGAGGCCCGCGCGGCGGATGAGCTGCATGGCGCTCTCCTCGGTTTCGTCGATGACATACGGTGCGGTCGTGGAGTCGACGATACTGTGGTACAGGCTGATCGCCATCAGCGCGAGGACGGCGGTCAGAGCGAGCGCCGCCGCGACCATCAGCAGCGGCTTGACGGCGCTGTGCCAGTCAAACCGCTCTCGAAGGGCCGAAAGCCGCCGGGGCTTCTTCGGCTTTTCCTCGACGCTTTCGAGGTTCACCTCCGGCTCCGTGCGCAGCGGCTCGTTCAGCGCCTTCTGCAGGTCGCGCGCCATGTCCTCGGCGTGCTGGTACCGATCCGCGGGGTTCTTGGCCATCGCCTTCTGCACGACGGCGTTGATTGCGGGGGAAACGGCCGGATTGAGGATGTTCACGGGCCGCGGCGGGATTTTGATATGCTGCATGGCGATGGCGACGGGCGTGTCGCCGTCGAACGGCACGCTGCCCGTCAGCATTTCATACAGCACGACGCCCGCGGAATAGATGTCGCTGGCCTCCGTCACTTCCTGGCCCTGCGCCTGCTCCGGGGAAAAATAGTGCACGGAGCCCATCACCATATCGGTCTTGCTGATGGTGCCGCTGCCGGCGAGCCGCGCGATGCCGAAGTCGGACACCTT
>CAMNEH010000144.1 GCA_946536315.1 uncultured Clostridia bacterium
AACGACCCCGCCGATTCCAACGTGCTGTGGGATGCGCTCGACGCCGGCACCCAGAATATGTGGTGCGCTGCCTGGGGCTCCACCATTGACCCGGATATGTACCAGGTCTATCACAGCTCCAACATCGTGGGCCTGGGCGGCTCCGATTCCAACCACTATCACATCCAGTCCGCTGCGCTGGACGAGATGATCCTGAACGCCCGTCAGAGCGCCGACCAGGCTTACCGCAAGGAAGTCTACAAGGCTGCCCTGAACGAGATCATGGACTGGGCGGTCGAAATTCCGGCCTACCAGCGCCAGAACATCGTCATCGCCAGCACTGAGCGCGTGAACATCGACACCGTGACCCCGGACGTCACCACCTATTGGGGCTGGCTGTCCGAAGTGCAAACGATGGAAATGAACGCTGTGCAGTAAGCGAACCCATCTGTGATATAACTTCATTCGCATTCCCTGGCCGGTTTCGGCATTCGCTGCCGGGCCGGCCAGGGAATACTGCTACTGATTGGGATATGCGGGGACATCCTTCGGGAGGACCGCGGATGCCGGTCAGATGGAATCCGGAGGATGCCGTTGTGTGGAAATTTATCGTACGCAGGATCAGCCTGGCGCTCGTGATTGTATTTTTGGGCTCGTTTATCATCTATGGCGTGATGCGGGCCATGCCCACCAGCTTTGTGGAGGCGATGGCGCGCCAGCGCGCCGCGGCCAGCGCCACGACCGGCGGGCCGACCTATCAGGAATGGCTGGAACAGCTGAATAAGGCTTATCACCTGGACACCAATATCTTCAACGGCTTTATCAGCTGGCTGGGCGGGGTGCTGCAGGGCGATTTCGGCGTCAGCTGGAAGTACGGGATCCCGGTCACCCAGAAGTTCAACGAGGTGATCTGGCATTCGGTCATCCTGAACATCATCACGATCGTGCTGGAAGTGATCATCTGTATTCCCCTCGGCATTCAGGCCGCGCGCCGGCAGTACAGCGGCTTTGACTACAGCATTACCGTATTCGCGATGCTGTGTATTTCGCTGCCGACGTTTTTCCTGGCGACGCTGCTCAAATACGCCTTTGCGGTGAAGCTGGGGTGGTTCGACCTCTACGGCCTGGTCGGACGATACCACGAACAGTTGAGCGAAAGCGCGAAGGTGCTGGACATCATGCACCACATGGTGCTGCCGGTGCTGACGCTGGCGATGCTGCATATCGGCGGCCTGACCCGTTACACGCGCACCAACATGCTCGAGGTGCTCAACGCGGACTATATCCGCACCGCGCGCGCCAAGGGCCTGTCCGAAAGGACGGTCATCAACCGTCACGCCTTCCGCAACACGCTGATCCCGCTGGTCAGCTACATGAGCTACCTGATTCCCAGCCTCTTCTCCGGGTCCATGATCACGGAAACGCTGTATCAGATTCCCGGTATCGGCTATATTTCCTATGACGCCATGGTGGCCGGCGATTTGCCGTTTACCATGTTCTATTCCATGTTCGGCCTGATCCTGACCCAGCTCAGCCTGATGCTGGCGGATATTATGTACGCGGTGGTCGATCCCCGCGTGCGCGTGAACTGAGTGTGGGGGAGGGACCGAAATGAGCGAGAAAGAAAAGAAAAACCTGCAGGAAAACGGCGAACAGCTGTCGCTGGACGACGGCCGCCGCGTGAAGGTGCTCAGCCCGGGCATGATGGTCTTCAAGCGGTTCATCCGCAACAAGCTGGCCATTGTGGGCATTTGCACGCTGGTCTTTATGTTCGTCTTCTCCTTTGTCGGCGGTGTGGTATCCCCCTACCGCCAGGACCAGGTGTTTTATAAAGTGGACGCCGCGAACAAGGAGTACGCGAGCGCGGTCGTCAATACAGACTACCGTTTCACGCCGGTGGATGGCGCGACCCTGTCCACCATGACGCGCGCGACGTTCAACAGCCAGGTCAAGTCCTCCGGAAAGGACGTCACGACCTTTGTCGCGGACAATACCACCTATACCGCCACCAGGCTCGACGAGGGCTTCTATATCCTGAGCGCGGGCCAGAACCTGGGCACCGTCACGCAGCTGGGCAAGATGGTGGATATCGCGCTGGACGAGGGCAAGGAACTTTCGGACGCGGCGCGCGCCGCGGTTCAAGCCGCGCTGACCGGCAAACAGACGAGCTTTGAGGCTGAGGGCGTCACCTACACGCTGACGCGCGACGTGGGCAAAACGTACAAGCTGAGCAGCATGGGCGAGGTCGGCCTGGCGAGCATGCTCAATTTTGACGCCTATGACCCCGCAAACACCGCGCTGGTCAGTTCCTATGCCTTCAAAAAAGCCTGCGAGCAGGCGATGCACGAGGGAGAAGGCAGCTTTACGGTGGACGGCGTGACCTACGCGCTGGACATCGAAAAC
Source organism: uncultured Clostridia bacterium (assembly GCA_946536315.1). Taxonomy (GTDB): domain Bacteria; phylum Bacillota; class Clostridia; order Christensenellales; family Aristaeellaceae; genus UBA4246. Next base: position 2,383 of record CAMNEH010000144.1, read on the forward strand.
GAGACGACCGCTTTGGTCACGGACCAGAACGGCACGGAGATCGCCGGCGTCAGCAACATCATTGTGAATCCCGTCAACGTGGGCGTTTTCCTGCCGGCGGACTACAAGGCGGCCGTGGAGGAAGCCATCGCCGGGCGCAAAACCGCGTTCGATTACACGAATGCGAACGGCGAAGTGGAGCGCCACACGATCCAGATGCGCGGCAACAACTATATCATTTCCACGATGCAGCAGACCTACCTGATCGACATGTACGCCGCGCCGAGCGCGCAGCACCCGCTGGGCACGGATGACCACGGCATGGACGTGCTGACGCGCCTGATGTACGGCGGCCGCATTTCGCTGATGGTCGGCTTCATCGTCATGATCCTTGAAAACATCATCGGCATCATCATCGGCGGTGTGTCCGGCTACTTCGGCGGCTGGGTGGATACGCTGCTCATGCGCTTTGTCGACCTGTTCAATTCCATTCCGTACTACCCGATGATGATCATCGCCGGCGCGATCATGGACTCCTTCGAGGTCGACCCGTACATCCGCCTGTACATGATGATGGCGATCATGGGCATCATGGGCTGGACCGGCGTCGCGCGCGTGGTGCGCGGCCAGATCCTGTCCCTGCGCGAGCAGGACTTCATGATCGCGACCGAGGCGACCGGCATTCCGGTCAGCCGGCGCATTTTCCGCCACCTGGTGCCCAACGTGATGCCCCTGCTGATCGTGCAGGCGACCATGGGTCTGGGCGGCATCATCCTGACCGAGGCGACGCTCTCCTTCCTCGGCCTGGGCATCAAGTACCCGCTGGCCTCCTGGGGCAGCATCATCAATTCCGCTTCGAATATCTACGTCATGACGAACTGCTGGTACCTGTGGATCCCCGCCGGCCTGCTGATCGTGCTGACGGTGCTGGGCTTCAATTTCGTCGGCGACGGACTGCGCGACGCGTTTGACCCCAAGATGAAGCGATAAGGCGGGAGGAAGCAATACGATGGCAAAAAAGGATTCCAATTTCATCACTGCCCGTGAGTCGCGCAGGATCAGCAGGGAAAACGCCAAAATCACCAGGGCGCTGAATAAAAAGCTGGAACGCAAGCACGTGCCGGAAAGCGAATATCTGACGACGATGCACAACCCGGACAACGTGCTGGAGTTTGATGACCTGCATACCTATTTCTTTACAGACGTAGGCACCGTCAAGGCGGTGGACGGCGTCAGCTTTGATGTCCCCATCGGCAAGACCGTCGGCGTCGTCGGCGAATCCGGCTGTGGCAAATCCGTCACCAGCCTGTCGCTGATGCAGCTGCTGCAGCGCCCCAGCGGGCAGATCGTCTCCGGCGAGATCCGCCTGAATCTGGGCGAAAAGGCCTATGACGTGGCGAAAATGCCGATCGAGGCGATGCAGAAGATCCGCGGCAACGTGGTATCCATGATTTTCCAGGAGCCTATGACCAGCCTGAATCCGGTGTTCCGCATCGGCTTCCAGCTGGACGAGGTCATTCAGCTGCACAATCCGGGCATGAGCCAGGAGGCGGTCCGTCAGCGCACCATCGACGCGATCAAAATGGTCGGCATCCCGGACGCGGAGGGCATTTACAACCGCTATCCGCACGAGCTGTCGGGCGGCATGCGCCAGCGCATCGTGATCGCCATGGCGCTGGTGTGCAATCCCCGGCTGATCATCGCCGACGAACCCACCACCGCCCTGGACGTGACCATCCAGGCCCAGATCCTGGACCTGCTGCGCCGGCTGAAGGGCGAAATCAACGCCTCCATCATGCTGATCACCCACGACCTGGGCGTCATTGCCGAAATGGCGGACTATGTGGTGGTCATGTACGCCGGACGCATCATCGAAAAGGGCCTCGCGAAGGAGGTCTTCCTCGATCCGCGCCATCCGTATACCATCGGCCTGATGGAGTCCAAGCCTGTCATCAACAAGAAGGTCGACCGGCTCTACTCGATCCCCGGCTCCGTGCCGAACCCGGTGAACATGCCGGACTACTGCTATTTCCGCGACCGCTGTGAAAAGTGCGTTGCGCGCTGCCAGGGCAAGTATCCGCCGGAAATTCACGTGACGGATACGCACATCGTCAGCTGCTGGCGGTACTATGATCAGACAAAGCGAGGTGACCGGTGATGAGCGAGGCGAGTCAGAACGTCCTTGAGGTACGCAACCTCTGCAAGTATTTTCCCATCAAGGCCGGGCTGTTTGGCCGCGTCGTGGGTCACGTGCACGCGGTGGAGGATGTCAGCTTCACGCTGAAGCGCGGCACCACCATGGGCCTGGTCGGCGAATCCGGCTGCGGCAAGACCACCGTCGGCAAGACGCTGTTGAACCTGACGCCCAAGACCAGCGGCGAGGTCATCTTCAACGGCAACGTGCATCTGGACCAGCTCTCGTCCAGGGAGCTGCGCGCCTTCCGGCCCAAGATCCAGATCATTTTCCAGGACCCGTATTCCAGCCTTTCGCCGCGTCTGCCGGTGGGTGAGATCATCGGCGAGGCGGTGCGCGAGCATCACCTGGTGCCGGAGCACGAGTTTGACGCCTATGTTTCGCGCATCATGAAGTCCTGCGGCCTGTTCGATTACCAGAAGGACCGCTACCCGCACGAGTTTTCGGGCGGACAGCGCCAGCGCATCTGCATCGCCCGCGCCATCGCGCTCAATCCGGACTTCATCGTCTGCGACGAGCCGGTGTCCGCCCTGGACGTGTCCATCCAGGCGCAGATCATCAACCTGCTGGAGGACCTGCAGAAGGAATTTAATCTGACCTACCTGTTCATCAGCCATGACCTGTCGGTGGTCCAGCATATCTCGGACACGGTCGGCGTCATGTATCTGGGCAACATGGTCGAGTACGCCACCAAGGATGACATTTTCGCCAAGCCGCTGCACCCGTACACGCAGGCGCTGTTCAGCGCCATCCCGGTGCCGGACCCGACCGTCAAGATGAACCGCATCATCCTCGAGGGCAGCATTCCGTCGCCCGCCAATCCGCCCAGCGGCTGCAAGTTCCACACCCGCTGCCGCGAGTGCAGGGGCGTGTGCAGCCAGAAGGCGCCGCGCACCATGGACATGGGCAACGGGCACACGGTCGCCTGCCACATCTATGATCCGGAAAGCGGCTACGCGACAGAAGAAGAGAGTAAGCCGGAAGAGTAAGTGCAGGTACGAGTACAAGTAGCATAGGTCCCGGGCGCAACGTGCATGGCACGGTTGCGCCTGGGACTATTGTGATGAATAGTTATGGAAAACAAACAGCTTTGTTTTGGGGAGGTAAATCCATGACAAGA
>CAMNEH010000145.1 GCA_946536315.1 uncultured Clostridia bacterium
ACAGGTTACACGATTTCCAGTCGTGCGCCCTCGACCAAGCTAGGCGACTTCTCCAGGAAGGCGGCTTGCCGTCAACGTGGGCCATTATAGCATCATTGATGACTCTTGTCAATTGGTTTTTTTTCTGAACTTGCGTCAGAACTTGAGGGGAGATGAGCAGGAAAAATCTGGACGGCGGCGAAATATGATTTCGCATCAGTGCGCCATTGACAGAATGAAGCGATGACATGATGCGAAAAAGGAGAACCGCATGCGTTGTTTGTTCAACGAACAGTGGACATTTGTGAGGATGAAGCCGGGCAGCGCTTATGCCGATGCCGCGGGTCAGCAGGGGGAACATGTATGCCTGCCGCACGATTGGGCGATCGGGGAAACGGAGCGCTTTTATCAGGACGCGGACGGCTGGTATTTCAAAACAATCGACGCGTCTGAAGACGATTGCGTCCGGAGCGAGGTGTTCCTGCGCTTTGACGGCGTTTATATGGACGCGGTGGTGTATGTGAACGGCGTACCGGCGCTTGAGCACCATTACGGCTATACGGCGTTCACCGTCCGGATGACGGGGCTGCTGCGGCCGGGAAACAACGAAATCGCCGTGCAGGTGAGGTATCGCTGCCCCAATTCCCGCTGGTATTCAGGGGCCGGCATTTTCCGGGATGTGGAATTGTGGCGCTTTTCGCCGCAGTATCTGGTGCCGGACGGCAGCCAGATCCGCACGTGGACAGAAGGCGGACAGTGGCATCTGAAGCTTCGCGCGGAAGCGCGCCATGCGGACGGCCTGACGGTCAGCGTCGCGCTGTATGATGATACCTGCCTTTGGCGCAACGACGTCCGGGTCGAAGCCGGCGTTATCGAGACGGAAGCCGCCGTTGACGGCATCACGCCGTGGTCGGTCGACAATCCGAAGCTTTACCGCGTAGCCATGACCCTGCAGGATCAGACGGAGGCTTTCCGCATCGGGTTCCGTGAGGTCGCGTTTACGACAGACCAGGGACTTTTTCTCAACGGCCGGCGGATCAAGCTGCATGGCGTATGCCTGCACCATGATCTGGGCGCGCTGGGCGCGGCGTTTCATCGGGACGCCGCCCGGCGTCAGCTGCGGCTGATGAAACAGATGGGCGTCAACGCGATCCGGACGTCCCATAACCCGCCTGCGTCCGCGTTCCTGGACCTGTGCGACGAAATGGGCTTTTTAGTGGATGATGAAGCCTATGACATGTGGGAGCTGCCGAAGACAGCATTCGACAACGCGCGCTTCTTCCCTGACACGTGGAAGGAAGACGTGGCTGCGTGGGTCCGCCGTGACCGGCGCCATCCCAGCGTCATCATGTGGTCCATCGGCAACGAGATTCAGGATATGTTTTTCGGCGAGCCCGGCTATCGGTGGACCTGCCGGCTGACGGATGAGGTCAGGCTGCATGACCGGTTCGGACACGCCCGCGTCACCTTCGGCAGCAATTACCTGCCGTGGGAAGGCGCACAGCACTGCGCCGAATATGTGAAGCTGACAGGGTATAACTACGCCGAGCAGCACTATGAGGCGCATCACGCGGCGCATCCGGACTGGATCATCTATGGCAGCGAAACGGCTTCGATGGTGCAGAGCCGGGGTGTGTACCATTTCCCGATGTCGGAGGACATCCTCGCGGAGGAAGACGCGCAGTGCTCAGCGCTGCTCAACAGCAAAACCAGCTGGGGCACGCAGTCTGTGCCCCGGATGCTGGTGGAGGACCGGCTGAACCCCTATTCGCTGGGACAATTTATCTGGGCGGGCATCGATTATATCGGTGAGCCGACGCCCTATCACACGAAAAACAGCTACTTCGGCCAGGCCGATACGGCCGGCTTCCCGAAGGACAGCTATTACTTTTACCGCGCCATGTGGCAGGACGACCCGATGATTCACATCGGCGTCCGATGGCAATGGAACCCCGGACAGCCTGTTGACGTGCCGGTGATGACCAACTGCGCCTCCGCGGAGCTCTTCCTGAACGGCGTCAGCCAGGGAAGGAAGACGGTGGACCGGGACGACACGGAAAAGTGCCTGCCGGTCTGGCGGCTTTCCTATGCGGATGGCAGGCTGGAGGCCGTCGGATATGACGCTGCAGGGCAAGCGGTCGTCCGGGACGAAAAATGCAGCTATGGCGAGCCCGCCGCGCTGACGCTCAGCGCGGAAAGTGACAGCTGTCATCCCGGCGGTCTGGCGTTCCTGACCATTTCGGCAGTGGACACGGCCGGCGCGCCGGTGGAGGACGCTTCGTGCCCCGTCAGGGTCCGGGTGACCGGCCCCGCCTGCCTGATGGGGATGGACAATGGGGACAGCACGGACGAAACGGCGTACCAGACGGATACCAGACGTCTGTTTTCCGGCAAGGCGCTGGCGGTGATCGGATTCAAGGCAGCCGGTACAGCGACGGTCCGCGTGATGGCGGACGGCCTGCGCGACGCCGAGCTGGCATTGAATGTCACGTCATCAGGAGACAGCCGGCCCTTGCCGACAGTCCATTGTATAAAACATACCGGATTCTGCACCGATGAGACGGCGTGGATCCGGAGCATTTCACTTTGCCCGCAGGGCAGAACGGTCATGGGTCCGACGCGCGCCCATCTGGACTTCGAGGTTGAAAAGTCTCCGCGCGAATCCGGTATGCCCATTCGCCTGCGCGTGACCAATGCGCAGGGGGCTGATTTCCCCGGGGCGGAAGTGCAGTGGCTGAACGACCATACAGCCCGTGTCACAGCCAGGGCTGACGGCGCATTTTTCCTGCGGGCGACGGCCGACAACGGAGAACAATACACCAAAGTGCTCTCCGCCTATCCGGTCACCGCGGAAGGCCTCGGACGGCTGACGCTGGATCCGTACGGTCTCGTGTCCGCTTCGCTGGCGGATGTGAAGGCCGGTGAGATTTCGCCCGGGAATGAACAGGGCATCGCCTTTGCGCGGGAAGGCTACAGCGGCGTGGGCTTCCGGAACGTGGACTTCGGCCCGGTCGGATCGGATGTGATCGAGCTGCCCATTTTCGCGCTGGACGCCAATCCGCACGACATCATCGTCTGGGACGGTCTCCCGGACGAGGGCGGGCGGCAGCTGATGACCTGCCGCTACCAGAAGCCGAGCATCTGGAATACCTATCAGTCCGGCTTTTTCACGCTGCCTGAGGTACTGAAGGGACGTCACGACCTGTTCCTCTCCGCCGTGGAGAAGGTGCATCTGAAGGGATTCCGGTTTGAGCCGCAGTCACGCGCCCTGCGGGAGAATTTCGCTTCGGACGCGGATGATGTTTACGGCGATCAGTTTACCATTCGCGGCACGGACATCCTGGATATCGGGAATAACGTCACGGTGACCTACGAGCACATGACGTTCGCAGGCGCGGGCGGGTATGAGCTGATCATCACGGCCCGGACCTCGCATGAGGAAACCCCGGTCATCCTGCAGCTTAAAAACGGCGCCGGCGAAACCCTCTGCCAGACGTTGAAGTTTTCCCGGTCGGCTGACATGCGCGAATATGCATTTCCCGTTCAGGTCATGACCGGGGAATGTCAGCTGAGCCTGATCTTTCTCCCGGGGACGCAATTCGACTTCCGCAAATTCTGCTTCAGGGAGCGTCGGACATGAGCGCGCATATCGACCGTGTATTTCCAGGCGTTTACCATATTACGGACTGCATGGGCTTCTCGATGACGCTGCTGACCGGACACGAGCGCGCCGTCCTCATCGATGCCGGATACGGCCTGGAGCCGGTGCCGCCCATCGTCCGGCAAATCACGGACCTGCCCTGCCGCCTGATCCTGTCGCACGGGCATCATGACCACGCGATGGGCGCGATCTGGTTCGACAGCGCGCTCATGCATCCGGACGATTTTACGGTATATGCCGCCTATACGGCGCAGCCCCAGAGGGAAAAAATCCTGGAATCCTGCCGGGAGCGGGGCCGCACGGTCGATGAAAACCGGTATCTGCACGCGCAGGCCCCTTCCGCTCAACCGCTGAATGCTTCTGCGCTGGATCTCGGCGGGCTGGACGTGCGCGTCATCCACTGCCCGGGACACACGCCCGGCAGCCTGATGTTTTACCTGCCGGCATATCAGCTGCTGCTGACCGGCGATAACTGGAATCCGACCACCTGGCTGTTCTTCCCGGAGGCGCTCAGCGCGTTGGCCTATCGTGAGAATATGAGGAGGACCCTGGCGGATATTCCGTTCAGGTATGCGCTGTGCCCGCATCAGCCCGGGCTGCGCGGGAGCGGCGAGGTGACGGCGTTCCTGGAAGGGCTGACGGATGACGCGCTCCGCCATGCCGTTCCCTGCGAGGAAGGGAAGCCCCGCGGCATCCAAACGGCGCGCTGCACGCCGGCGCCGGGACAGTCGTTTGTGTTTGACACGAATAAGGTTCATTGATGATTTTGAGGAGGATGATTCGGATGGATTCGTTTGACCGGCTCTGGCTGAAAACGCTGTCAGAGGAGCTTCCGCCATGCGACGCGCCCGAAGCGGTCGCCAGGGAAGAATTGCGCATGTTTTTTGCCGGCCGGAACCGTGGAGAAGCCTGCGAATTCAATCTGACGGACGATCCGTCTGAGACGTGTACGATCAGCCATCACGGAAGCCGGTATGTTTTGACCGGCGGTCCGCGTGGGGCGCTTTATGGCGCGTATGAATTGATTCAGGCGCTGAGCCTTGGCCGCACGCCGGACGCCGAATGGACTGTCCGGCCCGCGTACGCTCTTCGGATGCTGAACGCCTGGGATAATATGGACGGCGTGATAGAACGCGGCTACGCCGGACAGTCGCTCTGGTTCAGGAATGGTCGGTTCGCCTATGAAAAAGACCGGATTCTGTTTCTCGGCAGGCTGCTGGCGAGCGTTCATATCAATGTGCTTTGCGTCAATAATGTGAATGTCCACGCGCCGGCGCAGGCGCTGCTGACCGACATGCTGCCGGATCTGGCGGCGTTTGCGGACCTGCTCCGGCCCTTCGGCGTTCGCCTGATGGCCTCGGCGGATTTCAGCATGCCGCTGCAGCTGGGCTGCGATACAGCCGATCCGCTGGATCCGGATGTGCAGGCGTTCTGGGCGCGTACAGCCGCGCGCGTCTGGACGGCCATTCCTGATTTTGCCGGCTTCCTGATCAAGGCGGACAGTGAGCACCGGCCGGGCCCGAACGCCTATGGACGCAGCCATGCCGAAGGCGCGAATATGCTGGCGGCAGCCGTCGCTCCGTACCAGGGCGTGATCGTTTGGCGCGCGTTTGTGTACGACTGTATGCAGGACTGGCGCGATCAGTCGGTCGACCGCCCCTGCGCCGCGTACCGGCTCTACCAGCCGCAGGACGGCCGCTTCGATGATCATGTCATCCTGCAGATCAAGCACGGCCCGTTTGATTTTCAGGTCAGGGAGCCGCTTTCGCCGCTGCTGCTGAGCATGCGGCATACGCGTCTTGCGCTTGAGCTCCAATTGGCGCAGGAGTATACCGGCCAGCAGATCGACCTGTATGCCATGCCCCCGATGTGGGAGGAGCTGCGCCGGGATCTGCCGCAGAACAATATCGCGGCTGTCGCCGCTGTCAGCAACCTGGGCGACAGCTATTTCTGGACCGGGCATCCCTTCGCGGCGCTCAACCTTTACGCCTACGGCCGTTTCA
>CAMNEH010000146.1 GCA_946536315.1 uncultured Clostridia bacterium
CCGGATCCTTGACTTCGTTGCTGATCAGAACGAAGAATCCATAGCGCTCATGCGCTGCATCGACAGCATCCTGTTTGACGGTCAGGGAAATTCCTCTCTTGGGCGTCTCTTTCATCTCGAAAAACTTCCTGTACAGAGTACGATGAAGTCAGGAATATGAATATGCTCCGTGAGGAAGCGCGGGAAGAAGGCCGGAAAGAAGGCCGTGCAGAAGGCATGAAAAAAGGTGAGAACAAGCTGGGTGCGCTGATAGATCAATTGCTTCGGCTGGGTAGAAATAATGATATTGCCCGTGTCGCGACGGACAGTGAGTACCGCCAGCAGCTGTACAAGGAACTTCAGGTCATATGACAAGTTCTGCGAGCGTCATGCGTCATACGCTCAGGGAAACGCCAGAATGACATCAGGCATTACCCCCCACATAAGAACCCGGTGGTCAGCTTCGACTGACCGCCTTTGTTTTATCGGGCTTTCGCTTGATGTCACAGGAACGGCGGTGTCTGCGCCGCACGGTCTCCCGTGACTCCGGGCAGCCGGACTGCAACATATTGTGTGACGGCGCGGGCCGTTTGCATTTCACGGGGAAAGGCGCTATAATGGCTGCACAAGGGTGAAAGGAGGGGGAGCGGCGGTGCGGAAGGGAATCGTCTGTCTGCTGGCGGCGGCGCTGCTGGGGCTGCTCCCCAGGTGTCTGGCGGAGGAAACGCCGGTGCTGCGCGCGCTGATCGTTACCTGTGATCGCTTCCTTTCCCAGGCGGATACGACGCCGGCCGCGCAGGAGAACGCGCGGATGATGGAAGCCCTGCTCGGCCGGGACGCGCGGGGCTATGCGGTCATCCGGACGGCGTGCGATTCGATCGGCACCGTGGGCGCCTTCCGCGCGGCGGTGTTAGACGCGTTTGACGGCGCGGAAGAAAAGGACGTTTCCCTGCTGTACATCAGCACGCACGGGGTATACAGCCCCGCCCGCAGCAACCTGACCGCGGCCATGCTGCTGTGTGACGGCGAAATGGAGGAGGAGCTGACGCCGCAGGCGCTGGAGGGCATCTTAGCGGAGGTGCCGGGCACGCACGCGGTGATCATGGACGCATGTCACTCCGGCGCGTTCATCGGCAAGGGCCTGAGCAACGGTCCGGACGGCGTGCCGCTGACCGGCGTGGAAACCAAGGTGCTCTGCAGCGCAGGCGGCAGCGAGGACAGCTGGTACTGGCGCTCGGCGGACACGGACGAATGGCACGGCGCGGGATACTTTACATCCGTTCTGGCGCGCGGCTGCAGCGCAGCGGCGGGATATCCGGCGGACCTGAACGCGGACGGCGCGATCACCCTGCGCGAGGCGTTTGTCTGGCTGCGCGAGCGTTACGCCGTGTCCACGCCCCAGGTCTACCCCGAGCGGGAGGACACGTTTGTACTGTACGCGTGCGCCGAAGGGGGAGAAAGCGCGGGCATCGGCGCGATCGAGTTTGAGGAGACCGTGTTTTCGGGCGGCGCGGACCGGCTCAGGTTTTCGTTTGAGCTGTACACGCCCACGCGGCTGGCGTACCAGCTGGTGTACATGAAAAACGGCGCGTGGGATTTTGCCGGCGCGCAGCAGCTGGTGGAGCCGGACACGCTGGCCGCCGGCTGGTATGAGCGCGCGCTGATGCTGCACCTGCCGGACGAGGCGGAGGACGTTTCCGGGTACCTGCTCGTACAGTTTTTTTCATTTGAGGACGACCGGCCGGCGCTGCACGAAAGCCGCCTGGTCAGCGTGCTGCCGCTGGCAGGCGATATCGCCCTGAGCGTCGAATGCGCCCCTGTGTTCCGGCGGGCGGCGTGGCGCGAGATGCCGGTCATCATCCGGCACGACATCCCCTGCGTGCTGACCGTGCAGATCCTGAACGCGCGCGGCGATACCGTGCGCTACCTGGCCTATGCGCAGCAAAGCCGCCCGCAGCACCTGGTGCCGGAGGGCACCTGTATGTACTGGGACGGCTTGCTGGCGGACGGTACGCCCGCGCCGGCGGGGGATTATATCCTCCGCGTACAGACGGAGGTCGGAGGCCGGGTGTATCAGGCGTACTCTGTGCAGTTCAGGGTGATTGCCGAGCGCACGGCGGGATGAGCGAGGCTCATGCCTCGCCGCGCAGGATGCGCTGTGTGGTATAGACGAACTGCCCGTCGCGGGTGAAGCGCGCTTCGCCGTACACGTCAGTCAGCGTCGGCTGGTTGTCGTACAGCACGCTCAGGCCGTCCTCGTCGATCTCGATGCTGAACGGGGCGTACAGCGCGCCCGTGCCGCAGTCGGTCCGCCACAGCAGCTCGCCGTCCATCGAAATGCACAGCAGCGTCTCGTCAAAGGCGACATAGATGGTGCCGTCGTAATCCTCGGTATGGCAGATGGCGTTGGTGATGTCCAGCATGCTGGCGGGCAGGAACCACTTCAGGCTCTGCGTGGGGCCGTAGGTATAGGCGTAGAGGCCGATACCGCTGATGTACCAGATCAGCAGCGGCTCCTCAATGGTGCCGGCCACGAAGGCGTCCAGCTGCCGCACTTCGGACGCTTCGTTCGCGCTGCGCGCGCTCAGCTGCCACAGCGGCAGGCCGTTCACGTCGTAGCACACGCCGAGCATATGCTCGTACTGCGCGGTTTCGCGCTGGACGACGATGGTGTAGCCCTGGTAGGTTTCCATGAGGATGGTATCGCCGACGGCGGACAGCGCGCTCATCGCGGGCAGCTCCGGCAGGGCGTCCAGGTGGGTCTCGCCTTCGTCCGCGCCCGCTTCATCCGCGACGGCGGTCACAGCCGGGGCAGTTACGGCGGCCGTCTCGGGGAGCGTGGTGACGCTGACGGGGGCGGACAGGTACTGCGACTGGATGTAGCCGTACACGCCCTGGTAGCGGCAGTAGATGAACTGCTCCGATACCTGACGGCAGTCCGTGACCTCGGCGCCGAGCGGCACCTTGGCCAGGCGGGCGGAGGAGGCGGACGCCTTCTCACGCAGGGACACCCAGTCCTGACAGTTGACCACGGTCATGGTGACGCCGTCGATGTCGGCGCTGATGGAGGCGGCCTTCTCGTTCTGCGTGGTCACGCTGTAATTGGCCTTTTTCAGGTACGCGGTCGCGATGTAGCCGTGGAAGATCCTGCCGTTCGCGTTGTATTCACAGTACACGTAGTCCGGATCTTCATTGACGCAGGACGTGACGATCGTCCCCACCGGCACCTGCGCCAGCCGGCGCGCGCCGGTTTCCGGCGCGTCCCACAGGGACGCCCACTCGCTGACGTTGACTACCATCTGGTTGCCCGGAAAGGTGTCGTCAGGCGAAAAATCCGTGGTCTTCAGGTACTTGCTCTGGATATAGCCGGTTTTGCCGTTGAATTCGCACTCGATAAAGCCGTCGTAGGATTCGCTGCACTGGGTGACGAGCTCGCCCAGGCGCACCTGTGCCAGGCGCTTGGAGGAGGAGTCGGGATATTCCCGCAGGGATACCCATTCGCTGCAGTTGGTGACGCACATCACGCTGGAGAGGTCCGCGGCCATGGCCGGCAGCGCGGACGCCAGCAGACAGGCGATGAGCAGAACGCAAACGGTACGTTTCATCATGAAAGCCTCCTTGATCCTTGATCCGCGGCGAACCGCGATGAGGAAAATGCCGGTCGTTTGCCTCATTCTATCACGTCCTGCAGTGCTGTGTCAAAATGAATTTACAGGTTTCACAACACTCAGACGTGGGACAGGGGCATTGCCCGCCGACTGCGTTTTGTGGTACAATGGGCCGGACGACAGCGCGACGATCTTCGGAAAGCGGGAACATACGCATGAATCAGTCATTTGACAGCCTTCGGCAGCTGGAAATCAACGTGACCACGCCGGTGCGCATTTACCATAACCGCGAGGAGGACGAGTATCCCCCGCACTGGCACTACAGCTATGAGATCATCATGCCGGTCGTCGGCCGGTTTGAGGTGGTGGTCGACCATGCGGGCTATGAGCTGCTGCCCGGCGAGGTCTTCGTGATCCCCTCCGGCGTCGTGCACGAGCTGAATCCGCTGGAGCCCGGAGAGCGCTACATCTTTATGGTCGATCAGGACATGGTGCTGAATATCGAAGGCCTGCCGCCGATCCGCGGAACATTTTATCCCTGCGCGCACCTGCGCTTTGACCGCGATCCGGAGACGCTGCGGCAGGTATCCGACGTTCTGTGGGCGGCGGTGCGGGAGCAGGAGGAGGACCGCCCCATGCGGAAGGCGGCGATCAGGGCGTGGCTGACCGTCGCGCTGGTGCGGCTGGGCCGGTGGCTGGCGGAAAGCCGGCAGGCAAACCGCGCCGAGCGCCGTCACAGCATGAACGCGACCATGCTGGAGGTGTACGCCTACGTCGCGGCGCACTGCAGCGAAAAGCTGACGCTGGAGGATATTGCCGCGCGCAGCGGCTACAGCAAATACCATTTCGCCCGCGTGTTCAGGGAATATGCCGGGGTGAGCTTTTATGAGTTCTACATGCGCCAGCGGATGCTGCTGTGTACCCGTCTGCTGACGGAGCAGAGCATTCCCGTGACTGAAGTCGCGCTGCGCGCGGGCTTCGGCTCCATCGCGACCTTCAACAGGATCTTCAAACGCTATCAGGGAATGACCCCGTCCGAATACCGCCGGCTTGGCCGCGATACGGACGAACCGGCCGGCGCCTGAGCCGCCGGTCCCCGGATACCGCCGGCGGGCCTCTCACTGAATCCCTTTAAATAGCAATATGTGATCAGCCTTTCACCAATTCCGATTAGTGAAACGCGGGGCAAGTGTGTACAATATGAAACGAAAGAGGAATGTGTCCGGACATACATGCTGACGAGCAATGCGGGGTTCGGACCGACATGTGCTGACCTTCATGGAAAAGGAGGGATTCGCGTTGAAAAATGCCAAAACGGCGGCTGTGAGGGCGCCGGTGAGCGCGAACGCGGGGTTTTCATGGAAAACGTACCTGCGCAGATACTGGACACTGTATCTGCTGCTGCTGTTGCCGGTCGTTTTTTTCCTGGTGTTCCGCTACGCGCCGATGGCGTATATTCTGGGCGCCTTCAAGAAAAACAACATCGTCAAGCCGCCGTGGGAGGTCGCCTGGGCGGGCAACAACGGCTTTGAATGGTTCATCAAGGCGTTTAAGGACAGGGACTTCCTGAACGCGCTGAAAAACACCCTGATGCTGAACCTGCTGGACCTGGTGTGCGGCTTCCCCGCGCCGATCCTGATCGCCCTGCTGCTCAACGAGCTGACTTTCAAACGCTTCAAGAAGATCACCCAGACCATCCTCTATCTGCCCCACTTCCTGAGCTGGATCATCATTTCCGGCCTCGCGCTGCGCCTGCTGGCGGATAACGACGGCCTGATCAATATCCTGTACAAGCAGATGACCGGCAAACCCGGCCTGCCGTTTTTAAGCAACCAGAACTGGTGGGTGGGCACCTACATCGCCCTGGGCATCTGGAAGGAAGCCGGCTGGGGCACGATCATCTACCTGGCGGCCCTGACCGGCATCAGCCCCGAGCTGTACGAGGCCGCCGCCGTGGA
>CAMNEH010000147.1 GCA_946536315.1 uncultured Clostridia bacterium
GCGTCGGTGTCGGCGTGGGCGTCGGCGTCGGCGTCGGCGTGGGTGTCGGCGTGGGCGTCGGCGTGGGCGTCGGCGTCGGCGTATCCGAAATATAATGATAATTCAGGCCGTTGGCCACGGCGAACTGTTCGGCGTAGCTTCCCTTTTCGACGATGAGCGTTGCATCGGTCTGATAAAACGTGTTGGCGGCGATCGCCGTGACAGAGGCCGGCACCGTGATCTCCAGCGTACCGCAGCTGCGAAACGCGTATTTGGGCAGACTGGTCACGTGATCGGGGATGACGATGGTCCCAAGCGATTCACAGTATCCGAACGCGTACTCGCCGATCGATAGCAGACCGGCAGGCAGGCGCACCTCACGCAGCGACGTGTTTTTATAAAACGCGTATCTCCCGATGATTTCCAGGGTACTCGGCAGGACCACCGACTCCGTGGTGGCTGTCTGATAGTTGAAATGATGTGCGAGCTCGACCACCGGATAGCCGATCAGGGTCGCGGGCAGCACCATATGCTTCATGGCTTCCGGATGCTGCTGTCCTAGCTCATACTGGAACAGCTCGGCGCCGATGCTCCCCTTCGCGCTGCGCACCAGGGTGCCGGAGTATTCCTCCGTTTCCCATACGCCGCAGAGCAGGCTGCGAAAAGTGCCGCTGATGCCCGCTTCCGCAATGTACAGCTTGCCGTCGATCTGCGCGAGCACGTTCTGATGCCCGCTGGCCGCGCCGCTGTCCTTGAAGCCCGGACGCATGACCGCTTTGATGCCCAGTCGCGAGCACGCCTCCAGGATATAATAGGTGCTGGCCAGGCAGTCACCCATACCGTAGGTGACCATGTTCTGCCAGGAGCTGTAGCGACCGCTGTAGGCAAAGTCCTCCGCGACGTGCCGGGTGACGCACTCCAGCTTCTGCAGGTCGGTCATGTCCGGGGTAATATACTGAGCGAGAAAAGAAGACATCTCCGTTTCCGGCGACACCGCCCGCGTCATCGGCAGGCAGACGAAAGCGAGGACCGTCAGCCATGCCGCCAGCCTGCGCAGCCAAACTGTCCTGATGCGCCATGTCATGCGCGATCCCCCTCCTCCTCTCTCGCGAGCAGATAAGCGCCGGTGATGCCGCTCGCCGTACCCAGCCCGGGCGGAACGATCAGATCTGTCAGCCCGCCGTCGACCGCCGGATGGCAGAGATAGCCATTCAGCAGCGCGAGCGTCTTTTCCCGGATCATGGGAAACAGGAACGCCTGCTGCATGACGCCGCCGCCCAGGATGATTTTTTCCGGCGAAAAGAAGAGCATTGCCGTGGCGCACAGCTGCGCCAGATAATCGCTTTCCAGGTCCCAGGCGGGATGCCCCTGAGGCAGGTCCTTAGCGGAACAATTCCAGCGCTTCTCAATCGCCGGCCCTGCGGCCATGCCCTCCAGGCAAGCGCCGTGATAAGGACAGCAGCCTTCCGGCATTGGATCGTCCGGACGGACACGAACGGGAATGTGCCCCATCTCCGGATGGATCAGCCCGTGTACCGGACGGCCGTGGATCACCAGGCCAGCGCCGATGCCCGTACCGACCGTGACGTACAGGCAGTTTTCCGCGCCTCGCCCGGCGCCGAGCCGCGCTTCCGCCAGCGCCGCGCCGTTGACGTCCGTATCAAACCCAACGGGAATCGCCAGCGCATCCCGGAACGTCCGGAGGATCGGAAAATTCCGCCATGCCAGCTTGGGTGTCGAGGTGATGCTGCCATAGGTGGCGGACGTCCGGTTGAGGTTCAGCGGTCCAAAGCAGCCGATGCCCAGCGCGGACAACGGAAAACGTCTGAAAAAGGCAAGCATTTCGGGCACCGTCTGCTCCGGCGTCCGCGTCGGAACGGCTGCGTGTTCAATCATGACTCCCTCGCTGTTGAACGCCGCCATCACCATTTTGGTGCCGCCCGCTTCCAGTGCGCCATACATACGCATCATCCAACCTCCGTTTCAGACTCAGGGAACCGGGAGAACAAAGGAAAACTCACTGCCTTTACCCAGCGCGCTCTTCAGTGATATCTGCACCCGCAGTTTCAGCATGATTTCACGCGCGATGGACAGTCCCAGGCCGCTGCCCTTGGAGGCGTGGGATTTGTCCGCCTGATGGAACCGGTCGAAAATGTGCTTCTGCGTCTCTTCGTCCATGCCGATGCCGTCATCACGGACAAAAAACCGGATGCCCGTCTCCAGCCCGTCGGTCAGGACCACGCTCGCACCGAGCGTGATGTGCCCGCCGGCCGGTGTATACTTGTGAGCGTTGTCCAGGAGAATGGTCAGCACCTCACTCAGGCGGTCCTCATTCGTGACGATCACCGGCAGATCCTCCGCCGGCACGTCCAGGACAAAGGCCTGCTGCTTTTCTGAAAACATTTGTTTGTTGAGGTCATAGAGATCATACATGACCTCCGTCGGCTGGATACGCTCCATTTCGAACGCCGCAGGGTTGGACTGCAGTCCGGACAGCTCCATCAGGTCGTTCACCAGCCGCGACAGGCGACGCACCTCATCGACGATGATGCCGTAATACCGCATGCGCTCATCCGTATCCGTCACCAGGCCGTCGCGCAGGCCCTCGGACAGGCCGCGGATATTCGCCAGCGGGGTGCGCAGCTCGTGCGAAATGTTCGCCACATACTCAAAGCGCGTGCGCTCCAGGCGCTCCGCTTCCGTCACGTCCCGGATCACGGCCATGACGCCGCAGCGGCCCTCCTGCGCGGGCAGCAGCGTGATGACCGCCTCCAGCGTGTCCTGTCCGGCCCGCACGTGCAGGCGCTCGCCCTGCTGCGCCTTCAGCGCGCGTTTCAGCGCGTCCATGACTTCCCCGCGGGGCGCGGAGCTCTCCGGCAGCAGGCGCTGCGCCGCCGCGTTGGTGTTGAGCAGCTCCCCTGTGGGGGTCAGCGCGATAATGCCCTCGTCCAGTGCCTCCAGCAGGAGACGTTTGTTTTCTCCCTCGTGGGCGAGATCCGCGATGGTCGCGGATACCTGGCGCGACATCCGGTTGAAGGCAATGGCCACATCCCCCGCCTCGCCGGGGAGATCCGTATCCATGGTCACCGTTTCCCCGCGTTCCACTGCCTGCGCGGCGGCCTTGAGCTTCCTGAGCGGCCGGGCGGAGACCGTGCTGAGCAGCAGCAGCACCGCGCTGAGGATCAGCAGGCCGGGGATCAGCCAGGAGACCAGACGGCCACGGTAATTGGCGAGCGTATCGCGATACATGCGCGTCGGCTTGCCCGCGAGGATGTAATAGCCGCTGTCGGTCTTTTTGCCCTCCAGCAGCACCCACGCTCCCGTATCGCGCTCTGACAGGCTGAAGCTGCCCGCCTGGTCCAGCCTGCGCACGAACCGCTGCGCCTTGTCACGGCCAAAGTAAGCCACCCCGTTCTCAGAAAAGGCCAGCACACGCGCCTGGGCGTCCAGCACCATCAGGAACTCCTGCCCGGGATTGAGCTCCGGGTTCAGCAGCGTCCTGAGCCGGTCACGGTCCGGACCGGTCTCCGCGCAGTCGCTGAGCCAGTTTTCCACCGTTTCAATCGCCAGGGAGAGCTCGGCGTTGTCCGTATCAGTCAGCGTGCTTTCTGACAGCTGTCCGCTGATACGCCAAAGTGCTGCCGCTGAAATGATCAGCAGCAGCACAATCATCAGTCCGAATTGCGTGAGCAGCGGCAGTTCACGGAGTTTACGCATGCTCTTCCGGCTCCGCCTTGTATCCGACGCCGTACACGGATTTCAGCACCAACCCGGCATTTTCGGGCAGCTTTTTGCGGATACGCTTGATCGACGTATCCACGACACGGGGGTCGCCGTCAAAATCGAACCCCCAGATATTGTCCAGCAGTTGTTCACGCGTGAACACCTGCCGGGGATGGCTGGCCATCAGGTGCAGGATCTCGACCTCCTTGGGCGAGAGCACGACTGTCTGGCCGTCGACCCGCACCTCATAGCACTTCAGATCGATGCTGGTATGGCCGATGGTCAGCAGGTGGTCGTCCGGCTCGCTTTCCATGCGGTTCAGGCGGCGGAAAATCACCGCAATGCGCGATACCACCTCGCGCGGGCTGAAGGGCTTGACGATATAATCGTCCGCGCCGAGTGCGAAGCCGAGCAGCTTATCCACTTCCTCGCCCTTGGCCGTCAGGATGATGATCGGCGTCATGCTGACGGCCCGGATGTCCGTACACACCTGCGTGCCGGAGCGTCCGGGCATCATGATGTCCAGGATGACCAGGTCAGGGCGCATTCGTTCAAACGCTTCCATGACCTCGTCGCCGCGGAAGACGGAGAACACTTCATAGCCCTCGCGGGTCAGATAGATGCGCAGGCTCTCATGAATGGCGACCTCATCATCGGCAATCATGATCATTTTTTTCTTCGCCATGGCGTTATCCTTCGATCAGTGAACGCACGAACATTCTGGCCTGCTCGGCGTTTCCGGGAACAGTATTTTCCAGCGTGATCTGCACCGACGGCTTCTTCTCGCGCACGAACCGTGCCACAGCGTCATAGTTCATGTGCCCCGTGCCGGCGGCGACGGCCTTCATCTGGCCGTCCGCCAGCACATAGTCCTTCATGTGCACCACCAGCACGTCGTCTGCCAGCAGTCCGACCGCCTCGTCGATGATGCGGTCCGCGTCATCGAGGTTCTCCGCGTCCAGCAGGTTCACCGGGTCCAGGATCACACCGAGATTGGGTGAATGGAAGGCGTCGAGCACCTGCCTCGCGCGCCGGCCATCCGAAACGATATGCCTGTATACAGGCTCGATCGCCAGCACCGCACCCAATTTCTCCGCCGCCTCCACCACCGGCGCAAGCCGGCGGATGAACAGGTCCAGCGATGCGTCCGTATGGCTGAGCTGCGGATCGTAACGGTACTCCTTGTTCGGATCGCCCGTTTCCGTGCCGACCAGCGCGGCGTTCATCCAGCGGGAGAAGCGCAGGTGGGCGATGTATTTGCTGACTGCCGTCCTGTACTCGTCCATGTCAGGGGTCGCCAGGTTCAGATAGCAGCCGAGCACGGCCGTGTCCAGCCCCTGTAGGTCATCCAGCACCCGCCGGGCCAGACCCGGCGTCAGCGCGCCGGCTTCCATATACTGCTTGCCCATGGTTTTGGACAGGGCCAGGTGCGCACAGGTAAAACCCTGCGCCTTGGCCGTCGCCGCGCGCTCGGCTAACGTGCCGGGCGCGGCGTCGTGCAGGCGCAGACCGATTTGACAGGTCATTCAGTCGCTCCTTCAGGGCTGTTTGCCGATATAGGCGAGGATGCCGCCGTCGACATACAGGATGTGGCCGTTGACAAAATTGGACGCGTCCGACGCCAGGAACACCGCGGGGCCCTGCAGGTCCGTGGCTTCGCCCCAGCGCGCGGCGGGCGTCTTGGCGATGATGAACTGATCGAACGGATGGCGGCTGCCGTCCGGCTGACGTTCGCGCAGCGGCGCCGTCTGCGGGGTGGCGATATAGCCCGGCCCGATGCCGTTGCACTGAATGTTGTACTCGCCGTATT
>CAMNEH010000148.1 GCA_946536315.1 uncultured Clostridia bacterium
GTGTCGATCAGCGACTGGTTGGTCTGGGTCAGCGTCTCCATGTCGATGATGCCGCGCTCCGCTTCCTTCGCGGTCGCGATGGTGCCCATCTTCAGCTTCTCGGCGTTCTTCTTGAGCAGCTCGTTGGTCATATCGGTGACGGCCTTCTGCGCCTGCATCGCCTGCTGGCTGTGCTCCAGGCCCAGGGCCAGGACCATCTGGTTTTTCCACAGCGGCAGCGTATTGACCAGCGTGGACTGGATGCGTTCAACCAGAATGGAGTTGTTGTTCTGCAGCAGGCGGATCTGCGGGGCCATCTGCATGGAGATCTGGCGTGTCAGCTTCAGGTCGTACAGCTTCTTTTCAAAGCGTTCGCACTGCGCCGCCAGGTCGTTCGCCTTCTGCGCGTCCATGGCGTCGCCGCTGCGCTGGGCCGCCTCCTGCAGCGCGACCAGGTCGGTTTCACGCACCTGCTTGAGCCGCTTTTCGCCGGCGACGATATACATGGTCAACTCATGGAAATAGGTCATGTTCAGCTCGTAGAGCTGATCGAACATCGCGATGTCCTTGAGCAGCTGAACCTGGTGCTTTTCCAGGCTGCCCGCGATGGTGTCAACATTGGCGGATACGTCGTCATACTTCGCCTTCAGCGTGGCGATCTGCTGCCGGGGCGAGGAAAACAGCGCGCGCAGGCCCTTTGGCTTTTCCGTGGAGGCCTCGAAGCCCTTCAGCTCGCTGATCAGCTTGGTCAGAGTATCCCCGACGTCGCCCATGTCGACGGTCTTGACGCTCTCTAAGATGGAGTCCGCAAAGGTGGACACCTTCTTCTGCGCGTCCGCGCCGTACATCATGACATGGTCCGGATTCATCAGATCGATCTTTTCCGCGAACGCCTCGACCTCTTTGGCCTCTTCAGGGGTCAGGCTGCTCTCCAGCGAGGCGACGATTTCCGACGCGTCCTGCGCCTGCGGGGTGGTGGCCGCCTGCTCAAGCATTTCGGCCGTGTTTTCCAGCGCGACGGCCTGCGCCTGCTGGCTGCCCAGCGTCAGCACCGGCGCGGTGTGGACGGATTCGGTGTTCGGCTGCTGATTCTGTTCGCTCATGGGGCATTCCTCCTTATATTTGCAAAGTCATCACTATTCAGTCAGTGCCTGAATGATCATACGTCAGCGCTGCATCATCTTCGCGGCCTGCGCCCCGCCCGCCGGAGCGGCGGTGGCAGACGCCATCAGCCCATCCTGCTTGAGCAGCGTTTCCAGCACCTGCACGTCCGAGCTCACATCCAGCGCCTCGGCTTGGTACAGCTGGTCATGCTGCTTGCGGAAGGCGGAGATCACGACGTCCATGGCGCTTTCCACGGTCCGCTTCGTTTTTTCGGCGTTCTCGCCGGTGACGCCGCGCTCGTCCAGCTTGCGGTAATTGGTCAGCATTTTCAGGGTCGTCGGCAGATAGTAGTCCATAAACCGCCTGATCTGCGGCGCCTTCTCGGGCTTATCCGCCACCGTCAGGAAGATGCGCTTCGCAACGTCCTCCAGCGCGTTGATTTTTTCAGTCAGCGCGGGGTCCTGAATGCCGTCATTTTCCGCGCGGATATCCGCCAGCATTTTCATGCCCTGCTGCACCAGTTGGTCCACCGTCGGGTTTCCGGTCGCCTGCACCGGCTTCTGAGCCGGCGCCTTCTGGGACGTATCCAGGCCCGTGGCCATGGTGTAGACCACCCAGCCGACGAGGGCGCTGAGTCCTGCGAAGATCAGGAAATGGATCGGCCGGTTCAGCGGAAACAGCGAGGCGTAGGCCACCGCCGTCACGCCTGCCGCGATGCCGCCCGCCAGGTACGGCTTGCGCTTCTTTCCTTTTTTCATGAACCCGTTCCTCCCGCGCGGCCAGTGGCCGGCTGCATCATCATATCATGTCTGCTTCACGTCCCAGCCCATCATGGCGCACTATACATGATACTTCTGTCAGGCGCCGTGTGTCAAGACATTTCTTATATATTCCAACAATCGGGTGATGGCCTCAAAATCATACACTTCAACATCTTCGAAAGAAAAAACCGAAAAAAATTCGAAAAAGTCATTGAGTTTTGTGTAATTTTCCAGAATCGTCGGTTATAATCATCCTGCCCTTAATCCTCCCCCATGTTTTGAAGAAGGAGCAGTGTATGAAGAAGCAGATTTCTTTTGAAGAAGTTGTCCGGTATATCAAAAAACTTCCCTATCCGAAATTCAGGGAAGTTATTGACGAGTATTCCAAAAAGACCGGACAGGATTTCTCTTCTGAAATAAACGCCCTGACTGTATCCAGCCTGGAAAAGCATCTTGAACAGCTTGGCGTCAATTCTGCCTGCCCCAAATGCGGGGAAAAGAACGGAATCCTGAAATATGGGCAGAGAAATCATGTCCAAATATTCAAATGCAAAGAATACGGGTATAAATTCTCCCGCTTTTCCGGTACTGTAGTTGGAGAAAAGCCGTTGGCACTGGGATATTTGGATCCGCATGCTTCAAATGACCATCAGCGGACAGTCCATCGACAATATTGTTCATGTATTAGAGCATGACTATGGCTGCAAGGGAATCAACCATAAAACTGTATGGATGTGGCGCATGAAACTGTATCATGGCTGAGTAGTTGTCAAGAGGTTATTTATGGTATAGAAAAGCGCTGCCCCGTGGACAGCGCGAACGTTATAGAGCAGAAGTGCGAATATCACTTGCCTATTTCCAACTTGAATATTCCTTGCTCTGTAACCAGACTGATACTTTCAGGCCAAGTATTTCGATCCTATATGAACACTGTGGCCAAAGTAATGAATTGCGTTTCTTGCTCAGCATTCAATAGATATCTTCATACTTATTCGTCAGCCCGAACAAGCTCCAGAATTTCTCGCCAATACTGGATGTACTATCATACAGTCTAAGAGCCTCGTCTCCATCGCCATAAGCAAAGAAACTTCCATCTTCGGTGCGGAAATTGCGGCAGCTGTCTGTTGCCACCTGCAGTATAATCATTTTTCCGTCAGCGGAGTAAAGCGTCAGCGTAGCATCAAACGGGCATCCGGCACTCACAATTGGCTGGGCAATCGAGAAGTTCTCCTCTATCCACTGTAAACCGGCTTCATCCGAAAGCGTATAGGTTCCCTTTGGCGTAATCAATTCGGCTCTGTTCAGGTTAGAAATGAGCCTGATCGCCTCTGCCGTATCTGTAGCAAGACGATCTGCAGCATTTTTATAGATCCAGCCGGATGCGCCACGCAGACTGACTATCAGCCACTCTCCATCGTCCTTCAGAATGGGCAGGGTGGTGTCTTTGCTCAGAAGCGCAACTTTGGGTGCCATCCTATCGTCCCAGGCATAAACTGGAGTTGCTTCATCTGTCCGGTACCAAGTCGGGTTGATGATAATATAGTCTGAATTAACCCAGCCTGTCTGGCCAGCATCTACATCATCCGAGGTAAAGCAGCTTGCCCAGCCGTCCCAGGAATCCTGTACGGCGAACGTATCGCCGTAATGTAATGTCTTCACAGATTTGGAACTGGCACTGCGTTCCTGGCGCACCGTCAGGCTTTCGCACAACACAACAGCCTGATAGCCTATCTGCCCCTCTCCATGCGCGGGAAGGATTTCTGCCTGGGAGATATTAGCGGCATTGCATAGTACGGACAAGATAAGAACAAGAAAGAATGTACAAGCCTTTTTCATCGAAATCACCTTCTGTATCATTACTCATATCCGCCCATACCGCCAATCCACTCTCCGCCGGACTCGCGCCAGGCATAGAAGACCAGATTTCTTTTGCGCTGCTGCGCGGCAGGCCCGGCATTCCCGCGCTCCACGCCGCGCTCACAAGCGCGCGTTTTCACAGTTCCACGTCCGCATCACGCGCGGCGCGCTCCGTCAGGGCAGACACTTCTGGCAGGCCGTATACCCCTGTTCGATCAGACTTTCCCGGGTCGTGACCGTCGTTTTTTTATTTTCGTCCGCGATGCGGTCGATCTCGCTGCAGCCCGGCAGGTGGAACTTCATCGTTTTGGTATTCAGCACGTAGCGCTTGCGCGTGACGGGCGTCGCCGTGGTCCGGGCGCGCGCGGTCGCGGTCGGTCTGGGCGTCGCGGTCGCCTGCGCCGCAGCCTGCTGCGTTTGCGCGACGAACTGGTAGGCGTTGGCGCTCTGCGCGAGCCGCGTGATGACTGACGCCGACGCGCTGTCGTTCATCACGGATACCAGGCCGGAAAGCGTCAGCTGGTAAAAACCTGCCGCCTGGATATACCCTTCCTTCAGCTGGCCGCCCGATACATAGCGGATCCTGTACCACGTCGTTTTGCCGGAGGTGGTCGTGGCGAGGATCGCGCAGAGCTGGTAATCCGCCAATGTACCGGCGCGGCTGCGCGTACTGGCCGACTGATATACCGTCAGCCCTTCGCCGCCGTCGGCGTGCGCGATGCCATACGGCACCGCCGCGTTCATCGCGTCCTGCAGGGCGTCCGCGCGGGCGGGCAGCGCGGTACAGAGCAGCGAGCACAGTGTAAACAGGGCCAGCCATAAACGGACACGCGGTGTACGGTACATACGTTTTCCTCCTGTCGACGGTTGTGTTCAGGGATTTGTCAGGACCATTATACCATCTCCGCGTCCCACGGACAAGGGCCGCCGCGCGATTTGGCCGGCAACCGTTCCTTCCTTTTCCGTTCACGTACCGGCTTTTTCCCGTAAACACCGGCAATACATGAGAAAACCTTCCCCCTTTTCAGGAGGAAGGCTTCTGAAGGCGCCGGATTCCCGGCAGCCTGAGGACGATATTACTTGGTCACGGTTTCGCCGGCCAGCTTGCCGAAGACCACGGTATCGACCACCGCGTTGCCGCCGAGGCGGTTGCCGCCGTGGATGCCGCCGGTGACTTCGCCCGCGGCGACGAGGCCCGCGATGACGTTGCCGTCGTTATCCAGCACATGGCCTTCTGTATCGATGGTCACGCCGCCCATGGTGTGATGCAGGCACGCCTGACGGGGCGTGGCGACCCAGGGACCCTTTGTCAGCTTGGTGGTGAACAGGGTGCGGCCAAACTCGGGATCAGCGCCGTTTTCCACACAGGCGTTGAACGCGTCCACGGTCGCCTGCAGGCCTTCGCCGGTCATGGTGCAGCCGTAAGCGGCATTCAGCTTCTGGGCGAGCTCGTCCAGCGTTTCGCCCACGTAGATGTAGCCCTGCTCCTCCAGGAAGCGGAGGGAGAAGCCGTCAGCGGACACCGCGGTATCGAGGTCTTCAAACGTGCCGTCGCCGGATTCGAGGAAGAAGAAGTAGCCGTCTGTCTGCTGCAGGGAGGCCAGGCAGATCTGGT
>CAMNEH010000149.1 GCA_946536315.1 uncultured Clostridia bacterium
AAGTGGGAGCCGATGGACCAGTCTTCCTTGTTGATGATGACCGGGTTCTCCATGCCGCCCTCGCGCAGCTGCTTGAGCAGGGCTTCGAAGTCTTCCTTGGTCTGGTACTTCAGCGGATCAAAGGGCTCGCCGGTGATCTTTTCGATGGCGGTCTTGTTGATCAGGTTCGCCTTGGCTTCGATGGTCAGGGGCATGCCGTAGAGCACGTCGTTGATGACAGCGCCCATGTCCTTGCCGCCCACTTCCGCCCAGGGCTGGTCGCCCAGGTCGACGATCTTGCTCTCGCGGGCCAGGTCCTTGACGTTGGCGATATCCACGATGGAGATGGTGGGGGCATCGCCGGAGTTGTAGCGCTTGGTCAGCTCGTCACCGGGGTTGCTGGTTTCGGTGACTTCGATCTTGACGTTGTAGGCGGCGCCGAACTGGTCAGCGGCGGCCTGCAGGGCGGCGGTGATCTCAGGCTTGGAGTTCATCATGGTGATCGCGACCTGCTGTTCAAACGGATCGCCCACCTGCTCCGCGGACGCGAACGCCGCGACGGACAGCAGCATCGCCGCTGCCAGGATCAGGGCCAACAGTTTCTTCATGAGGAATACCTCCTTCATTATTTGAAAGCGATTCTCCTTCTTACAGGGACGTCTTCGCTTTCCGTCGAGGGCATCATAGCATAGTTTCATGGCTATGTCAACCGGTTAGCATGAAATAATCAGGAAAAGTTTGATCAGAAATTCCATGAATGTCAGCGGTACCATGATCAGCGCGGCCGGCGGCAACAGGACTGCGGTTCCTGCCGTGCGTGTTTAACCAAAATTTAATATTTGAAGCGGACAGCCGGTGCAATCGGACGTTTTTCGGGCGATTTCGCCTGCAAAATGCGTATTTGTTTCGCTTATGTAATACTTTCTTCATATTTTCGCAACAAACAGCCCAAAAACCCGCATTTCCATGCCTGAGGCCAGGCGGGACCACGGTTTCCGGGCGGCGAAACGGGATCGACGCCTGCGGACAACCCTGACGCCGCTTGCGGTTTGGGGCCAAACGCATTATAATGTACCTGTCCGGTCGGGAACGCGCGGCCCGGCGGGACGACGTCAACATCACCGATCAACAGCAGGAGGAAATGACGATGAAGCTCAATAAAACACTGATCATCCTGATCGCCGTCGTGGTATTCGGCGTGCTGATTTACACCACCTCCACTTCGCAGGTGCCCACGGGCTACACCGGCATCGTCACCACGTTCGGCCGGGTGGAGGACTACACGCTGGAGGCCGGCTTCCACTTCAAATCCCCGTTCCAGAACGTCGTGATGATGGACAACCGCGAGCAGAAAACGTCCTTCCGCACCCAGTCCTTCTCCAGCGACATCCAGCAGGTCGATATCGACGGGTCCATCAACTTTTCCATCAACCAGGCGACGGCGATGAACCTGTACCGCCAGGTCGGCACCTCGTACTTCAATACGCTGGTCATGCCGCGCCTGCTGGAAAACACCAAGGCCGTTTTTTCCAAGTATACGGCGGAAAACCTGGTCGCCGCCCGTGAAACCCTGTCCAAGACCATCCGCGAGCAACTGGCGGGCGAAATGGAGCGCTACGGCATCAACATCATCTCTGTCAGCATCGAAAATATCGACTTTACCGACAGCTTCACCGACGCTGTAGAGCAGAAGCAGGTCGCCGCGCAGAAAAAGCTGCAGGCCGAGATCGAGCAGGAGCAGAAGACGATGGAAACCCAGCAGCAGGCGGAGCGTCAGCGCATCAGCGCGGAGGCCCAGGCGGCCGTGAAGAAGATCGAAGCCGACGCCGCGGCCTACGCCACCCGCGTGCAGGCGGAAGCGGAGGCCGAAGCCAATCAGAAGATCGCCGCCTCCCTGACCGAGACGCTCATCCAGTGGCAGCAGGCCAATGCCTGGGACGGCAAGCTGCCCACCTACATGGGCGGCAGCGGCGCGACCCTGCCGATTCTGAATCTGCAGTCGTCGCCTGAGACGCCTGCGCAGCAAAACGAATAATTTGTTCAACAGCCGGCGGCCGGAGAATGGCCGCCGGCTTCTTTTTTGGCCGGGATGAGCAGAAATTGTCATTCGAGAAAGAATCGCTTTTCCTGTCTTGATTTTTCAGCGGTTTCATCATATAATGTCCTTGTTGACACATTTTTGCCTTTCCTTCGGGGCCCCTGAAGGACAGTCACTGAGTAGAAAGGAAGTGCGTCATGCCTCAGAATTATGTGTTTATGACAGACAGCGACAGCGATCTGCCTTACGATATTGCGGACGCCCGCGGCATCCAGGTCATCAAAATGCCCTATGCCCTCGACGGCAAGGAGTATATGGACGATAACGGCCGAACGAACGACCCGCACGCGTTTTTCCAGAAAATGCGCGACGGCGCGGCGCCGAACACCTCCCTGCTCCCCA
Organism: uncultured Clostridia bacterium; assembly: GCA_946536315.1. GTDB lineage: Bacteria > Bacillota > Clostridia > Christensenellales > Aristaeellaceae > UBA4246. The sequence continues at coordinate 2,420 of CAMNEH010000149.1, forward strand.
TCGACAGCTACCTGGAAACCTTTGAGCCCATCCTGCAGGACGGCAAGGACATCCTGTTCATCGCGTTTTCCTCGAAAATGTCCGCCACACTCAACAACGCGCGCGAAGCGCGGGAGATGCTGCTCAAAAAATATCCGGAGCGCAAGCTGCTGATCGTCGATACTCTGCTGATTTCCGCCCCGATGAGCCTGCTGGTGCTGCGCGCGCATGACCTGTACCTGAACGGCGCCACCATGGAGGAAATCGAGCAGTACGTGCTGGACCGCCGCTTCCATTTCCTGACGTGGATGACCGTGGATGACCTGAAATACCTGAAGCGCGGCGGGCGCATCTCGCCCACCAAGGCGTTCTTCGGCTCCATGCTGGATATCAAGCCCCTGATTACCATGGGCAGGAACGGCCTGATGGTCAGCGTGGGCCAGGTCAAGGGCCGCAAGAAGGCCCTGCGCACCATCGTGGACAACGTGGTGGAAAATATCGAGCACCCCGAAGACCAGGAAATCGTCATCATGCAGGCGGACGTCGTGGACGAGGCCGAGCGCGTCCGCGAAGCGCTCCTGCAGCGCATTCCGAACGTCCGCTCTGTCCGCGTACAGGCGATCGGCCCGGTCATCGGCGCGCACTGCGGCCCCGGCACCATCGCCATCTGCTTTGAAGGCAAGCTGAACCCCATAGAGGGATAAAAAAGATTTTCACACCCAGGCGTTTGCCCATGATGGGCGTACCATTCAGCCCGCAGAGCGAGGATCGCTCTGCGGGCTGTTGTTAATGTCGCCGGGCTTTGATTATTTGAAAAGGTTGACAATTTCCACGCCGATTTTCTTTACCACAGGGAGCAGAAAGCCTAAGTAGCCTGCGGAAACCTGCTCCAGTTCTTCAACGGACAGTTCCTTGACATTCTATGGATAAAATGGTTGACAAAGCGCCAGCGATGCGGTATACTGTAGCCAACACCGGTATACCGGTATGTCGGAAATTCACACACTGGCGCGGCACAACCAACCATCATCAGCATACTGGAGGGATTTGGGTGAACGTTGCGAACAAAACAGTCATGATCACCGGCGCGGGCGGCGGGCTCGGCAGCGAAATGGCGCGCGTGCTGTGCGCGCACGGCGCGGCCGTATGGCTGCTGGACCTGGACGCGGAAAAAGGCCAGGCCGTCACTGACGAAATCCGGGCCGCGGGCGGCCGGGCCCGGTTCATCCGGATGGATGTCACCAGCGAGGAGGACTGGCGCGACGCCGTCCGGCAGGTCCGGGACACCGACGGGCGGCTGGACGTCCTGGTGAATAACGCGGGCATCAACATCCGCAAGCCGGTCGAGGAAATGACCATCGACGAATGGTGCACCATGATGAAGGTCAACACCGGCTCGGCGTTTCTGGGCTGCAAGTACGCCATTCCCGTCATGCGTGCCCAGGGCGGCGGCGCGATCATCAACACCTCGTCCGTCTGCGGCCTGATCGGGCACAAGTATACGCCGGAAGCGTACACCGCCTCCAAGGGCGCGGTGACCATGCTGACCAAGGCGATCGCCTCGCGGTACGCCGGGGACGGCATCCGCTGCAATTCCATTCACCCTAGCACGGTGGACACCCCGTTCGTGCAGGTCCTGTTCCAGGATCCGCAGCGGAAGGCCGAGCGCCTCGGCGAGGTGCCCCTCGGCCGGCTCGCGACCGCCGCCGACGTGGCGAACGCCGTGCTGTACCTGGCCAGCGATGAAGCGGCCTTCATCAACGGGGTCGCCCTGCCCATCGACGGCGGGGTGACCTGCTACTGATCCGGGAGGCGCATGATATGGCATACACTGAACAGGAACTGCGTGACCTTCGCCTGACCGCGGCGCAGCTGCGGGCGGACCTGATCGACATGATCCCCCCGGGCAAGGTGGGGCATCTGGGCGGCAGCAGCTCCATTATGGATGTGACCGCCGCGCTGTACTTCAAGCATATGCGCGTGTTTGCCGACCCCAGGGATCCGCGCCGCGACCGCTGCGTATTTTCCAAGGGGCACGCGGTGCTCGCCCAGTACGCGGCGTTTGCGGAGCTGGGCTACGTCAGCCGCGAGGACCTGCGGAAGGTGAAAACCCTGGACGGCACGCTGCAGGGACATCCGGACATGGACCACACCCCGGGCATCGAGGCCGTCACCGGCTCGCTGGGGCAGGGCCTGTCCGTGGCGCTGGGCATGGCGCTCGGCCTGAGGCTGGACGGCAGCGCCGCGCGCGTATTCTGCGTGGTGGGCGACGGCGAGCTGGACGAGGGACAGATCTGGGAGGCCGCCATGGCCGGCGCGGCGTACCGCGCGGACAACCTGGTGGCCATCATCGACCGCAACGGCGTGCAGGCGACCGACGCGGTGGACCGCGTTCTGCCCAACGGCCGGCTGCGTGAAAAATGGGCGGCATTCGGCTGGAATGCGCTGGAGATCGACGGGCACGACATGGCGCAGATCCTGGACGCGCTGGACGCGGCCAAAGCGTGCACGGGCCGGCCGACGGCCATCATCGCCAATACGGTCAAGGGCAAGGGCTTTGCCTTCGCCGAGGGCAAGGCCGCATATCACAACGCCGCTCTCACTGAGGACGAGTACCGCCAGGCGCTCGACGCCGTGGCGCGGATGCGGAAGGAGGCGCAGCAGTGAACCTGATGAATATGCGCAACGGGTACGGCGAAGCCCTGGTGACGCTGGGGCACGAGCGTCAGGACTTGGTCGTCCTGGAAGCCGACCTCGGCAAATCCACCATGTCGATCCTGTTCGGCAACGCGTTCCCTGAGCGCTACTTCCAGATGGGCATCGCCGAAGCAAACATGATCTCCGTCGCCGCCGGCCTGGC
>CAMNEH010000150.1 GCA_946536315.1 uncultured Clostridia bacterium
CGTATCCTGGATCACAACACTTCCGTTCTTCATCCTGATATCCATCCTCCGCACCGGACTGATAAGCAAAATCAAAAGATAGAGCACCTTGATGCAAACCAAAGGCTCACGTCAAATATATCATGAAGCGGCGCGTTTTGGAAGGCAGAATCCGTTATAAATACCGCCAGTTCGGCCTGACGACCACCTTCGTCACCGTTTCTGTCCACGATATGGCATTCGTGCCAGGTTTCAGCACCGGAAACTCACCGTTCATGTGATTTCATTCGGTGAAGGGGGAGACCTGGTCAGCGGGCAGGACCAGGCTGTAGATGGCCCGGAACTGGGTGGGGGTACAGTGCTTGTACTCCCGGAACAGGCGGTTGAAGCTGGCCACGCTGCCGAAGCCGGCCTGCCGGGCGATTTCCTGGACCGGGTCGGCGGAATTGATCAGCAGGTTCGCCGCGGCGTTCACCCGTTTCACGTTCAGGTAGCTGGAAAACGGGAGGCCGGCGAAGTCCTTGAAGACGCGGGAGAAATAATACTTGGAAAACCCGGTGAAGTCCGCCACCTCGGTCAGGGTCAGGGGCCTCATGTAGTTCTCGCTGATATAGGTGATCGCGCTGTTCAACAGCTCCGCGTCCACGCTCCTGCGCTCGGCGGGGGCAGGCGGCGTGTTCCGGCGCAGGTACTGCCGCCCCAGCAGGGCATACACCTTCAGCAGGAAGGAGTAGCACTCGGTGTTCCACATCCCCTCCTTGCGCAGATAGCAGTCCACCAGCGCCATCAGCAGGCTGCAAATCTCGTCTGTCAGCATGTCCTGCTGGGTCAGGTACAATGGTTGCTGGGTCATCATCCGGACGGCGGGCATGTCCCTGAGGGTATACAGGGGGCTCGGCTCAAAGAGGATCAGGTAGCGCAGGATGTCGTCGCTCTCAGTGAGGGCGTGGGAGATGCCGGGCGGAATGAACAGCAGCTGCCCGGCCTCGACCTGATAGGTCCGGTCGGGCAGCTGGTACAGCGCCTTGCCGCGGTGGGGCATCAGCACCTCCACGGCGGAATGCATGTGTACGTCAAAATGGCTGGGCACATCCGAGGGCCAGACGCGGATCGACGAATGATCCTGATAGGTGATATACTCCTGTTTTCCCTGCAGGATGCGGAATCCGTCCGGGAAACGGCTGTGCTCCGCTGACGCGGCGGGAAGCTTGCTCGCCATTGATTCTCTCCTTTGGGGGAAGCGGGATCAGCCCTTGACGCTGCCCAGGGCCATACCGGTCACAAAGTAGCGCTGCAGGAAGGGATAGATGATCAGGATCGGCAGCGCGGTCACGACCGTCGTGGCGCACTGTACGGTGCGGGGGGAGACGCTCTGCCGGGCCAACTCGTTGGCGGCATCCAGGCTGCCGTTGGCGAGGTTGGACTGCTGCCCCGCGGTGTTGATCTTGCCCATCAGATAGTACTGCAGCGTATCCAGCCGGCGGTTGTTGGGGATATAGAGCATCGTGTCAAACCAGGAGTTCCACGCGCCGACCGCGACGAACAGCGCCACGGTCGCCAGCACGGGCGCGCACAGCGGGAAGATGATCTGCCAGTAGATCCGCAGATCCCCGGCACCGTCGATGCGCGCGGACTCCACTAACTCGTTGGGCAGGCCGACGATGTAGGTGCGGATGATGATCATATTGAAGCAGGAGAACATGGTCGGGATGATGTAGACCCAGAACGAGTCTGACAGCCCGAGCGTTTTGCTGATCAGCAGGAAGTTGGGGATCAGCCCTGCGTTGACGTACATGGTGACGACCATGATGGGGGTAATGAACTTCCTGAGCACAAACTCCTTTCTGGAGAGCGCGAACGCGAGCATGCCGGTCCAGAACAGGTTCAGCACGGTCGTGATGATGGTCTTGGCGGCGGAGACGCCGGCGGCCCGGTAAATGGTGGGCGTCAGGATCTGCTTGTAGCTGTCCATGCTGAACTGCCGGGGCACAATGCCGATGCCGCCGCGCGCGGCGTCCGTGCCGTCGTTGAACGAATAGGCGACGGTATTCAATACGGGATACAGCGTCAGGAACATCAGGAACACCAGCAGCACGGCGTTCAGGATCGGGAAGGCCATGTCCCGCTCGTAACGGAAATAGTAAAGCAACGCGAACAGCAGGACGATCAGCAGCGCCAGCGAAACGTAATAGACGCCCCGCCATACGGCGAAGCCGCCCTGCGCCTGCGGCAGGGACACGGTGACGGTTTTCGCGTTGTTGCCCTTGCCGATGACGTAGGAGAACCTGTCGCCGGCAGCCTGGCCGTCGGCCGGCTGCTCATCGGTGACAGTGCCGGTCGCCAGGTCCGTGGCGACGGTCAGGTCGCTCAGGACCACGATCTCGTCATCCTTCTGATTGATCAGGACGGACATGACCATCACGCCCACCAGCGCGACGCAGGCCGCGATCAGCGAGAGGAGCCGGATCCGGCGCCGCTTCGGCTGCGCGTCCCGGCGGTCATCCCGGTTGGCGCGCTTCAGCTGCACCGTGATCACGACGGCCGCCGCGATCAGCACCGCGATCAGCGCGAGGCGGATCAGGCGCAGGCGGTTCTTCTGACTGTCCAGCGCCATGAGCTGCCCTTTGCTGCCGCGGGAGAGGCGGATGGCCTGGTCGGAATCGTAGCCGAAGTTGTAGATCTTCAACTCGCCCAGCATCTGGGTCAGCGTTTGCCGGTCCGCCTCCGAAAGCCCGCTCAGCTCCGGTGTGCCGGTGAGCTCGTCCAGCGCGAAGAAGTGCGCGTCGATCCCCTTGCTTTTGAGCTTGGCGACCGTATCGTCCAGGGCGCTTTTCTGGGAAACGGCCACGTAGACGCCCTGGCCATCCTTGACGTCCAGGGGAATGAGCTGCTTGTAGCTCTTCATGGCCGAAGCGTAAGCGTCAGCCTCCTCCTCGGCGCAGTAGACGAGCCAGTACAGCTTATCGGAATCCTTGCCGGGCTGCTGGCCGACCTCCTGCAGCACGTACAGGTGCTTGCCATCGACCGTCGCGGTGCCGTAGCGGTCGGTCAGCTGCAGCTTATTGGTCAGCTCGATGCGCTCGGCGGTCATGGCTTCCCGCATGACGACCGCGCTCTCATTCACCTTCAGGATGGACGTGGCGAGGTTCTGCGACACGATGATCAGCAAAATCAGGACCAGTATCGCCGCGCTGGCGACGAACATGCTGAAACGGAACTGCCCGGGGCTCATCCTCACGCCGCGGCGCAGCGTATCCGGGATGTCCCGGACGCCGCGCATATCCACGACCTCAAGGAACTCTTGATTTTTCTTGCTCACAAAAATCCCTCCTTCCGCTTTCCTGATCACAGCAGCGAATCATCGCTGACGCGTTTCGAAATGAAGTTGGCGCCTGTGAGCAATACAATCGCGACCACGCTCTTGAAGATACCGGCGGCGGTCGCCAGGCCGTAATCGATCTGTTTGCCGGTGCCGTATTCCAGCACGTACAGGTCGATCGTGTAAGCCACCTGCTGTGTGCCGCTGGACTTGAGCAGGTACTGGATTTCAAAGCCCGTGTCCAGGAGATGGCCGATGTTCATGATGAGCAGGATCATAAAGGTGGAGCGGATGCCAGGCAGCGTCACGTGCAGGATGCGCTGGAAGCGCCCGGCGCCGTCGATGGACGCGGCCTCGTACAGGCAGGGGTCGATGCCCGTCATCGCGGAAATGTAGATGATGGTGCCCCAGCCGACCTCCTTCCACACGTTGACCACGCCGATGATCCACCAGAAATACTTGGCCTGGCCCAGCCAGTCCGGCCCCTCCTTCACCAGTCCCGCGCCGAGCAGCAGGCTGTTGAGCGGGCCGGGGGTGCGCTCGTTGCTGTCGAAAATGATCTTGGCCATGCCGACCACGATCACCATGCTCAAAAAGTGGGGCAGGTAAGTCACGGTCTGGACCGTGCGCTTGAATTGCCGGTTGCGGACCTCGTTCAGCAGCACCGCCAGCACGATGGCCGACACGGTGCCCATCACCAGGTTGATCAGGCTCATCGCCAGCGTGTTGCGGATCGCGCCGGTGAAGGGAATCGCGCCGGGCTTGAACAGGTTGATGAAATTGTTGAATCCGTAATTCGCCGGATTATCCCCACGCAGGAAGGGGATCAGGGTGCCGCGTTCGTTGCTGATATCCTTGAAGGCGTTCACCCAGCCGAACAGCGGCACGTAATTGAACAGAAGAACGTACAGCAGCATCGGCACGGACATGAGCAGCAGCTGCCACTGCTGTCCAAGCCGCCTGAAAAAGCTGATTCTGTAGCTCGGTCTTCCCGCGCCGGATTTTTTTGCGATACCGTTCATGCGCGCATCCCCTTTCTGAAAAACCAGAGGGGAGAGAACAAGGCTCCCCCCTCTGGCATGGTCATACAATATTACTTGTTGTCAAGAACCTTGTGAGCCTCAGTGATGACGGCATCTTGCATGAAGGCGGCGAACTCGTCCGCGTAGGGCTTGATTTCAGCCACGAACGCGTCCCACTTCTCGTCGAATTCAGCCGGCTCGCACATGATGAGCTGCGGCAGCTGCTCATCCTGAACCTTCAGGAAGTTGTCATGCGCGGTGGTGACGGGCGTGTAGTCGATCTGCCAGGCTTCACCGTAGGGCGCGAGCTCGATCGGCGGGTTGACGAAGTCAGCGAACTTGGAGAAGTTGTACGCGCTCAGGAATTCCTTGTCATACTCGTTCATCAGGCCGAACACGATCTCGTCCTGGTTCGCGGGCTCCCAGCAGTTGCCGGCCTTGACGACCTTGTCGCCGACCTGGATGTCGTTCATGATCCAGCCCTGCTTCTTGGGGCTGCTCTGGAAGAAGCCATCCGCCTTGTTGGCGAGCTTCCACTGAGTGTTCTGGGTGTTGGCATACTGTTCTTCGGTCATGGTCAGGCGGCCGTTCTCGTCGATGATGTAGTCTTCACCCTCGAAGCCCCAGTTGAAGATCATCTGCCATTCGTCGGACAGCATTTCTTCCCACATCGCCACGATGCGCTCGGGGCAGGCGCAGGAAGTGGAGATACCGAAGCCGCGGCGGACGTTCGGCAGGGAGCCGTTCAGATAGTGCTCTTCGATCTCGACGCCGTTCACATAGTCAGGGTCGTATACGAGGCCCAGGGCCACATAGGTGCGGTCATACTTCTTGGCGTCCGTCAGCGCGGAGGTGGCGGTGCCGAAGTCCCACGCCTGGTCGAACATGCCCAGCACGGTGC
>CAMNEH010000151.1 GCA_946536315.1 uncultured Clostridia bacterium
ATTTTCAGCAGCCATTTGGCGCAGTTGTCGCCGCAGTTGGAAGCGTTGAATACATGCTTGCCGCTTCTGTCGTTGGCAATCAGAATCAGCGTTTTCACGCCGCCGGAGAGCTGTACGGGCGTGATCATGCCCAGCACAGGGCTTTCGATCAGCTGCTCGCTGATCACCCGAGAGCGATCGACATCCGCGATCATTTCCACGGCCAGCGGGTCGGTGATCCATCGCGGATCATAGGTGTTCTTGAAGAATACATGGGTGTTATATATCACATCCGGCATCTGGCCAAACCATATGTTCAGCATGATGGACCTCCTGCTCTGATGATTCCTGCTTCTGTCTGCCGCCGCTCAGGCGCTTCTGAGCGCTGATGATTTCCCGCTTGCACGGTCGCCGCGCAGAATCGTAACGATATCATTCCGGGCACGACCGCTGAGCGCAACGTCCCTGTCAATCGCCCACAGTATGCTCTGCGTCAGCTTCTCATTCAGCCAGCTGTCCAGATCAATATTGTTGGAGATACACATTTCCGCCTTCTGCGGAGAGCAGGGGGGATAGTTCCCCCTGCACCCCCCTCGTCTGCGTCCGTCCCTCGCTGTGCTTTCTGCAACAGGCAGATTTCAGATATCTTCTGTTCCCTTGCATCTTTGTACTGTTTGCAAAAGATTCAAGATCAGAAGATTCCAGATTCCAGATTGATCCACAAAGCGGGGCAGACAACGGCACTAACGTTGTCGACATAGTTGCTGAAGAGGGAGCCGTTGGTGATCACGTCCGCGGCAACATTCTGAAGGAAGCCGGGGGAGCGCAGCCACCACCACCCGGCGGCTGTGCCGTCTGCCGTCTTGTTACTGTCGGACATCGATGCCCCTTGCTTGACCGCGTAGGCGGTCGGCGCGACACGGGATTTCGTGTTGTTGATGTTTTCGAACGTGACGCCGAGATACTTGTTTGCCTCCGCATAGCTCAGCAGGAACACCTGATCCTGCGTGTTGTTCCCGCCGTTCGTGTTCCAATCGCCGTAGCCCTGGCTACTGCTGTTGTCTACGACTGTTGTCAGAATTGCACCTTGTTCGGTTTTGCTGAACGCTTTGTTCAGGAATGTCCCGTTCAGCCATGTCCGCAGCGTGCAATTTTCCCACGTGATATCCGTGAATTCTGTGTTGTACGGCTTCGCGTCCAGGCCGCAGCGGCTCAGCAGCAGCGCTTTGTTCCCCTCCCGCGCCAGCACCAGCCATTCGATCGGCGTGCTGTCATTCCCGACGCTGGTCTGCGGATAGTGCCCAAATGTCACATAGTTCCCGACGCCGTACTTCGCATCGCGCGCTGCTGCCTCGAATTCCGGATGCGTTTCCAGGAATGCGGCCGCCGGTCCGTACTCACTGTAGTGAGGGATACTGAGAAAGGCAGACAGTGCTTCATCCGTTTTTCCCGCATTCAGCAACTGAACCGCCGTATCAAGCTGGGACTTCGCAACATCCAGCCGTTCGTCATAGGTGCCCTTCGGATATGTGACCCTCGCTTCCAGCGTCTTCGTGTCATAGTTGAATTGGATAGTTTTTCCCGCCACCTCGATGGAGGCGGAGAAAGAACCGCCGCTGGCTTGATAGTCGGCCAGCGTGGCGCCTTTCTCGCTGAGATAGACGCTGAAGGTGTTGAATTCTGTCTCAGTTACCCCATGGAACACTTCCGTATTACCGCCGTCCGTTTCCAGAATCTCCTCGTCCGGGTACCTGCCCAGCGCTTCGCAGAGCGAGGGCATGGGTTGGCCGACCAAGTCCACCAGCGAGGGCAGCAGCCCCCCGGCCTCGGCGAAAGAAGCGCAGAGCAGGATCGATAAGGCGCCCACCAGCAGCGTGAGCGCCGTGCTTTTCATATGCTTTTTCATACCGTGCCTCCCGATTCTCCGGCAATCTTGCATCCCCGCCGGCCGGTTCCCTTGACCTCATACAGCGCGGTGTCCGCCTCCTTGAACAGATCGCCACCGGGGGCGAGGCGGTCGCCGAACGCGACGCCGACGCTCACCGAGGCCAGGGGCGTGCCGTCCGGCTGGGGCTGCGCGAGCGCCTGGTTGATGCGCTCGATTTTGCCCTTGATCAGCGGCCCGGCCGTGCTGTCCACACGGGTCATGATGACGGCGAATTCGTCGCCGCCGATGCGGCAGATCATATCCACCGAGCGGAAATTGCGCTGCAGCAGCGCGACCACGCGCCTGAGCACGCGGTCGCCGCCGTCGTGCCCGCAGGTATCGTTGATGGATTTGAAATCATCCACATCAATAATCAGCAGCGCGATGTGCGTCCCCGCCATGTCCTGCATGAACATTTCATACGCGCGGCGGTTATACACGCCCGTCAGCGCGTCGTGCATCACGTCATACGTCAGGCTCTGGTTCGCCTGCTGGTTTTCCTCAAAGACCTGATTATAGGTCCGCGCGACAAAGCGCAGCTCCTCCGCGCCGCTCGCCGGGATCATCTGCTTGTCCCGCATCAGGCGCACCATGCGCGTCAGCGGGCTGCGCACCTGGGTGCTGATGAAGGTGACCAGCGCCAGAACCACCAACAGCAGCGCGATGGTCAGCAGGGTCTGCCAGGCCAGCAGCCGGTTCAGGTTGTCCGACGCGTCATCCATTTCTTCGCGCGTGACACGGAGCAGCTCGTCCGTGCACTGGCTGACCGCGTCCTTGATCTGGGTTTTATACCCCATATACGCTTCGTCAAACACCAACTTCCGCGCCAGGACAAGCTTCTCTTCACGGGGCAGCGCGGCGTCCTCCGTGCTCAGCGGCCAGGCTGAAACCACCTCAGGCACGTCCCCGTCCGGAAAGCCCAGCGCGGTCTGCGTCAGCCGCATGGCGTGATACTCCAGCTCCATCAGCTCGTTGGAATAGCCGAGCGCGGCCTTCAGCTGTTCATGCGCGCCGTTGCTCTGGCCGTCGAACAGCTCGCCGAGCTGCTCCACGGCGCGGTCGCGCCGGCGGGTGACGTTGGCCTCCTCAAAGTATTTCTGGAGGTAGACGATGTCCCCGTTGACCACGAAGCAGCGCGCCAGGTCCGTCAGCTCGTCCGAGCCGGCGTTCATGTCCTGGGCCGCCTGGCGGGCGGCGATGTACCGCTCCGTCGCGCGCTCCGTACGCCTGTACCCCTCGTTGATCCTCGCGTCGCAGTAGAACAGCGCCACCGCGACCACGAGGGCCACGGCGACGAATACGCCGTTCATCAGCCGCAAAGAAGGCCCCCGCGCCTCATGTTGCTTCGTCACAGTACCATCTCCTCCGTTCTGATACGCATTATACAATAGATTTTCTTCACATTCAACCGTGTTTCGAGGATTCCGCACACAGAAAAAACAATCCTGCCCCGGCCAGAGGCTGTTCGCTGCTTGTTTGCCTCCAGTTTGGCGATCCCAGCGCGATTTGAACGCGGCATTCCGCTGGTAGGGAGCGTTTCCCCTGCTTTCAAATGGCGTGTCAGCTGATACGGGCGGACATCAAAAAGCTGCCGGAAAACAGCGGGGCTGTCCGGCAGCAAACCATGAAAACCATGACGGAGATATGCTGTTGTTATATCAATATGCTTTCACAAATCGGGACTTCTTTTTTTCAGCGGTGTATTCCGTTCAGTGTGTATGCTCTTCCTTCATGGGGAATGTCTTGACAAGGTAGAATAAGTATCCTCCCAGTACGACGACAATCACCACGAGATTGATGATCATTTCTGTCTGTGGGCTGAAGTTCCCTTCTGCGTCAAACACTTTCAGCGCATTGTTGGCCGAATGGAACAGAATGCAGGGGATCAGTGACTTTCCATGGTAAAAGATCAATACGAGTACGAATCCGACCAGAACGGCGAAGGCGATCTGGATGAGGGACGAGGCCAGGTCCTTGCCGCTGCCATTGAACAGATTCACGATATGGCCAATGCCAAATGTCAGCGCAGAGACAATGATCGCTGACTTCAGGTTATTTTTTTCCATGGCCCGGAACAGAAGTCCGCGGAAGATCACTTCTTCCAGAAAGCCGACGCAGCACATGCTGACAATAAACAAAACTGTTTCCGCAGCACTGTATTGTATTCTGACGCCGTTCCAGAAGGCGGTCGATGCGACGATCACCAGCGGAAGATAATACAGAAAACGCCGTGCGGGAACTTCGGACCTGCAGAAACCGTATTTCCTGCTCAGATGGTTGTTTTTGATCCAGAAAAAAAGGATCAGAGACATCACCACATGCAGCGCGGCTGTGACAGACTTGATGATACCGATGCTCTCAGAGAGCTGGTCCGCAAGACTTGTCAGGACTACGTAGGCCACGATCCACAGGATCGCAAAGGTGATCTCACTCTTTCGATACAGCTTCGTCATTCTGATTTCTTCCTTTCTCAATTCCTTCCGCAATCATCAGTAATGCTTTCCGGATGGCATCAGGATCAAATTTCATGCCATTATTGGCGATCAGACTGGCATATCCATGAACGACGGCCACCAATGGTTCAAAAAAAGCAGCCGCTTCTTCCACTGTCAGTTCCGTTTCAGTGCTGACCGCCGCAAGCACATCAGCTGCTTCCGGCGCCTGGATCAGGTCTTCCAGGCTGAGGCCGGAAAAGCGGCCTGATTGAAAGAGAAAGCGGAACAACTGCGGCTCCTCCTGGGCGAACCGGATATATCTGATGCCCATTTCCAGAAGATCTTGGGCTGCAAGGATGTACTCGCTGTGAAATGCATCTGCCCTCCGGTAAGTCAGATCCTTCAGGATCTCCGTATCGGGAAACTGATACATGATCGGCTGCGTCGAGCACCCCAGGAAAGCCGCCAGGTTTCTCACGGTCAGCGCTTCATGTCCCTGTTCCCGAACCAACCGGAAGGCGCCGTTGATCACGTCCTCTTTTGTCGTCGTCGGTTTCTTTGGCATGGAAGTCACCCCACAATAATATAACGGCTGTTATTATATTCCGGATGATCTGTTCTGTCAAGCACCACTTCACGACTTTCAATCCTCCCCCCATACGGGATGCGACCTTTGGGAATGCGCAGGAAACATGCGGAAAGCTGCTTCGGCTGAACACTGAGGCACAGAAGATCGCCAGTTTCCGGACAAAAAGAGACAACCCCAATCCCGTATCAGGATCAGGGTTGTCATGCAGTGGAGCCGTTTACGAAAGTGTCGAACACTGTAAACCCAGAGTTTGCAATTATCT
>CAMNEH010000152.1 GCA_946536315.1 uncultured Clostridia bacterium
ACACATAGCCCAGGAACGCGCCGCACCAGCCGATATTGCACTTGGGCCCCTTGCCGCATTGCCAGTAGGAATACTTGTTTTTGCTGCCCAGGCGGGAAAACGTCTGGTTGTCGGCCGTCCGCCATTCGTCCAGCGCGAAATCGATGACCTTGTTGATGTCCGCGGGCACAGCGCCGCGGTCATACGCCTGTACGGACGGGTCTGCCGCCGCTTCCGGCTCCGCCGCATCGCCGTCTGTCTCCTGTGTCTCCGGCGCGTCCGCCGCTTCGCCGGCCTGCGTCTCAGTCGCGGCTTCCGTGTCCGGCGCGTCCGTCCCGTCAGCTTCTGCGTCCTGCGCATTCGGCGCATCGGTATCGTCAGCCGCCGGGTCCTGTGCTTCTGTCCCGTCGGGCGTCACGCCGTCCGCGGACTCGTCCGGACGCTCGTCGTCCTCATCCTCGTCGTCGCTGTCGGAAATCGCGAAATACCGGCGGCCGGCAGACTGCTCCGCGGCCGGAGCAGCCGGCGCGTCTGAAGTGTCCTGAGCCGCCTCCGCGTCGGGATCCGCGTACAGTACCAGCACGCGGACCAGCGTCGGCAGCGCGCCGTCCAGCTTTGCCTCCGCCCGGCCCGGCCTGAGGCCGACCAGACAGCCGTCCTCCAGGCTCAGGACCGATTCGTCCGACAGGACGCACGCGCCGAGCCGCTCCGCCGGGATCTCCCAGCGTCCGCCCGCGGGAATCGTGACGTTCAGTGTCTCCTCCGCCTGCGCGCCTGCCGATACCAGCAGCGCCGCCAGCAGCAGCGCCGCAGACGCCAAAGCGAACCATTTACGCATTCTGATTGCCTCCCCGGCGTTCCTCCGCCGTATCCCGGCGTTCGTCCGCCGCAAATTCCTGACTGACCGTCAGGGGCTCCGTCCGGGGCTTCACGCGTCCGCCGTTGCGGCGGATGGACCGGACGGATTCCAGGATCACGCTGCCCATGCCGACGAGCAGCGCCAGATAATAGGTGATCGCGCGCCAGCTGAGCAGCGCGGGAAACCGCAGCTCCGGCGGGAAGATCTTCTCATAGAAAATAAAGAAACCGCCCTCCTGCACCCCGGACGCGCCGGGCAGCGGCGTAAACGAAGCGGCGATGAACAAGAGCCACTGCAGCGTCATCAGCAGCAGCGGCGAATGCCCGGTCATCCTCAGCGCCCTGTATACGCAGACGGAGGCGCTCATCAGCAGGGCCAGCTGCGCGAACGACAGCACCAGCAGCACGATGATCTGCAGCGGATGGTGCACCAGCATGTCCACGCTCGCGCTGAACTCCTCCAGCGCCGCGTCCGCGCGGGAGGCCGTCCTCGCCCGGTCCTTGACCAGACGCAGCTTCTGCCCGATGTTCAGTACGAACACGATGATCATGCGCACGATGTTGCGGTTGATGGCCAGCAGCAGCACCGCGGCCACGCTCAGCCCGTTGATGGCGAAGCCGGCGAACACCATCCATTTGGCGTCCCCCACGCAGGCGGCGACCGCCTGCTGCTGGCTGAGCCACAGCGCGCCGCCGCCGATCAGCAGCGCTGCCTGGAAGCAGAAAAACTTGACCGCCAGCCCCGAGGAGGCGACCCCCACCGGCACGCCCCGGTTTTTGAAGGCGAACACCTGCATCGGCTGTCCGCCGGTGGCCGCGGGCGTCACGTTGGAATAGAACATGCCCAGGATGGTCACGTGCAGCGTCGAAAAATAGCGAATCTTCACCCGCTGCCAGATAAAGAAGCACTGGTTGACCAGCGCCTCCATCATCACGCTGCCGAACCAGACCCCGACGCCCGCGAGCATCCAGCGCCAGTCCGCCTGCCTGACGGCCCTGAGCGAGGCCTCGGTATCGGAGTTGCGGACGGCCAGAAAGATCACGATGCCGATCGTGGACAGGATGATCAGCGCGTTGATCAGATTGCTGCGCGTCTGTTTGCCCGGTTTCTTCAATCGATCTCCCTCACTGTCCGGGCGCGGCCAGGCCCCGGGTATTCCGCCGCCCGAATGCGGCGGCGAAGAAAATTATAACATATTTATGAAAGAATGTCATTACTTTGTTAAAAGAAAGTTCGGAAAAAGCATTCGCCTTGTACCAAAAAAACACAAATTTACGCTTGCTATTTCAAAAAAAGTGTGATAGTATTGGTGTGCCTGTCAAAAGACGGTAGGTACGTTCGATAGTGATGTGTTTACCTCCGCCTGCGGAGGCAAAATATACGGCCGGGTTTTTCCGTGAGGAAGGCTTTCCCAGCGGCGGCCGCAAATCATGCCCATGTGGCAAAAAAAGGAGAGGTTTCCCATGAAAAAGCTGTTTGCCCTGCTGATGGCCCTGACGCTGATGCTGAGCGCGGTTGCGTTCGCTGAAGAAGTCCCCGCTACTGACAGCCCTGTTCCCCCCTACACCGTCATCTCTTTCACTCCCGACGGCATCGTTCCCGGCGTGACCAACCCCGAGCTGGATTCCACCGTGCAGCAGCTGCTGGACGCGATCACCAACGCCAACGACAACGAAGCCGTGTTCGGCAGCTCCGGCGTGGCTGACCTGAGCCAGTATGAACTGATCGAGCTGTTCGGCCTGACCCTGGCGGAATACGACACCACCATGGGCCCTGTGACCCTGAACATCAAGTTGCCGAGCGCTTTCGAACAGACCGCTCAGTATGTTACCCTGCTGGGCCTGATCAACGGTTCTGAAGTGACCTGGCAGAGCCTAAGCTTCCAGATCGAGCAGGACGGCTCCCTGACCATCACCCTGACGCCCGAACAGGCTGAGGCTGTGATGAACAGCACCGCCGTCGGCGCAGTTCTGCAGAAGATCGCCGAATAATCCGCATCACTCTGACCGGGGTACTCCTGGCCTCCCCGCGCCGCGGCTGAAATACGCCACTGCGCGGGGATACCCGGGGACCCCGGTATTCCATGTTGGAGGAAACCATGGCTGAGACAGACACCGCCCTTCACGCGCCGAATCAGTCCCTTGCGACGTCCGCGCGCACAGCGGACCGCAATGCGGAAGTCGAAATTGATTTGGGCGAGCTGTTTTTACGTTTGCTCGACAAATGGTATATCATCGTGGCGTCAGCGCTGGTCGGCACGCTGCTGAGCGGTATCTGGACCTTTTTTTTCGTTACACCGCAGTATGAAGCGACCACCAAGCTGTACATCCTGAATTCCGACGATTCCGTCATCAACCTGTCCAGCCTCCAGCTGGGCAGTCAGCTGGCCAACGACTATACCTATGTGTTCAGCAACTGGCACGTGCACGAGCAGGTGCTGGACCGGCTGGACCTTGATTACAATTATAAAACGCTGGGAAGCATGGTGCGCGTGACGAACCCGTCCAACACGCGCCTGCTGGACATCACCGTGACCTCGCCCGATCCGCAGGAGGCGCAGCTGATCGCCAACACCTACGCATCGGTCGCGTGCGAGTTTATCGCCAAGGTCATGAAAACAGTCGAACCCAGCGTATTCCAGGAGGCCCGGCTGCCGAGCGCGCCGGTTTCGCCCTCCAAGTCCCGCAACCTGATCCTGGGCTTCCTGATCGGCGCGCTGCTGGCCGTCGGCGTGATCGCCGTAATGTTCATCGCGGATGACAAGGTGCGCACCGCGGACGACGTGACCAAGCTCCTCGGGCTGCCCACGCTGGGCGTGGTGACCATGCAGAACGCCATGCACGGCGACACGAAGCGTTCAGGGAAAGGAGCAAAAGGATGAATCAGGTCTCCCTTCGCGAGCAGGATACGCTCGATTACTCCGGCAAGGAGGCGCTGAACAGCATCGCCACCAACCTGACCTTCGTCGGCCGGCACATGAACAAGTTCGTGCTGACCAGCTGCGCCGCCAGCGAGGGCAAGAGCTCGCTCTGCCTGCAGCTGATGCTGAACCTGGCGCAGCGCGGCAACAGCGTGGTCATGGTGGACGCCGACCTGCGCGCGTCCTTCCTGATGTCCAAGCTCAAGTTTGAGCAGGACACCGCGGTGCAGGGCCTGGTGCACTACCTGGCCGGCTACTGCGAGCTGAACCAGGCGATCTACCAGACGAACGTCGAGGGCGCCTACATCATCCCCATCGGCGATACGGTCGCCAACCCGCTGCCGCTGCTGGATTCCCCCGATTTCGGACAGATGATGACCGAGCTCAGCAAGAATTTCGACTACGTGCTGGTCGACGCGCCGCCGGTCGGCGTCGTCATCGACGCCGCGGTCGTCGCCAAGAACTGCGACGGCACCGTGTTTGTCATCGAGTACGGCAAGCGCGGCAAGCGCGAGGTCATCGACGCCGTTCAGCAGATCGAGCAATCCGGCTGCCCCGTGCTCGGCTGCGTCATCAATATGGTCACAGTGAAGTCGCTTTCCGAAAAGAGCTACTACAAAAAGTACTATTCCGGGCATTACAGCAAGTACTATAACGGCTACGGCAGCAAGCACGACGAAACGACCGACATCAAGCGAAAGCACAGAAAACAGTAAATCAGCCAGACGGGAGCGCACTCCCGCGATACAGCTTCCGGGACGCTCCTGCGGCCCGGGAGTTTTTCGTATGCCTGTTCAGTCTGCGACTGAACAGGCACCGCATGGGGGACGCGTCCCCCCTACGGAACCCCCCGACAGCTTTGCCTGTCGTCCCTTCGGTCCACAGTTCGCCATTGTCGCATAGCAGGCTACCGCCAGCTATGCTCTGTGGCTCACTGGGACTTCTCCCGCCTTCTTCCGCCACAGGCGGCGGCGGGATACGTCCCCCGGGCGGCAAAGCTGCAAGGTAGATTCCGCTGACGCGGAATCATCCTCGCGCCGTACATGCCGCCGCTGCGGATTTCAACAGAGGGTGTTCCCCCTCT
>CAMNEH010000153.1 GCA_946536315.1 uncultured Clostridia bacterium
CGGCGGGTGCGCGCGCTTCCGGGCGGGGGGCGGCGTCAGCGGCGCGTCCGCGGGCGTCCACGCGGCTGTCCCGGGCCTGAGCCGTGCGAGCGCCGCGGCTTCGTCCCCACGCAGTGAGACGTCCGCCGAGACGACAAAGTGGACGTCCCGCTGATCGCGGGCGTCCACTGATATTTTCGCGAGCCGGAAGTCCGTCACGTCGTCCGGACGGACCTTCAGCGCGCGCAGGGCCTGGCGGCGCACTTCGCTTTCCGCGCCGTCCAGGGACATGCGTAACCGGTTGATTCTCAGCATAATACTACTTCATGCAGGCGAGGTTGTTCCCCTTCACGAAGGCGCGCACGCGGCCCAGGGAAGAAGACTGGTATTCGATCAGGGCCCAGCGGTGCTTGTCGCTGGCCCAGGCCAGGAAGGTCACCGGCGTGCCCGGAGAGAGCTTTTCCAGCTGCTTCATGTTGATGACCGGGTCGTCCGTCACCACGCTCTCCTCCGCGACCGTCGTCTCGATCCAGGCGTAGCTCAGCGGCCTGACCCGGCTGGGATCCACCTTCTCGGGCAGGGTGTAATCCCGGATATAGCCGATGCGGTAGTCGCCGCTGCCCAGCTGATACCCGATCAGCAGCCATTCGCCGTCCGTGCCGTAGATCCGCGCCGAGCCGCCGCTGCCGTAGCTGGCTTTGCCGCTGTTGCTGCGGTAATAGTCCGTGCCCGGGCCCTGGTACACCGCATGGCTCTTGGAGAAGTAGCCGTTGACATAGGCCGGCAGCTCCTGCTGCGTATCATAGGTGGGCGGGGCCTGCGTCGGCACAGGCGTGATGACCGGCTCAGGCGTGATCACCGGCACGGGCGTTTCCGTGGGCAGCCATTCCGGGATCGGCGTCGGCGCGGGCGTGAGCAGGAAGATGACCGGGTTCGGGCTGGCGAGCCCGGACTCGCTGACGGACACCGTCACAAACTCGCCCCCCGCGAGGGTGTAGGACGAAGCGTACACCTCCGGGTCGGCGGAGACGACCGTATCGCGGCCGGCCGGGAAGAGGAGCGAGGTGCTGTACACCAGGTCGTTCCCGGACCAGTACTGGATATCGACCGGCACCTCCCTGGCCGGAACGGGGGTGATGACGGGCATCGGGGTGACCGCCATATCAAGGTAGAAGATCACCTCCGCGGGCGAGGCATGGCCGGCGGCGTCCACATACACGCTCACGCGGTCCGCGCTGGTCAGCACGTAGTAATCACCGTACACGGACGGGTCCGCGTAGATCACGGTGGTGGTGTTGGCGGGGCACAGCTCCTGATAGCCGCCCACCAGCCGGTCGTTATACATATACCTCACCGGCACGCTGACGTCGCTCACCGGCGCGGCGGTCGGCGTCGCGGTCGCAATGGGGATCAGGTAGAAGGTGACGACGGAGGGCGAAGCGACGCCAGCATAGTCCACCGTCACATTGACCCGGTCGCTGCCCTGCAGCGTATACCTGCCCTGATAGACGGAAGCGTCGGCGTACACGGTGGTCGTCGTTCCGGTCGTGCACATTTCCTGATAGCTGGTCAGCATCTGGCTGCCCACCATATAGCGTACCGTCACCGGCACGTCGTAGACCGGCACCGCAGTCGGGGCCGGGGTCGGCGTCGCGCGGCGCTCCAGGTAGAACGTGACCACGGCCGGGGACGCGACGCCCGCCGCGCTGACGCTGACCCGCACCGGGTTCGCGCTGATCAGCACATAGTCCGCGCCATACACCGATGTATCCGCATAGACGTTCTCGGTCGCGCCGTTGCGGATCTGCACGGTGCGCGTGTCGATGACCTGCGCGCCGTACACATATCTGACCGGCACATTCACCAGGTAGACGGGCACGGCCGTCGGCGACGGGGTCGGCGTGACCTTCGGCGCGACGTAGAAGGTGACTACCGAGGGGCTGGCGACGCCCGCCACGGTCACCGTCACGCGCGCGGTGGAGGTGCTGGTCAGCGTATATTTGTTCCCGTCGTACACCGTCGCGTCCGCGTAAACGGTGCTCGTCCGGCCCGTGGGCAGCGTGACGGTCTGGCTGCCGACCAGGCGGGTGCCGTACAGATACCGCACCGGCACGCTGACCTGGGACACTGCCGGCGTGGGTGTCGCCGTCTGGTTGACCCGGAAGGTCACCGTAGCCGGACTCGCCTGCCCGCCGCTCACCTTGACGTAGACGCTGGACGCGCTCGCCAGGGTATAGCCCGGCACCTTGCTCATATCCGCGTACACGAGGCCAGAGGTGGTCAGCATCACCCTGTCGGTATACACGGTGCGGTTGCTGGCCGCGTTCACATAGGTCACCGGCACCTGCACGCCGACGATCGGCGTCGCCGTGGGCTGATACGGCAGGTACACGAAATCGACCACAGAGGGATTCGCGCGGCCGTTGGACACCGTGACGCTCACCGACGAAGCGCTGACCAGCGTGTAGCCCTCAGGCACCAGGCTGCGCAGCGGGAACAGCGAATTGGACTGGTACAGCGTCACGTTCTGTGTGTTGAAGGTCTGGCCGGTCAGCTGGTTGATATAGCGGACCTGCACCGTGACGCCGATCAGCGGGGTCGCGGTCGGCGCCGGCGTCGCCTGGTTGCGGTTCAGGCGGAAAATGACCGGGTTCGGGGACGCGGAATTGCCGTTGACCGTGACATAGACCACCGCGCTGCCCGAGAGCGTGTAATCCTTCGGGATCAGCGATGTATCCGCGGTCAGGGCGGCGGACTGATACAGCGTGCGCGTTTCGCGCGCGATGATCAGGTTGGTGGCGTCCAGGTAATAGACCGGCACGCTGACGCCCGTGTTGGGGGTCGCCGTGACGCCGGGCTGGTAATAGAAGGTCACGGTCGACGGGCTGGCCTGCCCGTTGGACACGCGGATCGAAACAAAGCTGTTGGACACCAGGCGGTAGGTGGCCGGCACCATGCCCGCGTCCGCGTAAATATTGGTATCCGCGTAGCACTGCGCCGTCGTCTGGCGGATCAGCGTGCCGGTGCTCACGTCCAGATAGCGCACGGTCACGATCGCGGGCGCGACGGGGGCGGCGGTGACGGGCGCCAGGGTCGGCGTCGGCGTCGCGGCGTTGGCGTAGATGACGTCGGCGCTCTCAAACAGCACCTGCTGCGTGTTCCGGCCGGCGATGCCGTCCACCTTCAGGCCGTTCGCGCGCTGGAAGTTTTCCACCGCCGTCTTGGTCTGCGCGCCGTAGCTGCCGTCCACATTCCCCTTCAGGTAGCCCAGCTCCTTGAGCCGCGTCTGCAGGCTGCGCACCGCCGTGCCCTTGTCGCCCACATAGAGCGTGGAATAGCGCGTGGGCCGCGGCGACGCCGTCGGGCGCGCGGTCGGCACGCTGGTCGGCGCCTGCGTGACATACGGCGTCGGCGTCGGCAGGGCGCTGGCCGGCAGCGGCGTTACCTCCGGCGACACGCTGGTCGACGTGCCGACCAGCATCATCATGTACAGCATGATCGTTCTGACCAGATCCATAACTTACTCTCCCTTTCCTGCGACAGCGATATCAACGGCCGCTTACACCTATACAGACGCTGCGCCGCTTGAATTTCCTGCAATCCGTGAAAATTTTTTAAACCTCAATAAATTTCCGGAACTCCGTCAGGATGCCGATGCCGTCCGGGTAGTGCGCGGCAAACTGCGGCACGGCGTGGCTCGGGAAGGAGTT
This sequence comes from uncultured Clostridia bacterium, assembly GCA_946536315.1. Taxonomy (GTDB): domain Bacteria; phylum Bacillota; class Clostridia; order Christensenellales; family Aristaeellaceae; genus UBA4246. The sequence continues at coordinate 3,690 of CAMNEH010000153.1, forward strand.
ACCCTCGATAAACCTTGGGCCGTCCTGCGTGATCGCGACGTCCCACGCCACATACCGCATCTGGGGCACCTTGCGCATGGCGCGTTCGCACAGCGCCTTGACCTCGTCCCAGTAGGGGATTTTGAAGCCGATGATTTCCGTGCCGGTCATGGGATGACGGGTAAACACGTTGCCCGCCTTGTCCGCGGCGACGGTCTTGAGGGTACCGGTCTCGAGGTCCACGCGGGCGGCCATGCCGCCCTGGTCCACATTGTCCATCACCTTGCCGTTGCCGATGCGCAGGAACGCGTACACGATGCCCTCGCGCTTGTCGCCCAGCAGCGTCGCGACGCGGACGGTGTTCACGGACGTGGGGCACATGCGCGCCATCTCGGGGTGCTGCACCAGCAGCTCCTCCAGCACGGCGTCGCCCATGCCGCGAATGCGGGTGTAAAAGCCGTGCGGATCGTCCTGCCAGGCAGAGCGGTCGAATTTCTCGATGCCGACCCCGGACGAGCCTTCGAGCGGCTTGAACAGCACCGCGGGCAGATCCGCCAGGAAGGCCGTCAGCCGCTCTTCGGTCAGCGACGCGTCGCTGCGCAGCCATTTGCGGCCGATCTCGTCGGCAAACAGCGTGTTGAACTCCGTTTTGTCGTCAAAATAATGCCAGTACGCCTTGTCGTTCATCCGGCGCACGATGCTGTTTGAAACGCCCCGGGTGATCACCGAGCGCTTCTGCTCGTCGTTCAGGCGGTACATTTCGGCGATCATGTAATCCATGTAGCCCGCGTTGTAGCGCAGCCCGCAGCGCAGCATGTCCGCCAGCAGCCACAGGCGGCTCTTGCCGGAGCGCTTTTTCAGCACGGCCGTCGTCTTCCACATTTTGCGCCAGTCCATCCTGACCAGGCGCTGAAGGAAAAAGCTCAGTCTGCTCATGGCGCGGCCTCAGACGTTGAAGCGGAACAGCGTGACGTCGCCGTCCTGCATCACATAGTCCTTGCCCTCGCTGCGCACCAGGCCCTTTTCCTTGCAGGCGGCCATGCTGCCCAGCTCCCTGAGGGTTTCGAACGGCACGATCTCCGCGCGGATGAAGCCGCGCTCGAAGTCCGTGTGGATCTTGCCTG
>CAMNEH010000154.1 GCA_946536315.1 uncultured Clostridia bacterium
CTGCTCCAGCTGGCAGCCGGTCAGCACCAGCAGGCTGTCGGCGAAGCTCTCCTTGTCGTGCAGGCGCTCGGACTGCAGCAGGTCGTACCCGTCGATCAGCGGCAGCACCGCGGCGAAATCGCCGGTCTCGTCGCAGTTGTTCCAGTACTCGATCAGGGGCGGCTGACCGAAGTAGTGCGCCGCGCGCGATACCGGCGTCAGGCAGGCACCCCCGGTCGCACCGGCCGCACCGGTCGCACCGGTCGCACCGGCCGCGCCGGCCGACAGGCCGCCCGGGTCATGCAGCCGCCAGACGATGCGCTCGGTGTCGGTCAGCGCCTCCACCATGGTGCCGTCGGGCGTGCCGTCGGGCCTGGTCCGGCGCGACAGGCACAGTCCGAACAGCGGCGCGTGCGCGACGGTGTCGTCGTACACCACCAACGCGTCCTCCGGGCTCAGGGTCACGCTGCGCGGGCGGCCGTCGCGGTCGGCGTACACGCGCTCCACGCCCTTGCCATAGACGGCAGCCTGCACGGCGAGCTCAGCGTCGATGCTATCCATGGCGTTGCGCTCAAAGCTCGCGCGCAGGGCGTCCAGCGCCGCCTCCTGTCCCGGCGCTTCATAGGTGATCGGCCGCCCGGTCAGGTAGCCGGACGCGGTCAGCGCGATGTACCGGGCGAAGGGATGAGGCAGCCGCGCGGCCTCGCGCTCGCCGGTGTCGCGCTCCATAATGCCCGGGTTCCGGCCCTCGTAATAGGCGCGCAGACGGGCGAGCCCGGGCAGCAGCGCGCGGTGGCGCTGCAGGCATGCCGCCACGATGTCCGCAGTCAGCCCGTCGCGGAGGCAGTCGCGGTTCAGGGTGATCACAGTCCCACCTCCCGTTTGCGGCGCAGGCGCGCCGGGCGGCAGGTCTGTTCGCTTTCCAGCGCGTAGCGAAGCGCGTCGATCAGGTGATCGTCGCCGGGCCGCGGCTGGGGCGGGCTCCCTTCCTTCCAGGCATAGGCGCTCAGCTCGCGGATCATGTCGGCGCAGGCGGTATCCACGAGGATCTGATACCCCTGCAGCCACTGGATGCCGTGCAGCACACTGTCCGGGCCCTTGCGCGCCGGCACCGCGCGGATGCCCAGCGCGCGCAGCTCGGCGATGCAGCGCGGGTCCGCCGAGTCGCACGTCACCGCGGCGCGCCCGGCGAACGCCTTCAGCCGCTCCGCCAGCTGCCAGATCACCAGCCCGGTCTCGTAAAACTCACCGGTGACGTAGATGCGGCGGTCCGTCCGGTCCAGCCGGCAGCGCACGCAGGCGCAGGGGTCGCGCGCAAAGCCGAAGTCCAGCCCGTAAAACTCCTCCGCGTCCTCGGGCGGCGGCGTCTCGCGCAGGCTGACGGCCCGCCAGTTGGTGAATACGGCGTCCCCGTGCGTGCCCCACTGTCCCAGCGTGTATACCGTGCGATAGTAATCGCTGGTCTCCTCCTCCAGCGCGCGGCGGTCGTCCTCGGTCAGGAAGGCGTTGTCGCGGTAGGTGGTGCGCAGGATGGTCACGCGCGGGTCGCTGTAGCTGCGCCCGGGCACACAGACGACGTCCGCGCCATCGGGCACGCGCTCGCCCGGCTCCGCCCAGCCGTCGAAGAATTCCTGGCAGATCCAGTGCTCGCGCCACGTCGGGTTGAAGGACAGGGTCACCCGTTTTTCAAACCGGCTCGGCCCGCGCAGGCGCTTGTCCAGCTGCTTGAGGTCTTCGAATTCGCACTCGGTCGCCTCCTCGATCCAGACGTCGGTCAGTGCGCCGTTCAGCGGCGTGATGGACTTGATCTTCTCCGCGTCGTCCAGCCCCGCGAACATGATCTGCGCGCCGGTGCGGCGCACGGTCATGGTCAGGTCGGAGCGGCTGACCTTGAACAGCCCCTGCGCGCGCAGCCGGCGCATGGCCTTCAGCACCTCGTTCCAGCACGAGGCGTGCAGTGTGCGCTGCACCTTGCGCACGATCAGCAGGTTGCGCCCGCTCAGCGCGTCCAGCACCGCCCGCGTCGCCAGAAAGCTGCTTTTCCCCGAGGACGAACCGCCGAAGAACAGCTGGTAGCGGTGGCTGTCCCGCAGGTAGGGCCGGTACACGGCGTTGATCCCGTTCAGGTCAATCTCGATCGTCGCCATCCTCGCCTCCCGTAAACCGGATCTCAAAGCCGTCGTCCGACGCCTCGTCCCCGGCCTGGTCCGCGGCCCACAGCGCTAACTTCGCCGCCTGAATCAGCACGCGCGGGTCGGTGTCCCCGCTGCGCAGCAGTCCGCCCAGGCGTTCCAGCGCCAACGCCCGCGCTGTCGCCGCGGGGGAGCCCCGTGTCCGGTCTTCGTTGTTGTTGTCGTTCATACGCATGCCTCCTTTGCTGCGGCCGGCCGCGCTCCGGCGCGTCCGGCGCAATAAAATAAGCGCCCGCGGCCATACGCCGCTGCGCTTTTCACGTCCCCTCTCTGAGGACAGTATAAGCTTAACACACCCGCCCGCGGATGTAAAGACACACTTTCATACCACTTTTGTCACAGCAACGGAACAACAATATAACAACAATGTGACAGGCTGTAAAAACAGATAAAATACCTGCAAAGTCGTTGAAATACGGACGGTTTATATGGTATAATTGATAGCGTGGGGAAGTATACATACATCGCCTCACGAAGAAGAAACATTGTCGAAAAAACGGGGAGGGAAGGACATTGACGCAGACCGTGGAGGTACGCCTGCTGGGCGGATTTGAAATCGAATGCGGCGGAAGCACGTTTGAAACGCTGCCGCAGCGCAGCCGGAAGGGCGCGGCGTTGATGACCTACCTGATCCTTCAACGGGGCAAGCCGGTCCCGGGGCCGCGGCTGATCCGCGAGCTGTGGGGCGGCGCCCATAACGTGAATCCGGAGAACGCGCTCAAGACCATGGTCAGCCGCCTGCGCGCGATGCTGGGCGAAATCTCGCCCGCGCTGAGCGCGTGCGTGGCGTCCGGCCAGGGCGCATACCGCTGGGAATGCCAGCCGGGCGTGACCGTGGACGTGCTGGAGGCGCTGGACATCGACGACCGCCTGCGCGGCGACCTGCCCGAGGACGAGCGCGAGGCGCTGTGCCAGCGCCTGATGACCCTGTACCGCGGCGATATGTACGAGCCGGATCACATGCTGAACGCCAGCGCGGCCGTCAGCCGCCTTCACCGCATCTATCTGGACGGAGCGCTTTCCCTGATCGAGCTCAAGCGCAAGCGCGAGGCGTGGAACGAGATCGTCGACATCTGCGACGCCGCGCTGCGCATCGATGATATGGATGAGCCGCTGCAGATCGAGCGCATGCGCGCGCTGGTGCACCTGAACCGCACCGACGAGGCGCTGACCCGCTACCACCAGGTCACGGACCGCGACCGCAAGCTGCTGGACGCGGAGCCCAGCGACGAAATGCAGGCCTTCTACCGCCAGCTCAGCCGGGCGGGCGCCAGACTGCGCTATAACCTGGACGTGCTGCGCAACCGCCTGACGGACGGCACGGACGAGCAGCCGGGCCCGTTCTTCTGCGATATGAAAACCTTCCGCGAGATTTACCGCATTCAGATGCGCAACCTGGAGCGCCTGGGCTCGACCATGTTCCTCGGCCTGATCATGCTGGGCGACGGCGATCCGGAGGAAGAACCGGTGGACACCGTCATTTTTGCCGGGGCCATGGCCGGACTGCTCGAAATCCTGCGTAAAAACCTGCGCCGCGGCGACATCGTCACCCAGTTTGACGAATACGTGGTCGCGCTGCTGCTGCCGGCGGTCAATTATCAGTCCGGCGCGATGGTCATGGAGCGCATCGAGCATGTATTTTATTCCGCGTACCAGCGCGACCGCGTTCCGCTGCACGCGCGCATCACACCGCTGGGCGGGGAGTGAGCGGCGGGAAGCTGCGGGCGATTACACGGGCGGGACACCTTCAGAGAAAAAAAGCTGAAATAAAATGTTCATGTGACTGTCCCTGTAACCGCCGCCTGATACAATCAGGACGTGGACAGAAGTCCAGCCCCTGCAGCAGTTGATCCCGCGCAAGCGATGCGAAGAGGAGAATGTCAGAATGAAGAAGCTCAACAAAATGTTCTCGATGGCCCTGGTCGCCGCCATGCTGCTGACCGGCCCCGCCGCCGTCAGGGCGGAGGAGCCCGCCGCGCCGGCCGAACAGGCGCAGACGGTTGAGTTTTCCGCGAAAGTCAAGGTCAAGATTCACGCCGCGGACGACGTGAAGATGGGAGATACCGTGCGCTTGCAGGCGAAGGTTTCCGACGCCAGCATGGATTACCAGGCTTCCTGGCAGAGCCGGACGCGCAAAACGGAAGAGAAGAAGGCCGGCAAATGGCAGGCCGTCGGCAGCGGCGACACCCTGAACGTGACGCTCTCGGCCGAAGCCCTGACCCTGGAATACCGCTGCGTGCTAACGGCCGCCACCGGCGAAACCGTTGCCAGCGGCGCCGCCCGCCTCTCCGCCCCCGCGCAGAAGGCTGAGGAGAAGAAGCCGGAAGCAAAGCCCGCCGAGAAGAGCGAGCCGGTCGCCGAGAAGAAGCCTGAAGAAAAGCCCGTGGAAAAGAGCGAGCCCGTTGTCGAGGCGAAGCCGGAAGAGAAGCCTGCCGAGAAGAGTGAGCCGGTTGTCGAGGCGAAGCCGGAAGCAAAGCCCGTCGAGAAGAGCGAGCCCGTTGTCGAAGCGAAGCAGGAAGAGAAGCCCGCCGAGAAGAGCGTGCCGGTTGCGGAAGTGAAGCCTGAAGAAAAGCCCGTGGAAAAGAGCGAGCCCGTTGTCGAGGCGAAGCCG
>CAMNEH010000155.1 GCA_946536315.1 uncultured Clostridia bacterium
TCAGATGATCAAACACCGGGCTGGTATCCCTCAGGCGCATGAAGGCGCTGAGATTCCGAATGTGCGCGCCGATGTTGATGTATTCAAATTCGTCCTCCCGGCCCCGGACCTGTTCGTAGATGTAATCGCAGTAAGGGCATGTCGGCATTCCGTAGATTTTGATCATGGCGCTTTCCTCCTGTCAGATGTTCACCTGTCCCCCGCGAGCGCCGCGCCCATCCGGCGCGCCTTTTCTATTTCCGCCGGAAACACGGTCTCATGCCGTCTGTACTTTTCGTCCGGGTCGAACATCGTCCAGGGCCAGTCGGTTTTGCCGTAATCCTTCAGCTGCAGGGTATTGCCGCTGACGAAGACCTCCGTATGCCCGACGAAGCGCGACAGCGTCTGCTGATAGCCCTGCAGGAGTCCTGTGTACATGGTGTCCGGCGCGTTGCTGGTCATGATCAGCAGCACGGGGATCGGCCGCGCGTTGCAGCAGGGCGTGTCCAGGTTATAGGTCAGGTTCTGGAAGATCAGCCGCTCGTACAGCGCCCGGAAGGACGCCGTCAGCTCGGACAGATAATTCGGCGACCCGATGATCAGCCCGTCCGCTGCCCGGATCGCGTCCAGGACGGGCGTCAGGCCGTCGCGGCAGACGCAATGGCCCTTGAATTTCTCCTTTTTGCAGCCGAAGCAGGAGATGCAGCCGGTATATCTGTCCAGCCTGAACAGATCAAACCGTTCAACGGTCGCCCCAGCGCTTTCCGCGCCCCGGGCCGCCTCTGTGATCAGCGTGTCCGTATTCCAGCCCTTCCGTGGGCCGGCGTTGACGGCGACGATGTGTTTACCCATGTGGATGATCCTCCGGCCTTTTGGGGGCGGTCCGCCCGCGGTCCCGTCAAATACAGCTTCCCTGAGCCACAGGCGCGTGCGCTGCCTGTGGCCCAGGGAATGCCTGATTTACAGCAAAGCCTTAATGCAATTCTCCACAGCCGCCATATCGGCCGTCGGCTCAAACCGGGCGACGACGTTCCCTTCCCGGTCGATCACAAACTTGGTGAAATTCCATTTGATGTCCGGCTTGCTGGCCCAGTCCGGGTCCTGCTCCGCGAACATTTTTTCCAGCAGCGCCTTGTACGGATGCTCCTCAAACCCGGCAAAGCCCTTCTGGGATTTCAGCCAGGTGTACAGCGGCAGCTCGTTTTCGCCGTTCACGTCCGCCTTTTTCATCTGCGGGAAGGTGGTGTTGAAATGCATCGTGCAGAATTCGTGGATCTCGTCGTCCGTGCCGGGGGCCTGTCCGCCAAACTGGTTGCAGGGGATGTCCAGGATTTCCAGCCCCTGGTCGTGATAGTCCCGGTACAGCTGCTCGATCGGCGCGTACTGGGGCGTAAAGCCGCAGCCCGTGGCCGTGTTGACCACCAAGATCACCTTGCCCTTGTCATCGGACAGCTTCAGCGCTTCGCCCTTGCCGGTGGTCAGCGTATAGTCGTAAAACATCTGGCACGCTCCTTTTTACAGTCCCTTGGCAAACGCCTTGATTTCCGCGAGCTTGGCTTCAGACCCGTTTTCCGCCCCGGCCGCGGTGATGATGCCCGCATCCTCGATGCCCATGTACGCCAGCATATCCTTATACGTGGCGATCGACCCGGCATAGGGCGCGGGAGAGCCGGAGGACAGCAGCAGCGCGGCCTTCGTCGCCCTGGCGGGCTTGCCGATGGCGTACACCCGCTGGATCGCCGCGGACAGCTGCGCGGTCATTCCGAAATAGTAAACGGGGGACGCGTAGACGATCATGTCCGCTTCCTTGTAGGCGGGCATGACCTTCGCCATGTCGTCCTTCTGGACGCAGACGCCCTCCCCCTTGCCGTGGCAGTACTCACAGCCCAGGCAGCCGTTGATCTTCATTTTGCCGACATGCAGGATCTCCACCTCATGTCCGGCTTCCCTCGCGCCTTCCGCGAAGGCGTTGATCATGGCCGCTGTGTTGCCGAGCCTCGGGCTGCCGTTCAGAATCGCGATTTTCATTTGGTTTCTCCTCCTTTGTCATCCGCCGGACGCTCAGACGCCGCTGACGCGGCCCGGAAATGCGTGGTTCGTGACCGTCCACGATTACGATACTATCATAAGTCCGCGGAGGGGAAAAGTCAACGGTTACTGTTCACGGGGTGAACAGTGCCGAGCATTGACCAAACCCCCGCCAATGGCTGGCGGGGGGTCTGGCCGGACACGGTCCGGAGCTTTCTGTTCAACGTTTTCATATCCTTTATGTTCTGTCTGAATGTCTATGTTGATTTCCGGCCTTCCGCTTTTCCGCGGTTCCGCCGGTGTCGGCCAGGCTTTCATCCGCCTGACACCAGAGATTCCGGAAGCAGGATGCCGTTTTTCGTTGGAAGGAAAGCCCACACAGCGAATGATCTACTGCAGGCTGCGTATGGCTCGCTCTACTTCGTCGAGCGCTTCACCTCTTACAATGCCCCATTCCTCCCGCAGCAATCTCAGCTGTTCCTGGTATGCTTCAATCGCCTTTGGCGCATTGCCAAGGATTTCATAAATATGTGCGATGCTGGTCGCACTGTCAGTATACTTTGGGGAGGGCTGAAGCTCCTGGCCTTTTCTGTACCAGGCAATCGCCTTGTCATAATCCTGTTGCAGGGTATAGATATCTCCCAGCGTGACAGCCCAGCACCATTCCTGGTCCTCCATGGATTCCAGTTCAATCAGACAGGCTGCGGCTTCTTCCTTCTCACCTGCTGCCTGGGCGATCAGATAGCGGTACATGGGAACGCGGAAAGTATGATCTATGCGCACCAGCTTCTCCAACCACCGGCGTGCTTCTGCGAGACGCCGGTCATCGATCAGATTATCCAGCAGCCACATGAGGGCGGCGCGATTATCGGGATTGCGGCTGCAGTAATCACTGAACCATTTGATCAGCGCATGATGATTACGAACATTCCAGTCGGAAATATAGCTTCCCCAGGCATTTGCAAGCTCGCTGATCGCGTCACTGTCACCGCCTGTTTTTTCTACCGCCTCTTTGCCACATTCGACTGCCAGTATGCGGTATTGTTCTGCCTGATGGCTGTAAAGCTTCGCGAGGAGTGTATTTGCCTTTCCGGCGAGCTTTGGCTGTTCGGCATAAGCGGCAAGCTGCTGCTCCAACTGCCGCATCTCCGCCGCCGCCAGCAAACCATGACTGTAGATTCGGTTTTCAATGCGTTCCATCTGCTGGTCTGGCGCTATGCTGAACAGCTGATCGATCGTGACACCAAAGTAAACCGCGATTTGCGGCAGCATTTGCACATCCGGCATACTGGCGCCGCGTTCCCATTTACTGACGGATTGGGCTGTCACATTCAGGATTTCAGCGAGGGCCTCCTGAGTGATGCCCCGATCTTCACGCAGGCGTCGGATTTCTTTTCCCATTTCCATGATGGTGTCCTCCTTCCTTTGGTGATTCCATCATATCAGATCAAGGAACGAAATAACAGCGACCGGCGCGTCAGACAGCTCGAATGTCAGTATGCCGAAAATGATCCGTGCCGCCGTTCTTTTCTTTGATTGCCTTTATTCAATCGGGAAACAAAGCTCCGTCACATATTCATCCGGATTCTGAGTCTCGTTGGGGCTGACGTGGTCAATGTTGAACATGGGGCGGTTCACCTGATCACCATTTTCATTGATCCAGAAAGCTACAGCGGCAGTCGCTTCTCCCATTTGAGCGTAGCTTTCCCTGATCACGCAGCTGGCCACCTTGACCGCTGGAAGGGTCTTGAACTTTTTTTCGCCGCGAATGGAAAAACTCCTGTCAACGCGGCAGGAGCGATGGGCGTACGATCAGAGCCGTCAGGTTTCTATGCCCTTCCGAAATGTGAAGCGAATACTGCCGTCGGTGCAGACCGTCGCATGATCCGGCAGCTTTCCTGAGCTCACCGGGTTGAATGCCGGCGTCTTCTGCGGAAGCCCACGCAGTGTGCTGTTGAATTGCTGTGCTGCGGTCCTGGTGGAAACCAGGGTATGTTTGAACGGAATCGTCACCTTGCCGCCAGCCCGCTGCCAGTGAGGCTGACGCTCCGAATGGTCCGTCCAGATACAACAGCCCTGCTACCCCGCCTCAAAATTCTTCTTCTCACTCTTATATATAGAGATAGAAGAAGAATTTTCAAGACTTGTCGTTACACTCCCGAAGTAGGAATGACTTCCAACCGTCAGTCATTCCTACTATCGAGGAGTGCAACAGTAACTGTCCGGCGCAGAAGAACCGGCATCGGGAACGCCCGCAGAGCGCAGTCCGCATCGGCACAGTCTGCGCCGGCGTCGGCCACGCTCCCCCGGGTGCCGACATGCGCAAGCAGTCCGCCGCTGCCGACTGCGCCGTCACGTACCCCTTTTTTTCGGGCATGCCGTTGACGCGCAAAAAGTCCGTTCCAGCGCCGCATTTTTGCAGGCGGCACTCCGGGGTGGACAAATACTCGACCGTCCGCCCGGAGCCCAAAAATGTCCGGCCCAGGCCGCACATTTTGCGCAAAGAACGCATGTCATGAGCCGCCGTCCCGATGGCTGACGGGATCAGGCGTGAACAACCCATCATTCTGCTTCTATCTCTGTTGATGGACAGAGATAGAAGCAGAATGACGCTGTGACACGTCATGCCCGTCAGTACAGGACGATTTCACCCGCTTACACGAATTCAGTTGTCAAGGACGGCGATTTTATGGTATACTTTCAACGATGGAAAGTATGGAGATCAGACCCATGCCGCGTTGATGGCCGCTGTTGCCGATAACGACG
>CAMNEH010000156.1 GCA_946536315.1 uncultured Clostridia bacterium
TGATGTCATTCGCGTACAGTGCCAGGATATACCGCTTTTCGATATCCGCCGCGACGAAGCTGCGGTTCTCCTCCAGGTATTTGGATACGCATCTCGGCATCCCGCCCACCAGCATATACTGCTTGAACAACAGCATGGCCTTGTGATGAAGATTTTCCTCCAATGGCCTTTGCGCTTCAAAACACTGCCGGATGTAGGCGATCATCTGACCCTCGCCAAAGGCCCAGCAGAACTCTTCAAAGTCCATGGGATACATTCTGATCGGCCGTTCCTCCGAGGGAATCGTGATATCCTTCACGTTTTCCCGAATGGATATCAGGGAACCAGTCTCAATGTAATCATAACGCCCATCCTTCACCAGGCGCTTGATGGATTGCCGTGCTTTGGGATAGCGCTGGACTTCGTCAAAAATGATCAGGGACTCATGCGGATACAGCCTGACCCCGTATTCCGTGGACAGGATCATGAAAAACGAATCCAGATCGTTCAGGTAGCGCTCAAACGCGTTCCTGACGGTCTCAGAGGCGTCGTTAAAATCGATCAGCAGGTAACTGCGGTATTCCCGCTTCCCGAACTCCTCCACGATGGTGGATTTTCCGATACGCCTCGCGCCTTCCACCATCAGCGCTTTTTCCCCGGAGGCGTTCTTTTTCCAGTCCAGGAGCCGGTCATAAATCTTTCGTCTGAACATCATCCTGATCACCTTCCCGTCCCCATTATATGGGATGATCCGATAAAGCGCAAGATAAAAATCTCAAAAACCCGGACAATACGCACATATCAAAATCCCTGATGGCCTGATAATGCGCAGGTAAAGTCCAAACTTCTTGTACCTGTCAAGAAGAGTCAAAGCGCTGTTTCGCGTTTTGATCTTTTTCTTGATTTTGCGAAATAACGTGCTATATTATGAACTGAATGATCCCTATGCTGCCTTCATCCGCTATATTCGGGAAGCATGAAGGCATTCAGATCGTGGATGTAGCGGATTGGTTAGCACTGTAAGAACGGCCCGACTCGGGAACGATGGATGATTGTCCTTAAGAAGGGCAAAGCATTGTCGCCTGACTCATTGCATTTTTTGATCAGAAATCAACCCAAGGAGGTCTTGCCCCATGATCACAGAACAGGATCATCTCCGCATCCGGGAGATGGTGGCCCGGCGCATGCAGCGCTCACTCCCCGCCGCCGCGATCAGCCAGGGGCCCGGGCTGCGGGTCACGCTGAAGGACGGGCGCGCCGAAATCCTCGCGGAGGACCGCTGCGCGCTGGCCCGCGGCTACTTCCTGCTGGGCTGCGCCCTGCGTGAAAATCAGACGGCGCTGGACATCCGTCAGGAGCGGCATTTTTCCTCCTGCGGGGTCATGGTGGACGTGTCCCGGAACGCCGTGCTGACGGTGGACGCCGCCAAGCGCGCGCTCGACTGCCTGGCGATGCTGGGAATGAACCTGCTGCTGCTGTATATGGAGGACACCTATACCGTGCCGGAATACCCTTACCTGGGCTACCTGCGCGGCCGCTATTCGCAGGACGAGCTGCGGGAGCTCGACCGTTACGCGGCGTCCCTGGACATCGAGCTGATGCCCTGCGTGCAGGTGCTGGGCCACATGGAGCAGTTTCTGCAGTGGGAGAGCAGCGCGCCGCTGCGCGACCAGCCGGACATCCTGCGGCCCGATTGGCCGGCAACCTATGATTTCCTGGACAAGGCGATCGCGAGCCTGCGCGCCTGTTTCCGCACGGGCCGGATCCATGTAGGCATGGACGAGGCGTACGGCGTCGGCCTGGGACAGTATTACGCGGAGCACGGACCGACCGACCGGTTTGAGCTGCTGAACCGCCACGTCCAAAGGGTGTGCGAGATCTGCGGGCGCCACGGCTTCCGGCCGATCATGTGGAGCGACATGTATTTCCGCCTCGGCTCCCGGCGCGGGGAGTACTACGATCCCGAGGCCGAGATCCCCCGGCGCGTGATCGACGCGCTGCCCGCCATCGACCTGTGCTACTGGGATTACTACCATACGGACGAGGCGTTTTATGACGCCATGCTCAGCGGGCACGCGAAGCTGGGCAGGACCGTGTTCGCCGGCGGGATCTGGACCTGGAGCGGCTTCCTGCCCCACGTCAAGCGCACCCGCGCCACGATGGGCCCCGCGCTGCGCGCCTGCGCCCGGCACCAGGTGGACACCGTTTTCGCCACCATGTGGGGCGACGACGGCGCTGAGACCGACGTGTTCCTCGCGTTCAACCAGCTGCCCATTTTTTCGGAGGCCTGCTGGCAGGGAGCGGACGTGAGCGACGAAGCGCTCGCGCGCCTGGGCGAACAGCTGACCGGCGTCCCGGAAGAAGCCTTCACGGCGTTCGGCGAATTCTATCCCAGCGAGCGGGAGCGGTGCACCGGCAAGGGCCTGATCTGGTGCGACCCGCTGTACCCCATGATGGAATTCGGGTTTGAATCCATGCGTGACGCCGCCGCCCGGTTCCGCAGGGCGGCAGAGACGCTGGCCGGGTATCCGGATTCGGCGGAATGCCGGTATGCCAGGCTGTGCTTCCAGACCGCGGCGATGAAGGGCGAGCTGGTCGCGGAGCTGCGCGACCGCTACCTGGCCCACGACCGCGCCTGGCTGCGGCAGACCGTGACGGTGACGATTCCCGCGCTGCAGGAGCAATACCAGCGCCTGCTCGAGGCGCACCGCGGGCTGTGGGAGCGGGATATGAAGCGCTTCGGCTGGGAGATCCTCGCCCTGCGCTACGGCGCGGTCACCGGCCGGCTGGCGGACGTTCAGGACGAGCTGTCGCGGTATCTGGCCGGCGAGCTGCCCGCCATCCCCGAGCTGGACGAGGTGCCCCTGCCCGTTTTCCGCCGCGCCGGCCAGCATTTTCACGGCTTCGTCACCCCGAACGCGCACTTGTGACCGCAAGGGGAGGACTTGCGTCCCCCTGCGGACCCCCCTTGTTTCTCGGATCAACGATATATCAAACTGAGCACGGAGAGTATCTATGTTGAAAAAGATCAGCAAAAACAGCGTATATCTCGGATTGGCGCTGACCATCGCGTCGGCCGTGTTCGTCATTGCGCTCAGCCTCCCCTTCTTTACGGAGCCCAGGCTGCAGGGCTTCCTGTATGACGCCGGCGTGGATTCGGTCGGCGCGCTGTTCAGCGCCGCGCTCTTCTTCGGATGCATGAAGCAGAAGGGAGACGGCGCGCGCGCGTTCAGGATCCTGGTCGTTTTGGTAAGCGCCTGCTTCGCGGTCAACGAAGCCATCTACTATACGCTGCAGGCGCCAGACAAGCGCGTCCTGTGCTTCTCGCTCAGCCTGCTCAGCAAGCTGCTCGACCTGGCGGTGATCTGCTTCATCTACGTGTATCTCCGGGAGACCCTCCATTTTGAGGACCGCCTGGCCGGACTGGCCGAAAAAGTCATCTCCGTTCTGCTGGCGCTTGAAATCGTCGTCGTCCTGTCCAATCTCTTCTGGCCAGTCACGTTCTTCATTGACGCCGACGGGATGTACCGGATGACCGCCTGGGCCTGGGCAGAGGATATCTTCCTGATCGTCACGGCACTGCTGATGGTCGCGCTGATCATCCGGAGCCGCAACCCGCGCAGCCAGAAGGCGGCGGCGCTGACGTTCCTGCTCTTCCCGGTCATCGAGTACGTGCTGATGCATGGCGCGTTCGGCAATTCCGCCCAGTACGGCATGATCCTGATGTCGCTGATCGTGATGTACTGCGTCATTTTCAATGACAAAAGCAGGCAGCTGGCGTCCACGCAGGTGGAGCTGGATATGGCGACCGGGATCCAGGCCGGGATGCTGCCCTCGGCCTTCCCCGCGTTCCCGGATCGCCGGGAGTTCGACATTCACGCCTCCATGGACCCCGCCAAGGAGGTCGGGGGCGATTTCTATGACATGTTCCTGATCGACAGCGACCACCTCGCGCTGGTCATCGCCGACGTATCCGGCAAGGGGATCCCGGCGGCGCTGTTCATGATGTCCTCGAAGATCCTCATCAACGACCACGCCCTCATGGGCGGCACGCCCGCGGAGATCCTCGAACGGGTCAACCGGCAGGTTGCCGCCAACAATGACGCGCAGATGTTCGTGACCGTGTGGCTCGGCATCCTCGAAATCAGCACCGGCAAGCTCACCACTGCCAGCGCCGGCCACGAATACCCGATGCTCAACGTGAACGGACACTATGAGATGCTCAAGGACCGGCACGGCCTGGCCATCGGCGCGATGGAGGGCTCCAGGTACAGGAACACCGAGCTTCAGCTGAAAAAGGGCGACAGCGTTTTTGTCTACACCGACGGCGTGGCGGAAGCCACGGACGAGGACAACCAGCTCTTCGGCACGGACCGCACCCTCGAAGCGCTCAACGCCCTTCCCGCCGACGCTTCCCAGAAGGAGGTGCTGGCGGGCGTCCGCGCCGCCGTGGACGCCTTCGTCAAAGAAGCCCCGCAGTTTGACGACCTGACCATGCTGGGGCTGAAATACTATGGGCCTGACGCGGCCGCCTGCACGCAGACGCCCTCGTAATCTCCGTACGGCCGCCAACCGAATGCTGACAACAATGAGCCTTTGCAGCCTGAATTCCCGAAATACAGCACTATGAAGCCCTAATGTCAGCTCCTGAAACTCG
>CAMNEH010000157.1 GCA_946536315.1 uncultured Clostridia bacterium
GCCGCTTCCACAACCTCGAGTACCTCGGCCGGGATATGGTCACGGGTGGGGGCCAGGTCGACGCCGCCGTTGGACAGGTCATACATATGCACGCCAGCGGTGAAGGTGCCTTCCTTGACGGCCTTGGAGATGTCCTGGGAGGCCACGTCCACACGCTTCATGGCGGAGGTGATCACATGGTCGGGCGCGAGGGGGGCCTGGTCGGTGTCAACGCCGATCGCCCAGATGCCTTCTTCGTCACAGGCGTTGATGACGCCCATGCCGGTGCCGCCGGCCGCGTGATAGATCACGTCCGCGCCGTTGGTGATCATGTTCTTGGCCGCAGTCGCGCCGCCGGCGATGTCGCCGAAGTTGTTGGCGTTGTACTGCAGAACGGTCGCGTCGGGGCAAACTTCCTTGACACCGCTGATATAGCCGATGCCGAAGAGGTTCATGCTGTCAGAGACCATGCCCTGAACATAGCCCACGGTCTTGCTCTGGGTCACGGAGCCAGCCACCAGGCCGACCAGGTAAGAAGCCTGCTCCTGCGCAAACATCAGGCAGGCCACGTTGGGCAGATCGATGGAGGAATCGTCGATGATGGCGAAGAGCTGCTCGGGATTGTCTTCCGCGGCTTCGCGGGTCGCGTCGGCCAGCATGTAGCCCACGCAGATGATCAGGTCATAGCCTTCGTCGATGAAGGTGTTGATGTTGGTCTGATAGTCAGCGTCGGTCTTGCTCTCGAGATAGTTGACCTCAAAAGAGGGATCCTCCGCGGCCAGCGCCTGCAGGCCTTCCCAGGAGGTCTGGTTGAAGGACTTGTCATTAACGCCGCCAACGTCGGTCACCATGCCGATTTTCACGGTGTCGTCAGCCATCGCAGGCACTGCCACAGCAAATGCCAAGCAAAGAACCAGCGCGAGAGAGAGAAGTTTTTTCATTTCCTTGCCTCCATAAGATTTTTAGTTGACGAGCGGACAGACCGCTCCGCCACATATCAATTATACCATGACCCGCGCAGCGAAATCAATACGCAAGTTGTTAAGATTATACGTGCTTTTTATGAAATCTTATGTTATACTTATCTGTGTATGCCCACCGGCTAACGCACAAGCAGCGTGAGCGCTGCAGAAAGGAATGGCTGTATCCATGAAAAAAAGTATGTCGCTCCTGCTCGTATTCCTGATGCTGATCAGCGTTCTCCCCACCCTGGCAGAGTCCGCTCCGGTTCTTCTGCCTGAACTGACCGCCTCCGTCTCCGACATTCAAAAATACGGCAACCTGGTGCTGGACGCACCCGCTTCCGCCCTGTTCGACGCCGGCTTCGCCTACGGCGACATCGTCAGCGTGACGCTCAACGGGCAGAGCCTTGAAATGCCCGTCGGGTCCAACTACTCTGACGTGGATCAGGGCAGCATGGTCTGCCGCGCGGTGCTGAACGCGCAGACCGGCGAAGACTTCATCATCCTCGCCATCAACATGGGCGATCTGGCCACCTCCGCCAACATCGCCACCAAGGAAAAAATCGAGGCCGATCCCGGCTATCTCTGGCACATGAACGAGGGCGTGACCGAGCCGGTCTCCGTGACGCTCAGTATGGCTGCGCAGGGCGGTTACTATGAAGAATGGGTGATCCGCCAGCTGGTCCGTTCCGAAAATCGCGAAGACTACCCTGAGCTGAGCGACGCCGAATACGCCAATTTCCGTGCTGTCACGACCACCGGCATAGGCGAAGGGAAGCTCTACCGTTCCTCCAGCCCCGTGAATCCCGAGATCAATCGCAGCCACGAGGCTGACGCCGCCGCGCGGGAAGCGGGCGTGCGGACCTTCATCAACCTCGCCGACAGCGAAGAAGTCATGCGTGCTTATGAAGGCTTCGCTGACAGCTATTACGCCTCACAGAACATCATTGCCCTGAACCTGGGCGTGGACTTTTCCGCTGACGATTTTAAGGCCGGGCTGGCCAACGGCCTTCGGTTTATCGCCGCGAATGAAGCGCCTTACCTGATCCACTGTACGGAAGGCAAGGACCGCGCCGGATTTGTCTGCGCCGTACTCGAATGCCTGATGGGCGCCTCCGCCGACGAGGTGACGGCTGATTACATGGTTACCTATTATAATTACTATGCCGTGAAGCCGGATGGGGACCGCTACAACGCCATCGTCAACAGCAACATCAAAAAGACCCTTGCTCGCGCCTTCGGCGTTGAGGACATTGCCGGCGCCGACCTCGCTGCCGAAGCGGAAAACTATCTGCTGGGCATTGGCGTAAGCGCTGAGGACCTCGCTAAAATCAAGGAAAATCTGAGATAACCGCGCGCCAGACTCACGGGCTTATTGCGGACCAGTGCCGCGATCGGCCCCTTTTTCATTTGAAAGGAACCCGACGATGCTGTATCATTTTTTCGCCTATATTAATCGAATGAAATACATCAACCGCTGGGGGCTGATGCGCAATACCCGCCCCGAAAACGATACCGAGCACGCCGCCCAGACGGCCATGATCGCCCACGCCCTGGCGCTGATTGCCAATACGCGGTATCAAGGCAGATATGATCCCGGCCAGGTGATGGCGCTGGCGCTGTATCACGACGCCAGCGAGGTGATCACCGGCGACCTGCCCACCCCGGTCAAGCATAACAACCCCCAGATCAAGCAGGAATACCGCCGCCTGGAAAGCATTGCCAACGAGCGGCTCCTGGGCATGCTGCCTGAAGACCTGCGTGCCGCCTACACGCCCCTCATCTGCCACGACAGCGCCGCGCCGGCCTGGCGGCTGGTCAAGGCCGCGGACAAGATCAGCGCCTACCTGAAATGTGTGGAGGAAAAGAAAGCCGGAAACACCGAATTTGATCACGCCGCCCAAACCCTGCTGTCCGCCATCGAGAGCGTGGATCTGCCGGAGGTACGGGATTTCATGCGTGAATGTGTCCCCGGCTTCGCCATGACGCTGGACGAAATATCGTTAAACAAATAAAGCACTTGACAGATGGTCTCCGGTATGCTATCATTTACGATTGCATCAGTAGCGACTTGATGTGCAGGCATTTCTTTGCCTGAAACGCGGGTGCCGGCGCACTGGGGCGGCGGCGAAAAAGGCGCACTGAGCAGCATAAAGGAGTGATTGGCATTATGGTGCACGAGGTCCCAATGGGAAAGCTGCGCAAGCGTATGAGTTTCTCGCGCATTGACGAAGTACTGGATATGCCGGACCTGATCGAGGTACAGAAAAAGAGCTATCGCCATTTTCTGCAGGAAGATCTGAAAGAAGTCCTGGCCGACGTATCCCCCATTACCGATTACAGCGAAAATCTGGTATTGGAATTCGTCGATTACTCGCTGGACGGAAAACCGAAAAACGATGTAGAGCGCTGCCGGGAACGTGACCTGACCTATGCTGCCCCGCTGAAGGTTTCCGTGCGCCTCAAGAACCGTGAAACTGGCGAGATCAAAGAATCCGAAGTTTTCATGGGCGATTTCCCGTTGATGACCGAGCATGGCACCTTTATTATCAACGGCGCGGAGCGCGTCATCGTCAGCCAGCTGGTCCGCTCGCCCGGCGCGTACTATGACGTCGTGATCGACAAAGCCGGCAAGCGCCTGTACAGCGCCCAGGTGATTCCCAACCGCGGCGCATGGCTGGAATATGAGACCGACTCCAACGACGCGCTCTGGGTGCGCATCGACCGCGCCCGCAAGCTGCCCATCACGGTGCTGCTGCGCGCCCTCGGTTATCCGACGGACAACGACATCACCAGCCTTCTGGGTGAGGACGAGCGTCTGCTGGCCACCATTCAGCAGGCCGATACCACCAAAAACCAGCGCGACGCCCTGCTGGAGATCTACCGCCGTCAGAAGCCCGGCGACCTGCCCAGCGAAGACAGCGCGCGCTCTTTGCTGCGCAGCTTCTTCTTCGATCCGAAGCGCTATGACCTCATGCGCGTAGGCCGCTACAAGTTCAACAAGAAGCTCGGCATCGCCGCGCGTATCGCGGGACACGCGCTCGCTGCGGACGCCGTCAGCCCTGTGACGGGCGAAGTGGTCGCCAAGGCCGGCGTTGAGCTGACCCGTGAGGAAGCGATGGCCGTGCAGAACGCCGGCGTCAACAGGGCCGAGATCCTGATCGACGGCGAGCCGCACACCGTGGTGGGCAATAACTTTGTCCGCGCGGACAGCTACCTGCCCTTTGACCCCAAGGAGGCGGGCATCCTCGAGATGGTGCACCTGCCCTCCCTGCTCAAGCTGCTGGACGAGACACCGGCCGAAGACCTCAAGCAGGCCGTGCGTGAAAACGCGAGCCTGCTGGTGCCCAAGCACATCATCATCGACGATATCGTCGCGTCCGTGAGCTATCTGCTCGGCCTGCCCTACGGCATCGGCGTGACCGATGACATCGACCATCTGGGCAACCGCCGCCTGCGCTCCGTGGGCGAGCTGCTGCAAAACCAGATCCGCATCGGCATGAGCCGCCTGGAGCGCGTCGTGCGTGAGCGCATGGCCATCCAGGACGCCAACGACGTCAAGCCCGGCGATCTGATCAACATCCGCCCGGTCTCCGCCGCCATCAAGGAGTTCTTCGGCTCCTCCC
>CAMNEH010000158.1 GCA_946536315.1 uncultured Clostridia bacterium
CGTCCCGCACGAGGACGGCGAGCCGTATTCGGTGCGCGCGGCCGGCGTGGGCAAGATCAACAAGGGCTTTGAGCGCATGAACCGCCTCAGCATGACGCCGCGCCCCGGCTACCTGGTGGTGTACGGCGAGCAGAAGGGATACGGCTACAAGCACATCGGCCTGATCACGGATGTGGACGACCTGGGCGGCGGCGTGTACCTGCTCAAGACGGTCGAGGGGAATATGTCCAACCGCATCAAGCGCTACTGCTACCTGTTCGACAGCAACGGGGCCGTCGCGAACACCTCGCCCTGCCCGGACGAGTACCGCGCGGCGGACAGCGGCATCAACGACTACGAGCATATCAAAAAGTGGTGCGTCACGACCTTCTGCCAGACCTGGTTCTGACCGGCGGCTGGCGCTGACCAGCAGAAAGGATGATACGTATGCGATACCTGTCAACGCGCGGCGGCGCGCCCGTCACGGCGGCCGAGGCGGTGCTGAACGGGCTGAGCCCCGACGGCGGCCTGTATGTGCCTGAGATGATCCCGCAGGCGGCGCCCGCCTGGACCGACCCGGCCGTGCCGATGACGTACCAGCAGCTGGCCGCGGAGGTGCTGGCGCTGTATTTCCCCGATTTCGGCGCGGACGCGCTGCAGGAAATGTGCCGCCAGGCGTACGCGGGCTTCGCGTCGCAGGAGGTCACGCCCGTCAGCCGCCTGGACGAAAAGACCTGGCTGCTGGAGCTGTTCCACGGCCCGACGCTCGCGTTCAAGGACGTCGCGCTGCAGCTGCTGCCGCGCCTGGTCGCGCGCGCGGCCTTGCTCCGGGGGGAGCAGCGGACCATCCATATCCTGACCGCCACCTCGGGCGATACGGGCAAGGCGGCGCTGGAGGGCTTCCGCGACGTGCCGGGCACGGCCTGCACCGTCTTTTATCCTGACAAGGGGGTCAGCGACCTGCAGTACCGGCAGATGGCGACCTCGCGCGGGAGCAACGTGCAGGTGGTCGCGGTGCGCGGCAATTTCGACGCGGCGCAGACGGGCGTCAAGCGCCTGTTTGCAGACCCGGACTTCCGCGCAAGGCTGGACGCGGCGGGGCGGCTGCCCTCTTCGGCCAACAGCATCAACATCGGCCGCCTGGTCCCGCAGATCGCGTATTACTTCTACGGCTACCGCGCGCTCCGGCAGCGCGGGGCGCTGCAGGCGGGCGACACGCTGGATGTGTGCGTGCCGACCGGCAACTTCGGCGATATCCTGGCGGCGTGGTATGCCCGGCGCATGGGCCTGCCGCTGGGGCGGCTGGTCTGCGCCTCCAACCGCAACCGGGTGCTCACGGACTTCCTGACCTCCGGCGTGTACGACGCGGACCGTCCGTTCTACAAGACCATTTCCCCGTCCATGGACATCCTGATCTCGTCCAACCTGGAGCGCCTGCTGTTTGAGCTGAGCGGCCGCGACGCGGCGCAGGTCCGGGCGTGGATGGCGGCGCTGAGTACCCAAAAGCGCTTTGCGCTGCCCGGGGAGCTGCACGCGGCGTTCCAGGCGGAGTTTGACGCCGGGGCCGCCGACGATGACCGGACGCGCGACGCGATCCGGGACACCTTCCGCGCGCACGGGACGCTGGTGGACCCGCACACGGCCGTCGGGCTGGCTGTCATGTCCGAGCTGCGCGCCGGCGGCGCGTCCCGGCTGACGCTGGTCAACGCGACGGCGAGCCCGTACAAGTTCGTGTCCGATGTCTCCGCCGCCCTGGGGCTGCCGGTGACCGGCCGCGTGTTCGACGACGCGCGGGCCCTGGCCGCGGCCACAGGTACCGCGCTGCCGCCGGCGATCGCGGCGCTCGAAACGGCGGACATCCTGCACCGCGCCGTCGTCGACCCGCAGGACATGGGTCAGGCGGTGCTCGACAGCGTCACCCGCTGACAGCGCTTTCGCGCGAAAGAAAAACTCAAGGAGGGGGAAAGCATGCTTCAGGACCACATTTTTCTGGTCGGGATGGCCGGATGCGGGAAAACCAGCCTGGGCCAGCGCCTGGCGCAGGCCATGGGACGGCCCTTCGTGGATACGGACCAGCGCATCAGCGAGATCCTGTCCATGTCCGTCAACGACATCTACGCGACCCTGGGCGAGGATTTTTTCCGGATCGCGGAAACGGCGGTCCTGGCGGAGCTGGCCGGCGTCGCGCCATGCGTGGTGTCCACGGGCGAGGGCACGGTGCTGGTGAAGGAGAACATCGCCCTCATGAAAAATCACGGCACGATCATCTTCATCGACCGGCCGCTGGACCAGATCCTGTCGGATATCAAGATGGACCGGCGGCCCACGCTGCGCGGCGGCACGCATGAGGACGTGATCGAGCAGTACGGCGCGCGCATCGGGTATTACCGCTCGGCCGCGGACTACCGGCTGGACAATTCGCACGGTTACCAGATCGGCGTCAGCGCGCTGAACACGCTGGTCGCGCGGATCGGCGAAAGCCGGGGGGTGTTCGCGTGAGATGCCCTGCCTGTGGGTGCCTGGACAGCAAGGTGACGGACTCGCGCCCGGTGGAGGACGGCGGGAGCATCCGCCGGCGCAGGGAATGCCTGCAGTGCGGCCGGCGCTTTACCACCTACGAAACCTTCGAGCGCCAGAACCTGCTGGTCGTCAAGAAGGACCAGTCCCGCGAGCTGTTCAGCCACGAAAAGCTCCGCGGCGGCATCATCGCCGCCTGCCACAAGCGCCCCGTGTCCGCCGCGCAGATCGAGGCGGTCGTGGACCGGGTGGAGCAGCAGGCGTACAACAGTCTCCAGGAGGAGATCACCACCCGCTGTATCGGCGAAATGGTCATGAACGAGCTCAAGACCCTGGACGACGTCGCGTATATCCGCTTCGCGTCCGTGTACCGACAGTTTACGGACCTGCCCAGCTTTCTGACGGAAATGCGGAAGCTGCTGGACGAGCGCGGGGAGGCAGCGCACGCGCTGCCCGCGCGCGAACAATATCACAATCACGAGGTAAAAGACGATGCTTGACATGAATTTGCTGCGCACCAATCCTGACCTGGTACGGGAAAACATCCGGAAAAAATTCCAGGACGAGAAGCTGCCCCTGGTCGATGAGGTCATCGCCATGGACAGGGAATACCGCGACGCGATCCAGCGCGGGGACAGCCTGCGCAATCAGCGCAAGACCCTCTCCAAGCAGATCGGCGGCCTGATGGCCAAGGGCCTCACGGACGAGGCGGAGCAGGTCAAGGCGCAGGTAAACGCCGCGGCGGATGAGCTGGCCGCCCTGGAGCAGAAGGAATCGGAGCTGCAGGCGGAGATCCGCAAGCGCATGCTGGTGATCCCGAACATCATCGATCCCAGCGTGCCGATCGGCAGGGACGATTCGGAAAACGTGGAGGTCCAGCGCTTCGGCGAGCCCGTGGTGCCGGATTACGAGATTCCCTACCACGTGGACATCATGGAGCGCCTGAACGGCATCGACCTGGACAGCGCGCGCCGCACCAGCGGCAACGGCTTCTACTACCTGATGGGCGACGTCGCGCGCCTGCACAGCGCCATCCTGAGCTACGGGCGCGACTTCATGATCGACCGCGGCTTCACCTACGTCATCCCGCCGTATATGATCCACGGCGACGTGGTGAACGGCGTCATGTCCTTCGCCGAGATGGAAAACATGATGTACAAGATCGAGGGCGAGGACCTGTACCTGATCGGCACCTCCGAACACTCCATGATCGGCAAGTTCATCGACAGCATCCTGGACGAGGAGACCCTGCCCCGCACCCTGACCAGCTATTCTCCCTGCTTCCGCAAGGAGGTCGGCGCGCACGGCATCGAGGAGCGCGGCGTCTACCGCATTCACCAGTTCGAAAAGCAGGAAATGATCGTCGTCTGCAAGCCGGAGGACAGCCCGATGTGGTTTGACCGGCTCTGGCAGAACACCGTGGACTTCTTCCGTTCCATGGACATCCCGGTCCGCACGCTCGAGTGCTGCTCCGGCGACCTGGCCGACCTGAAGGTCAAGTCCCTGGACGTGGAAGCCTGGTCCCCGCGGCAGAAGAAATACTTTGAGGTCGGCTCCTGCTCCAACCTGGGCGACGCCCAGGCGCGCCGGCTGATGATCCGCGTCAAGGGCAAGGACGGCAAGAAATACCTGGCGCATACCCTGAACAATACCTGCGTCGCCCCGCCGCGCATGCTGATCGCCTTCCTCGAAAACAATCTCCAGGCCGACGGCCGCGTCCGCATCCCCGAGGTGCTGCGGCCGTACATGGGCGGGAAGGAATATCTGGGATAATAAACATCGCATGGGGGACGCGTCCCCCCTACGGAACCCCCCTTCGGTGTTTCCTGTCGCCCCTTCGGGGCTCCCGGGCGGAAACACCGCAAGGTGCAAACGGCTACGCCGTTTGTCCTCGCGGCGTACATGCCGCCGCTGCGGATTTGAACAGAGGGTGTTCCCCCTCTGTACTCCCC
>CAMNEH010000159.1 GCA_946536315.1 uncultured Clostridia bacterium
CCCGGCTCGCAGTCGTTCAGCGTCCTGCCCCCCGCCAGCAGCTCGGGGCCGGCGGCGCGGTGAATCGCGCCGTCCACACCGCCGCCGCCCAGCAGCGAGGTGTTCGCGGCGTTGACGATTGCGTCCACCTTCATTTTGGTGATGTCGTTGCGTATGATTTCAAACGGCATGGTCCTTCCCTCTTTCCTGATGATGACTGTGTCAGGAATCCATTCGACGGCCGTGTCCTTTTTTCCTGCAGGAAGACGGAAAAATGCAACGGATGGTACCAATTGCGCCATTTACAATCCGCTTTTTCGCTTCTATAATACAGTGTACGACAGGCGTGAGCCTGTGGAAAAAACAATAAGGAGGAACCCGAATATGAAAAAACTGTTTGCCCTCGCGCTGGCTGCGGTCATGGCGCTGTCCATGGTCAGCTTTGTCTCTGCGGAAGCGGGCCAGACCCTGACGGTGGTCACCTGGGACGCCACCACCACGCCCTACCTGATCGCCCAGAAGGAAGCGTATGAAGCCTCCCATCCCGGCGTGACCATCGAGTATATCGACGTCGCGTCCCAGGACTACGGCATCAAGACCACCACCATGCTGGAGGGCAACGACACCAGCGACGTGTTCATGATCAAGGAGCTGGATGACCTGATCAAGTGGCAGAGCCAGGGCTTCGCCGAGCCGCTGAACGCGTATGTCTCCGCGACGAACTATGACCTTTCCGGCTTTGTCGGCACCGAGCGCAACTACAGCGTGGACGGCGAGCTGTACGCTGTTCCGTTCCGCTCTGACTTCTGGGTGCTGTACTACAACAAGGACCTGTTCGACGCCGCCGGCGTCGCCTACCCGACCAACGATATGACCTGGGATGAGTATGCCGACCTGGCGCTCAAAATGACGGGCGACGGCGTGTACGGCACGCATTACCACACCTGGCTGTCCGCGGTGGCCAACTGGACCGTGGCGGACGGCGTGAACACGCTGGCCGACCGGAACTATGACGACCTGCTCTACTACTACAAGCTCTACCAGAAGCTGGAAGACGCCGGCGCCTGCATGGCCTACGCCGAGCTGAAGGCCTCCGGCCTGCACTACAGCGCCGCGTTCGCCAACGGCAACATCGCCATGATGCCCATGGGCTACTGGTACGTCTCCACCCTGATCGGCTATAACAAGGACGGCACCTGCAACTTCAACTGGGGCATCGCCGCGGTTCCGCACGCCGAGGGCGTCGCGGCTGGCTCTTCCTTCGGCAACCTGACCGGCGCGATGATCAACCAGAAGTCTGCCAACAAGGACCTGGCCTGGGATTACATCTCCTGGCTGGGCGGCGAGGAAGGCGCTGCGGCGACCGCTTCCGTCGGCGCGCGTCCGGCGTATGTGTCCGAGACCGTCGCGGCTGCGATGTCCAGCGTGGAAGGCTTCCCGACAGATGAAACCAGCAAGGGCGCGCTGATCCCCGCCTTCGTCGGCATGGAATGGCCGGTGGCGGAGAAGGTCGCTGACATCAAGACCATCGTGAACGAGGAACACAGCAACATCATGGCGCGCGAAATCACCCCCGAAGAGGGCATTGAGGAAATGAATTACCGCGTCGCCGAGCTCTTCGAATAATCCTGTATGATCCATCGGGCAGGGAAGGCGTCGCCTTCCCTGCCTTTTCCGACCGACAGAAAGGTTATAGAACGCTATGAGTACCCGTGAACAATGTCAGGCCCGTGTGAAAATGGGAAAACTGCAGCGAAAGAATACGCTGGTCGCCTATTCGTTCCTGGCGCCGAACTTCCTGGGGTTTGCCATTTTCACCCTGGTCCCGGTCATTTGCGCGATCGCGCTGTCTTTTTTTGAGTGGAACGGCGGCGACATCTCCAAGCTGAAATTTGTGGGGTTTGAAAACTACGCCACCATTTTCAACGTGAAGCGTGTCTCGCAGAGCGGGCTGTCCTATTTCTTCAACCGGGTGGACCTGGGCATCGCGCTGAAAAACACGGTGTACTATACCGCGGTCACGGTGCCGCTGACCATCGTCTGCGCGCTGGCGCTGGCGATGCTGCTCAATAAGATCAAAGGCGCGGTCGCGTTCCGGACCATTTTCTTTTTCCCGTACGTCGCGTCCATGGTGGCAATCTGCGTATGCTGGTCGTTCATGCTGATGAAGGATGGCCCGATCAACCAGTTCCTGATGTCGGTCGGCATTCCCTTCAACAAGTCGTGGACGGCGGACAGCGGCATGGCGATGTGGTCCATCATCCTGGTCAGCGTCTGGCGCAATATGGGCTATTACATGGTCATCTACCTGGCCGCGCTGCAGGGCGTTCCAGGCGAGCTGCTGGAGGCGGCGACGGTGGACGGCGCGGGCAAGTGGAAGCAGTTCATTCATGTGACCCTGCCGCAGCTGCGTCCCACGACCTTCTTCGTCTCGATCATGATGATCATCTCGTGCTTCAAGATTTATGACGTGGTCGCCATCATGACCGACGGCGGACCCGGCCGGTCCACGAAGATGCTGGTCACGTATATCTACGACGAAGCGTTCGTCAAGGTCCGCTACGGCCAGGCCAGCGCCATCTCCATGATCCTGCTGATCATCGTGCTGGCCATCACCATCATCCAGTTCCGCTCCGAAAAGAAATTCTCCAACGATTGAGGAAGGGAGGCACGCGCCGTGGAACAAAGCATCCGTCAAAAAGCGATCCGCCGGGATCATCCCCTGGTGGGCAAAGTCGTCCGCGCTGTGATTTATGTGGTCCTGATCGCGCTCGCGGTGTTCACCCTGATCCCCTTCGTGTGGATGATTTCCTCCTCGCTCAAGCTGGACCGCGAGGTGTTCGCCTATCCGATGAAGTGGATCCCCGAAACCTTCCGCTGGGAAAACTACGTGCTCATCTGGCAGCGCGTACCGCTGCTGACCTATTTCAAGAATACGGCGCTGGTCGCCATCGCGGTCACGCTGCTGCAGACCATCACCTCGTCCTTCGCGGCGTATGCCTTCGCCAAGCTGGAATTCCGCGGCAGGGATACGCTGTTCCTGGCCTACATCGCCACCATCGCGGTGCCATGGCAGGCGTACATGCTGCCGCAGTTCATCATGATGCGCTCCATGGGCCTGTATGACACGCTCTGGGCGATGATCGTGCTGCAGGCGTTTTCCGCGTTCGGCGTCTTCCTGATGCGGCAATTCTACCGCGGGATCCCCACGGAGCTGTGCGAGGCCGCGCGGCTGGACGGCCTCAGCGAGTATGGCATCTGGGCCAGGATCATGCTGCCGCTGTCGAAGGCGGCCATCGCCACGCTGGTCATTTTTACCTTCGTGAATACCTGGAATGACTATATGGGCCCGATGATCTACCTGACCCGCGACGTCAACAAGACGGTCCAGGTGGGCCTGCGGCGCTTCATTCAGGAAAACTCGAGCGATTACCACCTGATCATGGCCGCCTCGCTGTGCTCGCTGCTGCCGGTCTCGGTCGTGTTCCTGTGCCTGCAGAAATACTTTATCGAGGGCATCGCGACCAGCGGCCTGAAAGGATGACCATGTTCGAAGCGTTTTTGAAGGCGCATCCGCTCCTCCCCATGCTGGAGGAGCGGCCGTTCATATTCGCGCCGCCGGCGCAGGACCGTGCCGCGTGGGCAGGCGTGTCCCCGGCGGCCCGCGAGGAGATCGGACGTCAGGCCGCCCGTTACGCGGCGCAGCCCTATCCCATGCGGAGGGCGAGCGATTTTCTGCAATTCGCGCGCACGGGCAGCCGCGCCGCGGACGAGGGGCCGTATTTTTTCCGGCGACGCAAGCTGTGCTGGGCGGTTCTGAACGCCTGCCTGCACGAAGACGCGCCGCTGGACGACGTGGTGGACGGGCTGTGGTGCGTGATGGAGGAAACCAGCTGGGTGATTTCTGCGCACAACGTCAATCCGGTGCCAGGCGCGCCGGCGGCCGCGGAATACCCGCTGCCGGACGAAACGGCGCCGTACATCGACCTGTTTGCCGCGCAGACGGGCATGATCCTGTCGCTGAGTGCGGCGCTGCTCGGCCCCCGGCTGGACGCGGTGTCGCCGGTGCTCCGCGCGCGCGTTGAACGGGAGGTCGGGCGGCGGATCCTCACGCCGTTCATGACCCACGACGAATTCTGGTGGATGGGCTTCCGGCGGAAGGATCTGTGCAACTGGACACCGTGGATCGTCTCCAACGTGATGCTCTGCGCGTGCCTGCGCGGCATGGCGCGGGAGGACCTGGCGCGGCTGCTGACCCGCGCGTGCGGCATGCTGGACCGCTGGCTGGACGTAGTGCCTGACGACGGCGGCTGCGACGAGGGCGCGGGATACTGGAATATGGCCGGCGGCGCGCTGCTGGACTGCCTGGAGCTGCT
>CAMNEH010000160.1 GCA_946536315.1 uncultured Clostridia bacterium
CCAAGCTGGCCGGCACCGAGCGCGGCATCACCGAGCCGACCCCGACCTTCTCCGCGTGCTTCGGCCAGGCCTTCCTGGAGCTGCACCCGACCAAGTACGCCGAGGAACTCGTGAAGCGTATGGAAGCCAGCGGCGCGAAGGCGTATCTGGTCAACACCGGCTGGAACGGCACCGGCAAGCGCATCTCCATCAAGGATACCCGCGGCATCATCGACGCGATCCTGAATGGCGATATCCTGACGGCGCCCACCAAGAAGATCCCGTACTTCAACTTCGAGGTGCCCACCGAGCTGCCCGGTGTCGATTCCGCGATCCTCGACCCGCGCGATACCTACGCCGATCCGTCCGAATGGGACAAGAAGGCCCAGGACCTGGCCGGCCGCTTCATCAAGAACTTTGTCAAGTATGAAGGCAATGCCGCTGGCAAGGCGCTCGTGCCCGCCGGCCCGCAGCTGTAATCATCAGAACGTTCAAGCAGCGCGCAGACTCCGGTCTGCGCGCTGCTTTTGTCAAAGTATCAGCCGGTCAGTGTTTCTGACCGGCTGATGGTGTATATGTGCGGCTGAACTCAGGCGAGCAGCGCCTGCGCGCTCTGGGCCAGCTGCTGGTTGAGCGCAGCGGAATCGTCCGCGGAAGCGGCCCGGGTGTTGACATAGAGCTTGATCTTGGGTTCGGTGCCGCTGGGGCGGATGCAGATCCAGTTGCTGTCCTCCAGCTCAAAGTAGAGCACGTCGGACGGCGGCGTGTTCAGCGCGTCCTGCTGGCCGTCAGCCGCCACGCGGGTGCCCTTCAGATAGTCGCGCACGGCGAGTACCTTCAGGCCGGCAAGCTCCTTTGGCGCGTTCTCGCGCAGGGAAGCCATGATGGATTTCATCTTGGTGACGCCGTCCTTGCCGGGCAGGGTGACGGATATGACCTTTTCGGTATAGTAGCCGTACTTGCGATACAGGGCCTGAAGTTCGTCGTACAGGGTCGTTTTTTGGGCCATGGCGACACAGGCGGCTTCGGTCAGCAGCAGAGAAGCGTTGACGCCGTCCTTGTCACGGACGGAAGTCCCGGACAGGTAGCCGAAGCTCTCCTCAAAACCGAACAGGAACGTGTATTCGCCGGTTTCACTGAACTGCTGAATCTTCTCGCCGATAAACTTGAAGCCGGTCAGCACGTCGAAGAAGGTCACGCCATAGTCGGCGGCAATGGCGCGTGCCATTTCGGTGGAAACGATGGACTTGACCGCCGCGCCGTTCTTGGGCAGGGTGCCGTTCAGCCTGCGGCTCTCCAGCACGTGGTGCAGCAGCAGGCAGCCGATCTGGTTGCCGGTCAGGGTGTGGAACACGCCCTGCTGGTCGCGCACGGCGACGCCCATGCGGTCGCAGTCCGGGTCCGTGCCGAAAACGACGGTGGCGCCGACCTCATCCGCGAGGGGAATGGCGAGCTTGAACGCGGCGGGATCCTCGGGGTTCGGCGCGGTGACCGTGGGGAACGCGCCATCCGGCAGCTCCTGCTCCTTGACGACGGTCACATGGCTGACGCCGAGCTCGCTGAGCATCCGGCGGACAGGCACGTTGCCGGAGCCGTGCAGCGGGGTATAGACGATGCGCAGGTTGGGGCCTTCCTCTTTGAGAAGCTCCGGCCGCAGGGAGAGCTGCTTGATCATCGCGATATAGTCGTCGTCGACTTCCGCGTTGCCGATGATGACGAGCAGCTTCTTGCTGAGCGCCTCTTCCTCCGGCATGGGCTGGCATTCCGTATAGGAAATCGAGCGGATATATCCGGTCACGGCCGCGGCGGCCTCCGGGCCGAGCTGGGCGCCGTCTTCGGCATAGACCTTATAACCGTTATACTGCGGCGGGTTATGGCTGGCAGTGATCACGATGCCGGCCGCGGCGTTCAGGTGGCGCACGGCGTAGGAGAGAACGGGCACCGGACGGAGCGCGTCGAACAGATAGGCGCGCACGCCGTTCGCGGCCAGCGTGAGCGCCGCCTGCTTGGCGAACACATCGCTGAAGTGACGGCTGTCATAGGCGATGGTCACACCGCGCTCGGCAATGCCCTCCGCCTTCAGATACAGCGCCAGGCCCTTGGTGGCGCGACGTACATTGTACACATTCATGCGGTTCATGCCCATGCCGATGACGCCGCGCATGCCCGCGGTCCCGAAGGACAGCTCGGTATAGAAGCGATCCTCGATCTCTTTCTCATCCCCGCTGATGCTCTTCAGCTCTGCGACGGTCTCGGCGTCGTTCTGAAACATGCTCAACCATTTTTCATACTCATCACGATAGCCCATGATACATGACTCCTTTCTGCGGTCACAAGGTGTTAAAAACATTATACCAGAATTTTACAAAAGAACAAGCGAAATCTTTCCCCGCTGATCTCCGTTTTGACTGAGACAGCCACAGATGCCGAAAAAAAGACTGCCGGTCGGCAGTCTGCGATGAAGTCAGCGCTTCGTGAAGCTGATTTTGTTTTCTGTACCGTTCAGCAGCCGGCGGATGTTGGCGTGGTGCCGCGCGATGCCCATCACCGCGAGCAGAATGGCCCAGACGCCGTACGGCCAGAAGGGCCGGGTCAGGCAGAGAATGACCGCGAAGCTGATCAGCAGCAGCATGCTGCCCAGCGAAATATAGCGGGTCAGCGCAATGGCGGCCAGGCAGATCGCGATGGCAATGGCGCCTGGCACGGGAAAATTCAGCAGCAGCACGGCGCAGGAGCAGGCGATGCCCTTCCCGCCCTTAAAGCCGAAGAAGCACGGCCAGTTGTGGCCAATAATGACCATGACCCCGGCGAGCATACCGCCATATTCGCCGGCCAGGGCCTGCCCGATCAGCACAGCGGCGGCGGCCTTCAGCACGTCGCATACGAAGGTGATCAGCCCGATCCGCACGCCGAAGACGCGCAGGGCGTTGGTCGCGCCGGTGTTGCCGCTGCCCTCTGCGCGGATATCCCGGCCGGTCGAACGCGTCAGCAGAACGCCTGAGGCGATGCTGCCGAGCAGATAGGCGATGACAGCAATCAGCAGATACCGCCAGATCATCTCGCATCCTCCTTTTTCTTCTCCCGCAGGGTAAACTGCAGGGGCGTGCCTTCAAAGCCAAAGGCCTTGCGCAGCTGATTCTCCAGATACCGCAGGTACGAAAAATGCATCAGATCCTCATGATTGACAAAGAGTACGAAATGCGGGGGACAGGTGCCCTGCTGGGTCGCGTAATAGATTTTGAGCCGACGTCCGTTGACGGCGGGAGGCTGCAGTGTCAGCTGCGCGTCCGCCAGAACGTCGTTCAGCGTGCCGGTCGTCACGCGGCGGCTGGTCTGTGTCCATACGCTGACGGCAGTATTGAGCACAGTGTGGACGCGCTGACCGGTCAGCGCGCTGATAAACAGCACCGGCGCGTAATCCATGAACTTGAGGGCGCTGAGGATCTCCTTGCGCTTCTGCTCGAGCGTATTGGTGTCCTTGACGATGCTGTCCCATTTGTTCATGATCACGACGGCGGCCTTGCCTTCGTCGTGGATCATGCCGGCGATTCTCGCGTCCTGCTCAGTAACACCGTCCTGAGCGTCGACCAGCAGCAGCGCGACATCGCAGCGGCGGATGGCCGCGATGGAGCGCAGCACGGAATAGCGCTCCAGTGAGGCGTCCTCGATGGCCTTTTTCTTGCGCATGCCTGCCGTGTCGATGATGTTGAAGGGCACGCCCTCCGGCGTGACGAGTGCGGAATCGATCGCGTCGCGCGTCGTGCCGGGAATATCGCTGACCATGGTGCGTTCCTGCCCGAGCAGACGGTTGACCAGCGAGCTTTTGCCGACGTTCGGGCGGCCGACGACGGCCAGCTGGATGACGTGTGCCTGCTCCTCCTCGCCGTCGGTCTCCTGACGCTGGGGAAAATAGCGGACAAATTCGTCGAGCAGGTCGCCCAGGCCCATCATGTTCGCGGCGGATACGGGATGCGGATCACCCAAACCGAGCTGATAAAAGTCATAAATCTCGTCCGTCTGCCGGACGTGGTCGATTTTGTTGACTGCCAGGATCACGGGCTTGCCCGTCCGGCGGAGCAGGTTGGCGATTTCCATATCGTCCGGCGTAACGCCGGTGCGCCCGTCGGCCAGGAAACAGATGACCTGCGCCAGGTCCATTGCGATTTCGGCCTGCTTACGCATCTGGCCCAGCAATACATCGTCGCTCTTCGGGTCGATGCCGCCGGTGTCGATCAGCGTGAACTCGTGGCCCAGCCATTCAGCGTCGGCATAAATGCGGTCGCGTGTCACGCCCGGCGTGTCCTCCACGATGGCGATGCGCTGCCCGACGATGCGGTTGAACAGTGTGGACTTGCCCACATTGGGCCGTCCGACGA
>CAMNEH010000161.1 GCA_946536315.1 uncultured Clostridia bacterium
CGGTTCAGCGCGTCCATGGGCGTCATGGCGAGGACGTCCAGCTGCTGGATCTCCTCGATGAACTCGGTACGCGTGAAGCCCAGGATGCTTTCCTGCTCGTTTTTGCGCTTGCCCTTCGGGTTCAGGATGCTCTGCCCCAGGCCCTGGTCGGACATGTCGTGCACGGTGAGCCGCGCCTCGATCTCCTGCGCGCGGGCGACCACCTCGCGCGGGACGCCGGCGAGCCGCGCCACATAGATGCCAAACGACTTGTCCGCGCCGCCCGGCATGATCTTGCGCAGGAACACCACCTGCTCGCCCTGCTCGCGCACGGCGACGCAGCAGTTGACCACCCCCGGCAGCTTGCCCTCCAGCTCCGACAGCTCATGATAGTGCGTCGCGAACAGGGTCAGCGGGCCGGATTTTTTCTTGTCCGCCAGGTACTCCACAGCCGCCCACGCGATGCTCAGGCCGTCGAAGGTACTGGTGCCGCGGCCGATTTCGTCCATCAGCACCAGGGATTTGTCCGTCGCGTTTTTCAGGATATAGGCCGTCTCGGTCATCTCCACCATGAACGTGGACTGCCCCTGCGCCAGGTTATCCGAGGCGCCGATGCGCGTGAACACGCAGTCCGTGAGCGGGATGTTCGCGCTGTCCGCGGGCACAAAGCTGCCCATGTGCGCCATCAGCGTGATCAGCGCGACCTGCCGCATATAGGTGGACTTGCCGGCCATGTTCGGGCCCGTGATGATCAGCATGTGCCGGTCCGCGCGATCCATCTGCGTGTCATTGGGCACAAAGGGCTCCTCGCGGTGCATCGCCTCCACCACGGGGTGCCGGCCCTCGCGGATCTCGAGGACGCCATCCTCATTGAGCGCCGGCCGCGTATAGCGGTTCAGCTGCGCGGCCTTGGCCAGGCTCTGGCAGGCGTCCAGGCGCTTGAAGCCCAGGGCGGTGCGCTGCAACGCGTCCATATGCGCGGCCACGTCCGCGCGCACGCGTTCAAACAGCTGGTATTCCAGGCGCTGCGCCTGGTCCTCGGCGCCGAGGATCTTGCGCTCCAGCTCGCGCAGCTCCTCCGTCGTGTAGCGCTCGGCGTTCGCCAGCGTCTGCCGGCGGGCATAGCGGTCCGGCACCTGCGAGAGGAAGGATTTGGTGACCTCGATATAATAGCCGAACACCCGGTTGTACTGGATGCGCAGGTTGCGGATGCCCGTCTGCTCGCGCTCGCGCGCCTCCAGGTCCAGCAGCCACTGCTTGCCCTCCGTGCCCGCGCGGCGGTACTCGTCCAGCTGCGCGTCATAGCCCTCGCGGATCACGCCGGGGTCGTTGGGCGAGAGCGGCGCGTCCTCCGCGATCGCGGCCTCGAGCACGTCCAGCAGCGGCTGGACCGGGTCCAGCAGCGCCGCGACCTGCGAAAGCGCGGGGGCGCTGAGCAGCGCTGCCACCGGCGCCGCCTGGCTGAGCGAGCGCCGCAGCGACAGGCAGTCGCGCGGGCTGAGCGACTGATAGGCGACCTTGGACAGCAGGCGCTCCATATCGTACACCTGCTGCAGACGTTCGCGCACAGATTCGCAGAGCACGGGATCGCGGACGAGCGCCTCGACCGCGTCCAGGCGCGCGTTGATTTCGTCCGCCAGCAGCAGCGGCTGCTCCACCCAGCTGCGCAGCAGGCGTCCGCCCATCGCCGTGACGGTGTAATCCAGCACGCTCAGCAGCGTGCCCTTGCCCGACTGGCCGCGCAGCGTCTGCGTGAGCTCCAGATTGCGCAGCGTATTCTGGTCGAGCGGCATCGTATGGCCCGCAGTCACGAACTGGATCCGCGTGATATGCTTCAGCGCGTTTTTCTGCGTATCGCTCAGGTACGCCATCAGCGCGCCGGCGGCGCACATGGCCGGCTGCGTCGCCTTCGAAAAGCCGAGCGCCTCGACGCTCGCCGTTTCAAAATGTCCGAGCAGGCAGTCCCGCGCGTCGCGCGCGCCGAAGCGCCGCTCCTCGCAGCGGCTGGTCAGCGCGCCGCTCAGGGGGCGGATCAGCTCCGGCGCGTTGGTGATCACCTCCGCCGGAGCGACCGAGGCGATGACCCCGCGCAGCTCGCGCTCGTCCGCCGCGCACATGCGCGCGAACATTTCGCCGGTCGATACGTCCGCGTAGGCGCAGCCGGCCTTTTTGCCGCTCACACAGACGCTGAGCAGATAGTTGTTCCGCTTCTCGCCAATGGCCGCGCTGTCGGTCAGCGTGCCCGGCGTGATGATGCGGATGATGTCGCGCTTCACCAGCCCCTTCGCCTGCGCGGGGTCCTCCATCTGCTCACAGATCGCGACCTTGTATCCCTTTTCGACCAGCCGCGTCACATACGTGTCCACCGCGTGGTACGGCACCCCGCACATCGGCGCGCGCTCCGGCAGGCCGCAGTCCTTGCCCGTCAGGGTCAGCTCCAGCTCGCGGCTGCCGATCAGCGCGTCGTCAAAAAACATCTCATAAAAGTCGCCGACGCGGAAAAACAGCAGCGGCTCCGGGTTCTCCTGCTTGACGCGCAGGTACTGCTGCATCATCGGCGAAAGATTGGCCATGCGGACCTCCTTCGATCGTTTTAGAGTATTCCAGCACCGGTGTGGAGTGTGAAGAGTGAACAAAGAGTGGAGAGTGAAGTGAGGAGTTCAGGTACAAACGCCTTCGCTCCGCTTCGGCGTTTGGTCGATTGTTGCGGCGGCTTCGCCGCGAATTTGATTGCGATTGCGCTGCCAGCCGCAGGCAGAAGCTGCTTCGCCCACGCCGTACCCAGCATTGCCATCAAATGAAACGCGTCAGCATTTCTATGTCCACTCTTCACTCTTCACCCAGCCCTACTCGCATCCCCCGCACGTGCTGCAGGCGCCGCTGCAGCCGCGGGCCTTGGTGCCCTCGGGATTCAGCGCCTGCTGCAGGGTGTCGTTGACCTGGCGCATCATCGCGGCGAACTGGCCGCGCGACTGCTTGACCGCCTGAGCCAGGGGGTGCGCGTTATACGCCTGCTGCAGCTCCTCCAGCTCCCGCGTGCGGGCCTTCATTTCCTCGTAATCCGGGTCGTCCTGCGTCGCGAGCTGCTCGACCTCCGCGCG
Source organism: uncultured Clostridia bacterium (assembly GCA_946536315.1). Classification (GTDB taxonomy): domain Bacteria; phylum Bacillota; class Clostridia; order Christensenellales; family Aristaeellaceae; genus UBA4246. The sequence goes on from CAMNEH010000161.1 coordinate 3,081, forward strand.
CTTCTGCTCATACTCCGTATACAGCGCGGTCAGGCTCTCCTCCTGGTTCGCCGCGTCCTCCGCCGCCCGCATCATGATGAATTCCGGGCTGAACCGCAGCGCGTTCGCCAGCGCCTGCGCCTTTTGCATGACATTGTCAGACATGATACACCTCACTTTGTTCCTTTCAGCGTTGTCCGGCTGGCCGCGGTGATCGTGACGGGGACGATGGTCCCCATGTCCCCCGCCTTGCCCGCGAAATTGACGCTGATGTTGCGCTCGCATTTGCCAGTCAGCATGGCGGCGTCGCGGCGGGAGACGTCCGTCACCAGCACGTTCACCGTCTGCCCGATCATGCCGTTCAGCGCCTTCTCTGTCTCACGCTCCTGCGCGGCGATCAGGCGGGTAATGCGGTCCGTGGCGACGTCCGCCGGCACCTGGTCCGGGTACGACGCGGCCTTCGTGCCCACGCGCGGGCTGTAAATAAAGGTGAACGCGCTGTCGAAATGCATGCGCTCCACCAGGGTCAGCGTGTCCTGGAATTCCGCCTCCGTCTCCCCCGGAAAACCGACGATCAGGTCGGTGGTCAGGCCGATGTCCGGCCGCGCCTGACGGAGCTTTGCCGCGCGCTCCATGTACTGTTCCACCGTGTAATGCCGGTTCATCGCCTTCAGGATGCGGTCGTTGCCCGACTGCGCGGGAAGGTGGAAATGCCCCATGACCTGCGGGTTCCGCCCGATCTCCTCAATCAGCGCGTCGCTCAGGTCCTTGGGGTGCGAGGTCATGAAGCGGATGCGCGGAATGCCGGTATCCGACACGCGGCGCAGCAGGCCGGCGAAGTCCAGCCCCGTTTCCGGAACGCGGCCGTAGGAGTTCACGTTCTGCCCCAGCAGCATGACCTCCTGCGCGCCGGCCTTCACCAGGGCCTCCACCTCGCGCACGATCTCATCCGGCTGCCGGGAGCGCTCGCGCCCGCGCACATAAGGGACGATGCAGTAGGTGCAGTAATTGTTGCAGCCGTACATCACCGTCACATACGCCTGCCAGGGGCTTGTCCGGCGGACGGGCACGCCTTCGGCGATGGTGTTCTGGTCCTCGTCCACCTCGATCATCCGGTCGCCGCGCGCCACCGCCTCGTACAAAAGCTCCGGCAGCCGGTACAGCGCGCCGGTGCCGAACGCGATATCGATAAAGGGGTACTGCCGGCGGAGGCTCTCGGCCATGCCCTGCTCCTGCACCATGCAGCCGCAGACGCCGATCAGCATGTCCGGCCGGTCC
>CAMNEH010000162.1 GCA_946536315.1 uncultured Clostridia bacterium
GCGGACAGCGCTATGACAAAGCGACTGCCCTCTACGCCGCCGGCAGCCTGGACGAGGCCGCGGCCGACTTCGAGGCGCTGGGGGATTATCGCGACAGCGCCGCGCAGCTCCGGACGGTGCGCGAGGCCATCCGCGCGAGGGACTACGCCCTGGCGGTCGAAGCGATGAACGAGCGCAGGCTCGGGGAGGCGGCCACGCTGTTTGAGTCCGTCGGCGATTATGAGGACAGCCAGGCACGCCTGGCGAACATCGACATACTGTACCAGGCGGCGCTCTCCCAGGCGCTGGCCGGGAATCTGACGCCTGCCTATGAGGGCTTCACCGCGCTGGGCACTTATCAGGACAGCGCGCAGAAGGCCGAGATCGTGGGCAACCTGAGCCGTGCCGGCAAGATGGAGAAGCTGGACGAGGGCGTCCTGATCTATGAGTTCCACGACCTCTGGGGCATCGCAAATCTGAAGACCAACGTGATCACGCCGGTCAAATACACCGGCATCCCCTTTGCCCGCGGCAGCCGCTACGCCGGCTACGGCCTGGCCAGGGTGTACATCAGCGGGGGAAGCAGAAGATCTTCAAGTAATGACATTATCCACGCGAACGACACCTACGGCTATATCGACATGAACGGCCGGGAGGTGGTCCCGTGCCAGTACCTGCTGCTGACGGACTTTGACGGCCAGGGACGCTGCACGGTGGGACAGCATACAAAAGACGAACGTGACTACCGGGTCGTGTACGGCATCATGACCAGCGACGGTAACACGCTGACCAAAGCACAATGGCGGACCATGGGTACGTGCGTGAACAAGGACTGGAATGACTGGGATTCCATCGACTATTGGCGGACCAACAAGTTCACCGTCACCCTGCCTGAATTCAGCGATGGCCGGATGAAGGTCCAGAACGCGGACGGCCTCTGGGGCTACATCAGCGAGCAGGGCCGCGTGCTTGGGACAGTCAAATGGACCAGCGTCGGCGCATTTGCCGACGGGCTGGCCATGGTGAGCGAGCGGGTCAATATCGGCTCCCGCTACAGCAGTAACTATGTGACCCGCTACGGCTTCATCGACGGCAACGGCCAGACGGTGGGCGAGGTGCGCTGGGACACGGTCATGGACTTCTCCCAGGGGCTGGCCGCCGTGCGCGAAAACGGGATGTGGGGCTTCATCGACCGCACCAATACGCTGGTCATCCCCTGCCAGTACATGGAGGTGAACGCCTTCAAGCCGGACGGCACCTGCGACGTGCGCAACAGCGACGGCACCTGGATCGTGATCGACCGTGAGGGCAAAAACGCGTTCTTCTGATCCGACGGACGCCGCTCAGGCGCTCCATCGGTGAATCAGTCAGCAAATCAAAAATCGCCGGGCTTCCCAGAAAGGGGAGCCCGGCGGCATTTTCAGTCAATATTGCTTCAGTCCATCTCGTCCGTCAGGAGGATGCCCAGGCCGATCGGAAGGTCGGACTCCACGGGGGTCAGCACGATGGTCGCGGACGCGTCGTCCCCGTTGGTGAGTACGCGCTGGACCGTGGCGGTAAAATGGGTTTCATGGGGATCGTCGTTGCGGGTGTAGTACCAGGTATCGCCCTTTTTGAAGCGCGGGGCCTCGTCGCCGCTGACCTCCACACGCAGGGAAACGGCGGTCGCCAGTGTGGCGGTGGACTGGTTTTCCTGCACCTGACTGCCCTGCTGGACGTTCACCGCGGTCACGATGCCGCTTTCGGGGACGGTGACGGCGGTGTTTTCGCTGGAAGCGGTGGAGAAGAGCCACTGCCCGCGCTCGACACGGTCGCCGACAGACACGCGCAGCTGCAGCAGTACGCCGCTGCCGGATACGGACAAGGTATCGTGCGTCGTGACCGTGCCCTTGCCGATCAGGCTGTCGTTCAGGTATTCAGGCGAGCGGTAGATGAACACCGATTCGCCGACGTACAGCTCGCCGGCGGTCACCTCCGCGCTGAAGGCGGAGCCGTCGATGGTCGTCACCCGGGCGACCGCGCGGTGCGTGCCATCCGCCGTGCAGCGGATGTACACCTGCTCACCACTGTGGATCAGCGCGTTTTCAGGCGATTTGGCATACTCCTCCGCCGTGCAGGTGAGGGTATAGCGACTGACAGGCGAAATCTCGAGTACGGTGCCGTCGACGGTGTCGCCCACCTCTACATGCAGGGCGGCGACAGTGCCGTCGATGGGCGAGAACCCCTTGGTCTGCCTGATTTCGCCGACGACGTCGCCGGCCTGCACTGTCTGCCCGACCTCCAGACTGAACGCGGTCAGCGTGCCATCGGCGGGGATTTCGATTTCCACCGTCTCCGAGGCGGCGACGCTGCCGCTCCAGGTGTCCGCCAGCGCGGGCGCGCAGAGCAGGCTGGCCATCATCAGGGCGAGAATAAGCTTTGTTTTCATGGCGGCCTCATTTCGTTATGGCAATGCGGTCAGGACGCCGTTGTTCACGGCATAGGCACGGTCCTCTACGCTCAGGGTCAGTCCGGTTTCGTTCAGCGTGAACAGGAAGTCGGAGGCGACAAATCCGTTGGCGCGCTCGCGGGCATAGGCGGTCCCGGAGAGCGCCAGATCGGTGGGAATGCGGACATCACCGCCCGGCCACCGGAAGGTGAGCGCGGTCACCCCCGAACGGGCCAGCGTCTGCAGCGCAAACTGGGTAAAGTACCAGGTGTCGCTGCTGGCAGAGCTTCCGCTGCTGGCGGAGCTTCCGCTGCTGGCGGAGCTTCCGCTGCTGACGGAGCTTCCGCCGCTGGCAGTCAGGGTCAGGTCAGTGGCGTTCAGGGCCGCCCTGAACGCGGCGGTGCCGCCGCGGCTGACCTCCAGCGCCTGTCCGCCCATGCTGAGGATGGTCATTTCCTCGCCGTCCAGCGTGAGCGGCACTGTGCCGTAGACGCTCAGATCGCCCGTGCCGCTGGCGTGGGTGCTGATCAGCGCCTGTCCGGGCTTGACGGTGAACACGGCGCTGTGTCCGCTGCTGTGTCCACTGTGTCCGCCGTGTCCGCCGGGAGACCAGGGGGGCATCGTGGGCGACGGCGTCGCGTCGTCAGGGCCGGGCGCAGGGGTCGCATCCGGAGCGTCCGTCGGCGCGGGTGTGATCCGTGGCGTGACCTTCGGGGTGGGGGTCGGGACAGGCGTCGGGGTGGGCGAAGGGGCTGCGGTGGGCGTTGCCGTCGGATACGCCGGCGCCTTTGTGGGCCGGCGCACCGTCAGGCGCAGCCTCAGATAGGAGGCGGCCACGTTGACGCCGTCCTGCCGCGCGAATACCCGGAGCATGTAATCGCCTGAGACGAGGTCTTCGGTTTGCAGACGGATGAACAGCTCGCCGGTGGACTGGTCGTCCACGGTGTCATCGCCGCTGAGAACGACCTGGAATTCATTTGCCGGTACATTGATGGTCCAGCGGATTTCCAGCGCGGCGCCCGCGGTGAGGGTCAGATACCAGAGCCGCGGCGTCTCCTCGTCCTCGGTCGCGCCGACCGGCGTCACCTCCAATACGGGGATCACCGCAGGCGTGACTGCGGGGGACGGCGTGACATCAACCGTGGCCGCTGGGGCCGGCGGCTCCGTGGAGACTGGCGTCGGTGTCGGGCTGGCGGTGTCCGGGCCTTCCACGTCGACGGTCGTCGGTGCGTCCGGATCCGTTCCCGCCGGAGTACCGTCAGAAGCATCGCCGGAATCATCGGCTGAGCCTGTGTCTACGTCTGTATCAGCAGGCGCGCCCGGATCGTTTGCGTCGTCACTGCCGTTTGCGGGCGTCTGCGACGCGTCGCCGGATGTCTCAGAACCGGTGTCGGTTTGGGCGTCCGCGTCCTCCGCAGGACCGGTCTCCGCACCGTCCGCAGCAGCGTCAGCGCCTTCGGCGGAAGCATCCATGTCGGCGGCCTGGTCTGCGGCTGAACTGTTTTCCGCTGGTATGGCGTCATCCACGTCGGCGGCGTCATCCGTTGCAGCGGGATCAGCCGCGCTGACGGACGCATCCCCGGCGGGATCCTGGCTGCCGGCGGCTTCGGCCGCAGCACCCGGCGCGCTGACCGGCGTGTCCGCCGCGCTGTCAGCTTTGCTGTCGGCGGCATCGTCCGCACCGACGACACCGTCCACGTCGGATACGGGGCCGCCTGTCATTTCGCTGCTGTGCTCAGGCGTGCTGTCCGCTCCGACGGGAGCGTTCGCATCGGCGGCTTCATCCGCGTCGGTGACCAGATTGACTTCGGTTTCATTGCCTTGCTCAGGCGCGCTGTCCGCGCCTGTGTCGCCATCGCCGGTTCCGATGGATTCCGCGGGCGCGTCTGGCAGGGAGGCCAGTGCGGCATCACCGTCCGTGGCGGG
>CAMNEH010000163.1 GCA_946536315.1 uncultured Clostridia bacterium
CATTGGATGTACGACTGCGGCGGCGGCAACAACGGCGACCGCGCGATCTTCTACAAGAAGGGCACCGGCAGCAGCACGCTGACAGGCAATAACTACGGCTACAAATACTTCGGCGCCTTTGAGGACACGCAGAACGGCACGCAGATGAGCGCCAGCTCCAACTGGGGCCAGAACGATACCTACTATCTCTGGTATACGGTCTCCGGCCATAGCAGCTCCTACGCTCAGAATCAGGGCACCAAGTACTGGTACCGCACCCAGATCAAGAAGACCAGCTACACGGATTACACGAAGCTCTTCACCTACTCCAGGACGGTGACGACGACGACCCAGCCGACCGCAGGCGCGGGAATCTCGAACATCACCAAGCTGGTACGCTACATCATCAAATGAACGACGAAGGGCGGGCGCGAAAGCGCCCGCTCTTCATGCATGGAGGTCGTATGCGCGGATTTCTGGCGCTGCTCAGCCTGATCCTGCTGCTGAGCGCAGCGGCGGTGCTGGCAGAAACGGAGGACTGCTCAGGCAGCCGGCGGGATTATGCGAAGGCGCTGTCTGAACTGAATCAGTCGAGCGCCGTCTTTCAGACCCGACGCAGGGGAACGGAAAGGGCGGAGACCGTCTATACGCTCGTGCTTTTCCGTGTCAGGACAGCAGCCCCTGAATGGGGCGAACACAGCCCGGAGATCCTCCTTGCCGGTCCTCATGGCTGTTTTACCGCAGCCTATGCGGATCAGCTGAGGGCGGAGCAGGCTGTGCAATACCTGAAAACGCTGCCGGATATCATCTATGCTGAGCTGGACGCTGGCGTGCATGGCTGCGCGGCAGAAACCGGACAGGAGCTTTCATTCCATTCTCATGGCGCTTCCAAAATGGGCTTTGCGCAAGCAGCTTTATGGGCAAAAAAAGCGGGCGCCGGCTCCGTACTGGTCTCTGTGATCGATTCCGGCGTATATCCGCATCCGTTCCTTTCGCGCAGGCTGAAAGCAAGCGGCTACGACTACGTTGACGGGGACGAGGATTCGTCCAGCGACACCTACGGCCACGGCACGCATGTGGCGGGGATCATCGTCGATTGTACGCCGGACCTGCCGGTGGGAATCAAGGCGATCCGTGTGCTGAACGGTTCCGGGAAAGGCTCCGTCTCCAATACGACCAGCGCGATCTTTGAGGCCGCGGAGGCCGGATCGGGTGTCATTAACCTGTCCCTGGTCTCCGATACCCATTCCGAGGCGCTGGAGGACGCGGTCCTTTACGCCGTGGGCCGCGGCTGCGCCGTGGTCATATCGGCGGGAAACCACGGGGATCTGTGCAGCCGCTACTGTCCCGTACACCTGGAGGAGAACGGACTGATCGTCGTCGGCGCCTGTACCGGGACCATGGAGGAGCCGGCGCAGGCGTCCTACAGCAATTATGGGCCGAGCCTGGACGTATATGCCTTTGGCAGCGCGATCGAGTCCTGCTCACTGTCGGGCGGATTCACGGCACAGACCGGCACCTCGCAGGCGGCACCCCATATCAGCGCGCTCTGCGCGATCATGAAGCTGCTGTTCCCCTCGCTGGGCGGCAGCCAGCAGGAGATACGCATCAAGAGGCTGGCGGGGGATGGCGAAGTCAATGTGCCGGACGCCTCCCTGCTGATGCCGCAGACCCTGGGGGTGAATACACAGCATCTGACATTGCCGGTGGGGCAGTCGCTGCAACTGCTGCAGACGGCGCCGCCCGTCCAGTCAGGCGTTTCGATGGTATGGTCCTGTGAGGACGGGAACGTCGCTCAGGTCGAAAACGGCCATGTGCTGCACTGTCTGGCGCCAGGCGAAACCGTCCTGCGCGGCAACGGTCCGGCAAACGCTGACACTGAAACGGTATTGACGGTCATTCCGGCAGCACAGGCGCTGCGGCTCCCGACACAGCTCATCACACTGGAGGACGAGGCTTTGGCTGGTACGGTGTCCCCGGTCGTCGTGCTGCCGGCAGGCATCCGTTCTGTCAGTGCGTCGGCGATGGCTGGTTCGGCTGCTCAAACAATTTGTTATGGCGGCCATGATCCTGCTGTCCTGCCGGAAACGTCTTCTGCCTGCTGGATCGTCCGGAATGACCGGACGCTGTGGTCACTGCTGGAAGAGCGGCAGATCGCGTATGTCATCGACTGTGACGAATAACAGGTTTACATGGGCGTCATGGCGCTGCGCAGCCGTCATGATCGATACAACAGATCCGTCATTCGGTCCCACGGTGATCGCTGCAGATATTGGAATGCTGGTGCATCTGTTCGCCGCGCAGGCTGTCAAATATGTCTTGTCTGAGGCGCTCCGATCTGATATAATCGGGCTGTCATCCAATTTCATCTGTAGTGAGAGCGAGGAACGGATATGGGCAAAACGAAGACCGGAATCCAAAAAAGAAAATCCCTGACTTCAAGGATGCTGCGTTCCACCGTGATGACCTGCGTGGTGATGGCCGTCATTGCCATGATCATCGGTATGAGCATTTACGGCTCGGGGCTGGAGCAGGAGTATATCACCAGGGCGTACGGCCTGGCGGAAAAGGCGGGCTATTCCGTCCTGCACGGCCAGCCGAGGACCCAAGGCCTCGCCGCGGAGGTGATGAGGATCTACAACAGCCTGACGCCGGAGCAGCGGCTGAAGGCAGTGTCTGACGATCCCGCGGAGAGGGCGGAATACCGCTCGTATTACGCCTCCATCAACACCCAGCTGCAGACAGGCGAAATCTACGATGTGCTCTATCATATGATCAATAACTACGTAATCGGTGTGGACTATGTCTACCTGGGCATGTACGACCAGGAGAACAATCGTTTGGTTTACATCATGGACCCGGACCGGGATCAGGGCGATCGGAGGATGCCCGGAGACTGGGACGAGGTTTCCGCCAGCGAGGCCAGCGGCTTCATGAATTGGGACGGTCAGGGCAAGCTCTACAACATCAGCCGAACTGAAAGGGATGGCTGGCTCTGTACGGCCGGTTTCCCGATTCAGTACGAGAAGGGCGTCACGAGCTGCTTCTGCCTGGTGGACGTCAAGCTGTCCAATGTGACGGCCGGCCTGAATGACTACGCGATCAAGGTGGGCCTTCCCCTGCTGGCGGCGACCGCGCTGCTGGCGTGGATCGTCTCCCGGCGCATGAACCGGCAGGTGGCCCGTCCCATCAACGCCATCGCAAGTGCCGCCCAGCGCTACGCCCAGGACCGGCGCGCCGGCAGCGGCGTGACGGATCATTTTTCCGCCCTGAACATCCACACGGGGGATGAGCTGGAAAACCTGAGCGTGACCATGGCAGAGATGGAACAGCAGCTGACACAGCACGAGGAGCACATCACCCGGATCACCGCGGAGAAGGAGCGCATCAATTCGGAGCTGTCAATGGCCAGCAGGATCCAGGCCTCCATGCTGCCATATACTTTCCCAGCCTTCCCCGACCGGAAGGAATTCGATATCTACGCGGCCATGGACCCGGCCAGGGAGGTCGGCGGCGATTTTTATGACTTCTTCATGATCGACGGGGATCACCTGGGCATCGTCATTGCCGACGTCAGCGGCAAAGGGGTGCCGGCTGCGCTGTACATGATGATCACTATGAATATTATTCGCAGCCATGCGTTGCTGGATGACAGCCCCGCCAAGGTCCTCGCCTACACCAATACGGCCCTTTGCAGCAACAATCGGATGGAAATGTTCGTAACCGCCTGGGTCGGCGTGCTGGAGATCAGCACCGGCCGGCTGGTGGCGTCCTCAGCGGGGCACGAGTTCCCTGTGGTCTATCACGCGTCCGTCGGCCAGTGTGAGCTGCTGAAAGGCAAAAATGGCTTTGTCCTCGGCGGTATCGAGAACGCCCGCTATAAAGAGTATTCCCTGACGCTTCAGCAGGGTGATAAGCTGTTCATCTATACCGACGGTGTGCCGGAGGCCACGGACAGCAGCCAGGAGCTCTTTGGAACGGAGCGGATGCTGGCCTCGCTGAACCGGGCCGGCGGCGCCTCCCCGCGGGAGACCCTGGAAACCGTCCGCGCCGACGTGGACGCCTTCGTGGGCGAAGCCGAGCAGTTTGACGACCTGACCATGCTCTGCCTGGAATATAAAGGACCGCAGGCGCAGTGACCATTGCACTCCTCGATAAACGACCGGCTTCTCATGATAGGAGCTTCATAAGGGTAGTCCTGCTGATACCATAGAATCTATTTTCACAAGTCTCTGGTTTAGTAATCTAGGGAACCGCTGATTAATTCAGCGGCATGTCTGGCAAATGTCTTTTCCGTGCTGATT
>CAMNEH010000164.1 GCA_946536315.1 uncultured Clostridia bacterium
TGGATCCCATCATCAAGATGGCGTCCTGGATCAACCCCCGCAACCAGAATCCCGCCTACAACAACTGCGGCAATCTCTGGCGCGAGGCGCTGGGCAAGATCTACAATGAAGGCGCTCCCGTCAAGGAAACGCTGGATCAGCTGGCTGTCGAGATCCAGGCTGAGCTGGACTCCGTCGCCAAGTAACACCGGATCCCTGTAAAACGTCAACTCTTTCAGGGGAGGGGAGACTTGCTCCCTTCCCCTGAAATCATTGAAAGGATATCGCCGTGGAAGACGTTAATAAGCAAATGAAGCTGAAGGAGCGTCAGCTGATCTCGCCGGTTCAGCGGGGCACGGGCATCGCGCTGATCGTCATCGGCGCGCTGGTAATGCTGGTGGGCCTGTTCGGCTATCTGGCTGGCGACTGGCAGATCGAGCCGCTCATGTGGATGACCGACCAGGTGTTCATCGCCCGTGAGGTGGCCAGCAACGCGGGCACCGGTGTGACCGGCGCCTTCGACCTGGACGGTGAGGAGAGCGGCATGCACGTGTTCCGGGCAGAGCTCTCCGGCGCGGATGACTCCGTGATCAGCGTCGAGGCCTTCGATCCCGGCGAATACAAAAAGGCCCTGAAGGGCGGCTCGCTGCAGTTCCCGGCGACCAAGGACCGCCAGACCCAGGTGATCGAAGAAGAAACGCCTCTGACACTGGACAATGGCGAGACGGTCACCAGGGCGGTCAAATTCCCCGGCGCGGGCAGCAGCAAATACCGCAGCCTGAAAATGACGGTGGAAGGCGCGAGCACCTTGAAGCTCTATGCCCTGTCCTCCCTGAGCGGCAGTGAGCGCAGGGTGGTCCTGTACAACAGCCTGACCGGCCAGGAAGTCTCTTCGGCCATGATCCCGGCCTTTGATGCTTCGACGCCGGTCAGAGCAACGGAGCTGAGCATACCGGCAGTAGGCACCTACTATGTGTCTGTCAGGGGCGATATCCCCATTGCGGCAGTCAGCGCCATCATGAACCACGCGGTCATCATCCTGCTGGCCGGTCTGGTGCTGGTGTTCAACGGCATCATGATGCGCCTGCAGCGGTGGGAGCGGATGAAGGACCTGTTCTTTGTGGAGCCGGCGCTGCTCCTGTTCCTGCTGTTCGTGTATTATCCGGTCATCGACCTGATCCGCATCGCGTTCACGAACATGTCGGTATTGACCACCGGCAAGCAGGACTTCGTGGGCTTCGCAAATTTCGACTGGATGTTCAACGGCGCGGGCAAGCGCTATTTCTGGGAGAGCCTGAAGATCACCGGCATCTACACGTTCTGGGAGGTCGCCATCACGCTGGTGGGCGGCATGCTGCTGGCGCTATTGTTCAACCGCATGACACGGGCCTTCAACGTCATGCGCACCGTCGTGTTCATGCCCAAGTACATCGCGGTATCCACCAGCGCGGTCGTGTTCCAGTGGATCCTGTACAGCACTATTGCCACTGGCATCGGCCAGAGCGAGGGCATCCTGAACTATACCCTGGCACTGTTCGGCGTCCAGGGCCCGCACTGGCTGATCGATTCCAGCAGCGCCCTGTCCGGTATCCTTCTGCTGACGTGCTGGCGCGTCGTGGGCTACGCCATGATGATCTACCTCTCCGCCATGCAGGGCATCAGCCAGGATTACTATGAAGCGGCGGCGATCGACGGCGCGGACGGCGTGCAGCGTTTCCGCTACATCACCATCCCGCTGCTGGCACCTACCACGCTGTTCCTGTTCGTGACCACCTTTATCGCCAGCATGAAGGTTTTCCAGTCGGTGGACGTCATGACCGGCGGCGGCCCCGGCACCTCCACCAACGTGATGGTGCAGTGGATCTACAACCTGACCTTCAGGGATTTCCACACGGCGCGCGGCGCTGCGGTGTCGCTGGTGTTCTTCGTGATCCTGCTGATCTGCACTGCGGCTACCATGCGCTATTCCAACCGCAGTGTCAACTATGACGCGTAAAGGGGGGAGACAGAATGTTGCGTAAGCTGAGCAAACAGAAGCGGATCGGCGTGATCTGCGAGCTGATTGGGTTTGCGGTGCTGATCCTGGCGGCAGTCCTGCTCCCCTTCCGGCCGGCGGGCAGCTGGAAGTATGTGCTGTTTCCCATTTCCGCGGTGCTGATCCTGCTGCCGATCCCCGTGATGTGGAAGGACGGCCTGCAGGCGCTGCGGCAGCAGCCGCAGCTGACCACGCACTGGCATCGGATGCAGCAGAGCGGTTTCTTTGACCTGCTGGTGCTGCTGACGGCTATCGCGCTGGTGCTGTGCCTGTGCTGGGCTTTCGGGACCATCAGCTATCGCGCGGTCCTGCAGAGGCACGCGCCCGGCGCGGCCTCGGTGGAAGCGGCAAGGCTCATGCCGGATTTCATCGAGTATAATTTCAGGCAGGATCTGAACCTGCTCGCCGCCAACCACACAGCCTTCGGCATAGCTGCGCTGGTGATCGCGTGCTTTGTGCTGGTCTGCGGCCTGTACATGCGCTTCGTATCGCCCATCGTCCGCGCGGACGAGCACCTGCAGATCGCACACGCGATCTACCGCAGGGTGGCGCAGTATGCCGCCTGCATCCTGCTCGTGATCATCTCGCTGTTCCCGATTTACTGGATGGTGATCTCTTCCTTCAAGACCTCGGACGAACTGCTGCGCGTTGTGCCGACCCTGTGGCCGGACCGTTTCATCTGGGACAACTATCCCAACGTGCTGCAGAAGGCGCCCTTTGACCGCTACCTGATCAACACGCTGGTGACCACCCTCATCATGATGGCGGGCGAGCTGACGGTGGGCGTCATGGCGGCCTACGGCTTCTCCAAGGGCGAGTTCAAGGGCAAAAACGTGCTGTTCATGCTGGTGCTGGGCGCGCTGATGGTGCCCATCCAGGTCACCTTCGTGCCGATTTACGTCACCATCGCCCGTCTGAACGCCATCGATACCTGGCTGGGCGTGGTGCTCCCCAACCTGGTCAGCGCCTACTTCATCTTCATGCTGCGCCAGAACTTCATGGCGGTGGACAACAGCTATATCGAGGCCGGCAAGATCGACGGCATGGGACGCTTTGGCACCATCATCAACGTGCTTTGCCCGATGTGCAAGCCGACCCTGATCACCGTGTCCATCATCAGCTTCATCAACGGCTGGAACAGCTATTTCTGGCCCAAGATGGTCACCCAGTCCGCGTCCAGTATGACCATCGCGGTCGGCGTGCAGCGCCTGAAGGAGACCTATGCCGGCCAGTACGTATCCAACTTCAATGAGATCATGGCCGGCGCGGTCATGGCCATCATCCCGATCATATTCCTCTTCCTCGTTCTGCAGAAATATATCATGACCGGCATGAGCAAGGCCGCAATGAAATAAACAATACTGGAGGCACAGCCGACAATGTATGACACCATTCACCTGAAGCAGGAAAACAAGCCCCTGATGATCGCCCACCGCGGCATGAGCGGGCTGGAAAAGGAGAACACCGCGTCCGCGTTCGTCGCGGCGGGGCAGCGCAGCCATTTCGGCATCGAGACGGATGTGCACCGCACCGCGGACGGGCAGTTCATCATCATCCATGACGACAACACCAAGCGTGTCGCGGGGGATGAGATGATCGTGGAAAACACGACCTTTGAGACGCTGCGCGCGATCCGCCTGCTGGATACGGACGACCGTAAAGGCCGGCGTGACCTGATCATGCCCAGCCTGGAGGAGTATCTCGGCATCTGCAAAAAGTACGGCAAGGTCGCCGTGCTGGAGCTCAAAAACCACTTCGCCGCTGAGGATACCGACCGGATCATCGAGATCATCCGGCAGATGGACTACCTCGATCAGACGATCTTCATCTCCTTCGACCTGCCGAACATGATCTATGTCCGCGAGCGCCTGCCGGAGCAGCGAGCCCAGTTCCTGGTCCACAATATCACGGACGACCTGCTGGATACGCTCCTCAGGCATCGCCTGGACCTGGACATCAAGTATTCGTCCCTGACCAGGGAGTACACGGAGCTGCTGCACAGCCACGGCGTCAAGGTGAACGTCTGGACTGTCAATACCGAGGAGGACGCCCGGCGCATGATCGACTGGGGCGTGGACTTCATCACGACGAACATCCTGGAATGATCAGCTTTCGATCAGTATCGTATCCCCCGCTGCGGCGGGGGATCGCCTTTGGACGGAGATTTACGGTTGGCAAAACTGCAATATTG
>CAMNEH010000165.1 GCA_946536315.1 uncultured Clostridia bacterium
CCTGACCGCCCGCGAGCAGCATGGCAACACAGCGTTTTTTGCGCAGCATATCTCCTCACTCCTTGAAATTGTCCGCCGCATGCCGGCGACACATAGTATAGCGCTTACCGTATGGGCGACAGAAAGCAACCCACACGGGTCTGGTGCTAATATATGTTATTTTCGCTGTTTTGACAATGGACATAACGGGACTGATTTTGACATGCAAATCTGATATCAGCCGAAATACTGACGTTTTGCGCCGTTGGAATGAACAGTGGACGCAGGACTGATAAAAAAACAAAAATAACGATTGACAATTACATGAAACAGCGTTATAATGCCATCGTTGCGTAGGGGAATGGTGTAATGGCAACACGTGGGTCTCCAAAACCTTTGTTGAGGGTTCGAGTCCTTCTTCCCCTGCCAGACAGAGCAGTCTGCGTATACAGACTGCTCTTTTTATAGCCGGGGAACGGGGCAGTGAAATGAGACCGGAAGATGAAGCAAAAATCGGCGCCGCGTTTGTGGAAACCGCGCTGATCAGAAATGAGCTGGAGCAGCAGGCCATGGAGCTCGGCCGGCTCCAGACGGCATTGGCGAGGCTGAACGACCGCCTGTCCGAGCGCGTCGCCAAACCGAAGAAGCGTCCGGACGGTTCGGCGGGACAGCTGCTGGCGGCCGACGGGGAGGGCAGGACCAGGTGGACAGACCCCGTGACGGTCAGCGATGGCATGGTGGGACAGGTCGTTGAGCGCTGGCTGCGCGCGCATCCTGAGGCGACGACCACCGTTGCGGACAGGGCCATTACCCGGGCCAAGCTGAGCGACGACATTGCCAACGCGCTTGACTTCGGCAGGGGAATGCCAGAGCAGGCCATGGCGATGTTCGGTCAGGTGCAGGCGGAGGTGCAGGCAGGGACCGATATCCGCCGGTATCTCCGCGTCACCGGCCTGTACCGGGAAAAGCTCATCCGATATGCGGAACAGTTTGACGGCGGGGACGGCTTCGGCTTCATCTATTTTACCGACCCGCACCTGATCGGCAATACCTTTGGCGAATCCGAAATCACCATGCTCACGTTCTTACAGGAAATGAAAGCCCTGTATGAGAACACACCTGCGAGGTTTGTGCTCTGCGGCGGCGATATTCTGAACCACGAACAGAACGTCGCGCAGGCGCGCATGCACGCCGCCGGCGCGCTGAAACTGCTGAAGGGCTGGATCAGCGAGCACACCTATGTGGTGCCCGGGAACCATGACCTGGGCTATCTGCCGGACGGGCATTCCATCATTACGCCTGAGCGGCTGGCCGCGCTGTGGCATGGTCGACCGGTGGGGTACGATGTGATCCGTGACTTCCATACGGATTGCTATCTGTTTGACAGCGGCAATTGCGTTGCTGCCATGAACGATTACCGCTGGTCGCAGGTCCACTGGTTCGGGCAACGGCTGCAGGCCAATATGCAGCCTCATCTGTTTGGCGTCATCCATATTCCGCATTATCAGCTGGGTGGCGAGCATGAGGATCAGGAGATACCGTTTGAGCTGACCATCCGCCTGTGCGCGGTCGCGGACGCGTTCAACCGCAGAACGTGCATTGCGCTGAACGGTGTATCTTATGATTTTACCCAGGCGCACGGGACCTTCCATTTTATGCTGAGCGGACATATGCATATGGATCTGTGTCTGGAATGCTGCCACATTCCTGTCATCTGTACGGACGCGTCCTTTCTCAATCGCCGCTGTGTGGACCTGTGCTATGCCGATTTCGAAAGGCACTGCCTGCGCATGATCAGGGTGGGACAGGGCGAATCAAGAAATCTTCCGATCATCCCTGGCGGCGGATATACGGTGCAGGGATGATGGCAATCAGCCGCGAAGGGAGGAGCCTATGGACAACGGCGCGCTTGAGCGATACTATCGGACGATGCAGAATGTAGTGTTAAGGGATGAGCTGGGCAATCCGAGCATTTTTGTGCGTCACCCCCAACAGAAGAGCAGTGATTTCTTCGCTTCTCTGCCGGAGCATGTCCATCCCGCGTTCATTGTGAACGACGCCGAGGATCCGGCGGTCCTGATCGGGAAATATGACGGCAGTACGCTGCGGCGTGGCGGCACCCTCTATTCGCTGCCGTATGCAGCGCCCGAAACGCCGGGTGACGGGGGCATGAGCCCGGACGAATACCTGATCAGGGGCCGGCAGTTTCCCGGCGCGAGCGGATTGACGGTCGCGGACTGGGGCCTGCTCACGCTGATGGCGCAGCGATATTACGCAGACGGCAAAGGCGACCCGGCGCATGGCAACCATAACGGTCAGGCATGGGGCTATCCCGGCTGGAGCAGCAAGGCCAACTATGCCCCAGGCGCGGTCGTCGCATCGCACGGATGGCTGTACAAATGCCTGAAAGCACATACCTCCTCAGACAGCCTGCCGCCGCCGAACGCCGTGGAATACTGGGAACCGGTGGAAAAGGTCGGCGGGGTGCCCATTGACACCGGTAAAAACTTTCAGCGCGGTCTGACCCTGACAGGCAGCGGTCCGCTCGACTGGTATTTCCTGAACAATATCAGCTTCGAAGCCGACATGAACGGCAACGTTGCCAACTTTATTTACGGCGTCAGGCTGTACGACTTGGAGCTTCAGGTCATTGCGACAGGCACGGAAATACACAACGACGCGGCAGATCCTGACGCCGTCATCAGCGCCGCCCCCGGGCGGGAAGGCGGACACTGGAAGGCGATTCGCCCTCATCCGGGGGATCCGGGCTATACCCTGGTCGAGCCGGGGACGCCGGGCACGATCCGCCTGGTCAGAGCGCCGGACGGCGGCCTGCGCTATGTCGCCAGGGAAGTGAAGCACGCTGATTACAGCCCTGAACGGTTCTTTGTATCGTTCCATAATATATCGGTCGACGAAGCCACCATCCCTGTCGTCCCGTCGATTCTGTATGAATTGGGACTGCTTCCCGTCCCGGAATCCCACATCAAGGGCGGCAGGGGCTGGTTTGAACTGTATGAGCCTGTCGACGGCCGGGCTGATCGACCCCACGCGGCCTATTTTGTCGGCGGCGCATGGATCGCGGGCGACGATATGAATTATTACCGTTTTCCCCGCCTGAGCGTGTTCAGGTGGCGCGAAGGACATTACAGCTATTGCACGGTGCTCCGCCCGCGCGCAAGGGAAACAGTCACTGCATGACGCGATGATTTGACGCGCGAAGGCGTTGCATTTTTGATTCAACAGTGATATACTAAGCAAGGAAAGGAGGGGCTGGCGTGGCAAAGAAGCAGGGAGTCAAGCCCGTGGCGGAAAACCGGAAGGCGCGGCATGACTACTTCATTGAGGAAACTTACGAATGCGGCATTGAACTGAAGGGTACGGAAGTCAAGTCCATGCGGCAGGGAAAAGTCAATCTGAAGGAAAGCTTCGCCCATGTGAAGGATGGCCAGATGCTGGTCGAGGGCATGCATATCAGTCCGTATGACCATGGCAGCTACTTCAACACAGACCCTCTTCGCGCCAAACGCCTCCTGCTGCATAAATCCGAGATCCGGAAACTGGCGCAGCAGGTACAGAAACAGGGCTATACGCTGATCCCGCTGAGCGTATACCTGAAAAACGGACGGATGAAGCTGTCTTTGGGCGTCTGCGTCGGCAAGCATCTGCACGACAAGCGCGATGCGATGGCGGAGCGCAGCGCAAAGCGGGATATCGAAAGGGCGTTCAAAACGCACTGAATGCATGGGGGTGCACTGGTTTCGACGGGGATTGTCGGGGGTCAGATCAGCGAGCTGCGGACCCTGGCCGCATAAAAACGGGGAATTAAAATTAACTGACAACAATCAGTACGTTCTCGCGGCGGCTTAACGCTGCGCGTCGGCCTCAAGCGCCTACTGCTTGAGTCACCGGCGTCGTGAAGTAGGGAACGGATGCGCCTAAGCTTTGCGGCGTATCGGCACTATGAAGCTACTGAAATCATCAGCCGGTGCGTAGGCGGATGACGGAGGGAATGTCAAATCTCGCACTGCGCTCGGAGAA
>CAMNEH010000166.1 GCA_946536315.1 uncultured Clostridia bacterium
GACGTGGTGGAGATCCGCAAGTTCCTGAACTACAACGGCGCGCACACGACCAAGATCATCTCCAAGATCGAGAACCGCGAGGGCATCGATAACTTCGACGAGATCCTGGACGTTTCGGACGGCATCATGGTCGCGCGCGGCGACATGGGCGTCGAGATCGAGTATGCCCGGCTCCCGGGCATCCAGAAGCGCATCATCCGCCAGTGCTACCGCGCGGGGAAGATGGTCATCACGGCGACACAGATGCTCGATTCCATGATGCAGAATCCCTCCCCGACGCGCGCGGAGATCTCCGACGTCGCGAACGCGGTGTTCGACGGCACCTCGGCGGTCATGCTCTCCGGCGAAACGGCGGCGGGCAGCTTCCCCGTGAACGCGGTGGCGGCGATGGCCAGCATCGCCGAGCAGGCGGAGGAGGACCTGGCGATCCTCAACCCGGACCAGATGGAGGTATACAACCACCTGACCGACATCACCAACGCCGTGTGCGACGCCGCGTGCTCCGCCGCGCGGGACCTGAATGCGAAGGCGATCATCACGGTGTCCAAGTCCGGGCAGACGGCGCGGAACATTTCCAAATTCCGCCCCTCCCAGCCCATCGTCTGCGCCACGCCGGAAATCAAAAGCTTCCACCAGCTCGCCCTGTCCTGGGGCGTGTACCCGGTCGTCGCGCGCTATCAGAAGGACTATGATACGCTGATGGTGCACGCGGTCGACTGCGCCAAGCAGATCGACATGGTGGAAAAGGGCGACGTCGCGGTTATCGTGGCCGGCGTGCCGCTCGGCTTCACGGGCAACACCAATCTGATCAAAATCGAAGTGATCGACTGACCGAAAGGAGGGAGCGCATATGCTTCAGGAAGTGTTTTCCGGTCTCGCGTCCGGGTTTGAAACGGGCGCGCATACCGAGCTGCGCGGCCAGCTGAACCGCAGCCGCCGGGTGACGCTGCTCAAGGGGAGCGTGGTCGGCAACGCCCGGTCGGATGTCTCCGGCGTGTCCGCCCGTGTTCTCAAGGACGGCGTCTACGGCTTTTCCTCGATGGCGGAGGTGTCACCGGCGGCGGCCGCGCAGGTGCTGCGCGCGGCGTCGGACAACGCGGGCTTCATGGCCGCGCATGTCGGGCGGCCGTCCCAGCCGCTGCCAGCGCTGTCCCGGGATCGCCGGGCGCTCGACGCGGACATCCATGATCCCGCGCAGCGCGTGTATATCGATGTCGCCCGCGCGCTGGATGACTACATCGTCCGCAAGTGCCCCGGGCTGATCAGCCGCCGTGTCGTCGCCACGGAGGACTCCATGGAGAAGGTGCTCATGACCTCGGACGGCATGGACGCGCACACCATCCTCCCGCGCTCCTACTGCTACGCGATCATGACGGCGCAGACCGACGCGGGCGCGCCGGTCGAGCTGTTCACCGCGCTCGGCGGCGAGGGGACCTTCGACGTGAACTTTGCCGACCTGAGCCGCTGCGAGGCGGAGATCGACCTGCTGTACGAGCGCCTGATGCAGAAGCGCGAGGGCGTGTACGCCGACGCGGGGGAGAAGACGGTCATCCTGGACGGCATGATGACGGGCATGCTCTCGCACGAGGCGGTCGGCCATACCGTGGAGGCGGACCTGGTCCTGGGCGGCAGCGTCGCCGGGCACTGCCTGGGCAAGCCGGTCGCCAGCGAGCTGGTCTCGCTCACGGATTTCGCGCACACCGCCTTCGGGCAGCGCTGCCCGCTGCCCGTGTTTGTGGATGACGAGGGCACGCCCGCGCAGGACGTTCCCCTGATCCGCGACGGCGTGCTGGTCGGATACATGAACAGCCGGGAGAGCGCCGTGCGCTTCGGCATGACGCCGGGCGGCAACGCGCGCGCATGGCTGTTCTCGGACGAGCCGCTCATCCGCATGCGCAACACCGCCGTGCATCCGGGCAAGGATAAGTTAGCGGACATGATCGCCTCCGTGGACGACGGGTATTACCTGATCCATTCCGGCAACGGTCAGGCGGACACGACCGGCGAGTTCATGTTCGGCGTCACGATGGGCTACGAGATCCGGCACGGCAAGCTCGGCCGCGCGCTGCTGGACACGACGATTTCCGGCGTCGCGTTCGAAATGCTGAAAACGGTGGACATGGTCGGCGACGAGATGGTCTGGGTCAGCTCCGGCTTCTGCGGCAAAAAGCAGCCGATGCCGGTCGGCATGGGCGGACCGGCGCTGCGCTGCCGGGTGATGATAGGAGGGCGCTGAGATGGATGAGCTGAAGGCGTTGGCCAAGATGATCCTGGACGAGGCCACGGCGCAGGGCGCCGACTGCGCGCAGTGCATCGTGCGCGAAACCAGGAAAGAAGAATTCAATGTCGACGGCGGCCAGTTCTCGCTGATGCGCACCCTGTTCGACCGCGAGGTGTCTGTGACCGCGCTCAGGGATCACCGCAAGGGCGTCGTGAGCGTCAACCGGTTTGACGAACCCTCCGTGCGCGAGGCGGTGCGCGCCTGCCTGCAGGCCTGCGAGAGCGCCGCGCCGGACGAGGGCTGGGAGTTCGCGCCGGGACCGGTATGTGAGCATTTCACCGACGGCGCGCCGGTATGCGACCGCGAGGCGCTGTTCAGGCGCACGCGCGAGCTGCTGGACGATGTGTCCGCGCGCCACCCGCGCATCATCATGGAGCAGATGATCACTGCCCACGACGCCGCGCGCACCGTATATATGAATACCAGGGACGTGACCTGGACCCGCGAGAGCGGCGCGTACAGCTTTCAGCTGATGTACTCGGCGCACGAGGGCGAGAAGGGCTCCTCCTTCTTCAGCAGCGATGTCACGCTGGCCGCGCTCGACCGCCCGGTCATCGACTGCGGCATGATCGAGCGCGAGCTGAGCGCGGTGGAGCGGCAGATCGATACCGCGCCGCTGCAGGGCAAGTTTGTCGGCACGGCGGTCCTGGCCCCGGCGGCGTTCCTGCAGATCGTCATGTCGCCGCTGCTGAGCAGTTTTGTCTCCGACAGCGCGCTGATCGACGGCTCCAGCCTGTGGAAGGACAAGCTGAACCAGCCGGTCGCCGACCCACGGCTGACCATCTCCTTCACGCCGAGGTCTGAGGACGTGGTGCTGGGCGAGCGGTTTACCGCCGAGGGCTATCGCGCGGAAAACTTTGACCTGATCCGCGACGGCGTACTCGTCAGCTTCCGCCTGTCCCAGTACGGCGCGAACAAGACGGGCGGACGCCGCGCCGGATGCGGGGGCTGGAACCTCTCGATCCCGTCGGGCGAGGCCACGCTGGACGAGCTGATCCGCGGCATCGACCGCGGCATCCTGGTCATGCGCTTCTCCGGCGGCTCGCCCTCGCCGGGCGGCGAGTTCTCCGGCGTCGCGAAGAACAGCTTCCTGATCGAGAACGGGCGCATCGCCGGCGCGCTGGCGGAGACCATGGTCAGCGGCTGTGTGCCGGACATGCTCAACCGCCTGCGCGCGATCAGCAGCGACACGCTCAGGGACGGCACCATGTGCGTGCCCTATCTCGCGTTTGACGGGGTCACGGTATCGGGAAAATAAAACTTACAAAGGAGCAAATTCAATTATGTGCGGAATTGTCGGATACACCGGCGCGCAGCAGGCGGCGCCGATACTGCTGAACGGGCTCAGGCACCTGGAATACCGCGGGTATGACTCCGCGGGCCTGGCTGTGCGCGACGGCGATCGGCTCGCGGAGGTCGTCAAGGCGACGGGCAAGCTGCGCAATCTCGCCGAAAAGATCGACAACGGCAACGCGATGCGCGGCTGCACCGGCATCGGCCATACCCGCTGGGCGACGCACGGCGAGCCGAGCGAGGTCAACGCGCACCCGCATGTCAGCGGCAACGCGCGTCTGTCCGCGTCCGGGCAGGTGGAATCGGACGTGGTGGGCGTACACAACGGCATCATCGAGAACTATGCGGAGCTGCGAGAAAAGCTCAGCCGCCAGGGCTACCAGTTCTACAGCCAGACGGATACCGAGGTCGCGA
>CAMNEH010000167.1 GCA_946536315.1 uncultured Clostridia bacterium
GGCCGATGTCATGATCGATCGGGGCGTCAGTCAGCTTCCGGATGATCAGCAGGTCAATGGATAGCGGGCCTTTTGTCAGCTGGAATTCTTTTTCAAACTCCAGCGCGTTGCCTCGCAGATCCAGCTCCATCCCTGCGTAAAACCCGGGATGCCACTGGATGTTTTTGGCAGCCATATCCGATCACTTCCTTCCGGCACTACACTGTATCCTGGCTTGGCTCAGTCTGTCACAATGCGCGTTGATGTCTCATGCAATCATTATTATACGACAAATCCACCGGAATGACAAGCCTGTGAAAACGCCTCACGGGTGCTTTCATGGGATGACCATGTGTTAGGGAATCAACAACTTGCATTTTAAAGGATTATCATGTAGAATACTGTCCGGATAACGGCGCATGGCCGATGAAACCGGAAAGAAGGACGGATAGAGCATGGCGAAGAAGGATCGCAGGGATGAAATCATCGAATTGCAAAATCAGCTGATCCGTGCCCGCGCGCGGGGCAATCTGCTGCGCGTGGACGAGGACCTCTGGGGCGCGCGGCCGGCGGAAACGCCCGAGCTGTCCGCCCCGGCGGGGGAGACCCCCTCATCGCCCGTCTCTGCGGATACGCCCGCAGCGGGGGAGACGCCCGCAGTGCGGGATACGCCCGCAGTGCGGGAGACGCCCACGTCGGGGGAGACACCGGCCCCGGAAGCGCCGCGCGAGACGCCGCACCCGGCCCTGACGTTCGATCCGCCCAGGTTCCCCGCGTTTCCGGCAGGGGAGACCACGGACGAGCTGATGCGCCTGATCCGCGAGAGCGCGGAATCGCTGACGCAGATGACGGAGGACCTGAACCGCCGCGAACGCAAGGGCACCGGCGCGCTGCCGGACATCCCGCTGAAGGAGCAGCCCGTGCTTAACAGCAAGGCGGCGCCCGCGCCTGCGCCGGAAGCGGCTGAAGAGACGCCGCCCGAGGACATCGAGGAGTTGAAGAAGGAGCTGCACGGCTACATCGGCCTGGACCTGATCAAGCAGGAGGTCGACAGCCTGATCAATTACGTCACCATCATGCAGCGTCGCCGTGAGGCGGGCCTGCCCGCGCCGGACATGAGCCTGCACATGGTGTTTTCCGGCAATCCCGGCACGGGCAAAACGATGATCGCGCGCCTGATGGCCCGCATCTACCGGAGCCTGGGCATCCTGTCCAAGGGCCACCTGGTGGAAACCGACCGCAGCGGCCTGGTGGCGGGCTATGTGGGGCAGACCGCCATCAAAACCAAGGAAGTCATCGACTCCGCGAAGGGCGGCGTGCTGTTCATCGACGAGGCGTACACGCTCACCAACCGCGGTGGCGGGCAGGACTTCGGCCAGGAGGCGGTGGATACCCTGCTCAAGGCGATGGAGGACATGCGCGACGACCTGATCGTCATCGTCGCGGGCTATACCGAGCTCATGGCGCAGTTCGTGAATTCCAACCCGGGGCTCAAGTCGCGGTTTAACCGGTTCATGGAGTTTCCGGACTACACCACGGACGAGCTGATGGCCATCTTCGACATGCGCTGTGAAAAGAGCGGCTACCGGCTGAAGGACGACGAGGCGCGCGAGGCGCTGCGGGAGCGCGTGGAAACGGAGCGCGTGGACGTGAACGGCTTCGGCAACGCGCGCGGTGTGCGCAACCTGTTTGAAAAGGCGCTCTCGCGCCAGGCGGACCGCCTGGCCGCCATGCCCGACATCACCCGCGAGGACCTGGAAACGCTGTCCGCCGAAGACATCCGCAAGGCCTGACCGACAACAGGAGGATGAACATGAGAAAGACGCTCGCCCTGACGCTTGCCCTGCTCCTGATGGCCGCGGCCCTGCCCGCGCGGGCGGCGGACGCGATGATCTACCAGTCCGGCTTCGCCACCGGAACGGACGGCTGGTACGCCCGGTCCGCCGGGTCGGCGAAGGTCAGCCAGCTGCCGCCGAATGCGCTGCATATCGAGGGCCGGACGGCGGACTGGCACTCTCCGGGGCGCGATTTCGCGCTCGTCCGCGGCACGCCGTACACGCTGAGCGTACAGGTGCGCCAGGACGAGGCGGACGCGGCGGACTTTATAATCTCCGTCGCGCATGCCGCCAACGGCGAAGAAACCTACGAAAACATCGTCCGCGGCACCGCCCGGCGCGGCGAGTGGGTGACCCTGAGCGGGGCGTACACGCCAGGCGCGTTTGACCGCTATGTGCTCTATGTTGAGACGCTCGGCGCGCCGACGCTCAGCTATGATATCCGCTTTTTCAGGATCTACGCCCCGGAGGGAACGGCGAACATGGAAAATGTGAAGGACGAAGCGCCGGCGGTGATCTTACCGGTGGACGAGCTGCCCAGGCTGAAAGCGCTCTGCGCGGAGCGGTTCGATATCGGGCTGTGCGTGCCGCAGTACCTGGCCCGCAGCGCGGAAACAATGGCGTTTATCCGAGACCAGTTCAGCATCGTGACCCCGGAGAATGAGCTGAAGCCGGACGCGGTGCTCGACATGGCGGCCAGCCGGCAGCTCGCCAAGGAGGACGATACGGCGGTCGCGGTCCACTTCGATGCGGCGAAGCCGCTGCTGGACTACGCGCAGGCGAACGGGCTGAAGGTACACGGCCACGTGCTGGTGTGGCACTCCCAGACGCCGGAGGCCTTCTTCCACGAGGGCTACGACCCGGCCAAGCCGCTGGTCGGGCGGGAGGTCATGCTCGCCCGGATGGAGCATTATATCCGCGAGGTGCTGACGTACACGGGGACCCAATATCCCGGCGTCATCGTCAGCTGGGACGTCGTGAACGAGGCCATCGACGACGGCACGCATACCCTGCGCGATTCCAACTGGCTGAAGACCGTCGGCGAGGATTTTGTCAGCCGCGCCTTCGCGTTTGCCCGCCAGTACGCGCCGGAGGGCACGCTGCTGTACTACAACGATTACAACACGGCGATCCCCGGCAAGCAGAACGGCATCGTCCGGCTGCTGGAGGGCCTGATCGCGGACGGTACGGTGGACGGCTACGGCTTCCAGATGCACCACGAAATCACGTTCCCCACCATGGCGGCGATCACCGCCTCGGTCAGCCGCGTGGCCGCGCTCGGCCTGCGCCTCAGGGTCAGCGAGCTGGATATCGGCGTGAACGCCGCGACGGAGGCGAATTACGCCTCGCAGGCCGCGATGTACGGGGATATCATGCGCCTGATGCTGCAGTACGCCGACCGGGTCGACGCCGTGCAGGTCTGGGGCCTGTGCGACTCCCAGAGCTGGCGCGCCGCCAAGTTCCCCCTGCTGTTCGACGCCCAGCGCAACCCGAAGCCCGCCTTCTGGGCGGTCGCGGAAGCGTTACAGAAACAGTGATTGAACAGCCAGGACAAATAACAACGCCCCGCCGGATGAAAAGGCGGGGCGTTGAATATACGGGCGGCTCAGGCTTCCTTCGCCAGGTCCACGAGCTGCTTGAAGGCGGCCATGTCGTTCACGGCCAGGTCCGCGAGCATCTTGCGGTTGACCTCGACGTTCTTGCGCTTGAGGCCGGCGATGAACGTGGAATAGCTCATGCCGTTCATGCGGGCGGCGGCGTTGATACGGGTGATCCACAGGCGGCGGAAGTCGCGCTTGCGCAGCTTGCGGCCGATGTAGGCGTAACGCAGCGAACGGCGGACCTGCTCGCTCGCGGTGCGGTACTGCTTGGATTTGGCGCCGAAATAGCCCTTCGCGAGCTTCAATACCTTGCGGCGCTTTTTATGTGCGTTTACGGCTCTCTTAATGCGTGCCATAATGTCTCCTCCTTCTTAAGCGCGAAGCCTTATTTGTACGGGATCAGCTTGCGAATGGTCGCCGCCTCTTCCTTGTTCTGAATGATGCCGCCCTTACGAAGGTGACGGATACGCTTGGTGG
>CAMNEH010000168.1 GCA_946536315.1 uncultured Clostridia bacterium
TGGGCATCATCGACCAGGTGATCCGCTATCAGGTCATCCGCGTGCTGGAAAAGCGCTCCAACGTGAAGCCCCGCGCTCCGCGTCCCGCGCCTGAAGCGCCTGCCGCTGAGGAAGCAGCGCCCGAAACGGCCGAGTAAGGGAGAAACCCGATGAATAAGCTGTTTATCGTCGGTAATCTCACCAGGGATCCCGAGCTCAGAACCACGTCAACCGGTGTGTCCGTCTGCAGCTTTACGGTCGCGGTCAACCGCCGCCGCAGCGCGAACAGTACGGCCAGCAATCAGCCCGATGCCGATTTCTTCCGCGTTTCCGCCTGGCGCCAGCTGGGCGAGAACTGCAGCAAGTATCTGGCCAAGGGCCGCAAGGTCGCCGTGACCGGCAGCGTGACCGTCAGCACCTATCAGGCGCAGGACGGCACGACGCGCGCGTCGCTGGAGGTCACCGCGGACGACGTCGAATTCCTGACCCCCAAGGGCGAAGGAATGGCTCCGGCCGAGCAAAGCGCTCCGGCTGCCAGCTATGGCGCCGTGGGTACGCCCCCGCAGGGCGGCGGCTTCGTGCAGGTTGACGATGAAGAACTTCCATTCTGATGAATATCGTTGAAGGAGGATGTACAAATGTCTGAAGATCGTGGCGAACGGAAGCCCCGTCCGCACGCTGCACGCCGTCGTCCGCGCCGGAAGGTTTGCGACTTCTGCGTCAGCAAGATCGAATATATCGATTACAAGGACGCCAATCGTCTGCACCGTTACATCAACGAGCGTGGCAAGATTCTGCCCCGCCGTGTGACCGGCAACTGCGCCAAGCATCAGCGCCAGCTGTCCGAGGCCATCAAGCGCGCCCGTGCCATCGCGCTGCTGCCCTACACGGTAGAGTAATTCTCGCCTTTCCCCCGGCCTGGCCGGCGGGTTTGCCCGATAAAAGCTGCCGCGGAACACCGCGGCAGTTTTTGATTGCCCGTTTGCGCTTGTCAGTCTGGGCGGATTATAGTATAATACAGGCAGGGAGCGAAACCGAGTCCCGGGCATCCAGCAGCAGGGCCGGACATCCGGGGCCGCCGGACGCATCACGCACATCGCGGGTACGCCCCGCCAACAGCCGATGGCAAAGGGCATGATCTCAGCCGGGAAACACTGCCGTCAGGCCCAGACCGCTCAGCTGTTCCGCCCCATCAAGACAGGAGGTTGTCCATCGTGTCCGAAGCGCTGAATATCATCAAGGATCCCACACTGACCTACCGTCAGGAGCTGGTCGGACTCGCCCGGCTGGGCGAAAGCACGGATACCACGCTCCGCTACTCCGACGAATACTATGCCGCCAAGGCGAAAGGCGCGCTGTGCGACCTGAACGAGGGCGTCATGCCCTTCCGGCCGCGCTATATCTGTCCTGATTATGAGCTGCTGTTCAGCAAGGGCTGCGAATTCCTGCAGCTGGACCCGCCGCGCGACCTGCTGGAGGCCGTCAACGCGCTCGAGATTTTCTATTGCCACGTCCCGTCGATCACGACGTATCCCGTTTACCTGGGCGACCTGGACAAGCTGCTGGAGCCCTTCGTTCTCCGGGAGAACCGGGATTACGCCAAAAAGGTGCTGCGGCTGTTCCTGAGGAGCATCGACCGCATCCAGACCGACTCCTTTGTGCACGCGGATATCGGGCCGGAGGACAGTGTCACCGGAAGACTCCTGCTGGAGCTGACCGAGGAGATGCAGCTGGCCGTGCCCAACCTGACGCTGCGCTACGATCCCGACCTGACGAGCGACGATTTTGCCCTGGCCTGCGTGCGCTGCATGCTGAAGACCGCGAAGCCGTCCTTCGCCAATCACCGGATGTTCGTCCGCGAATGGGGCGAGCGCTACGCCATCGCCTCCTGCTACAACGGCCTGATGATCGGCGGCGGCGGATACACCCTGCCGCGCATGCGCCTGTACGAATGCGCGCTCGACGCGAAGGACCCCGACGATTTTATCACACGTGTGCTGCCCCGCTATGTCGATCTTCAGCTGGAATACATGGACAAGCGCGTCAAATTCATCGTGGAGGAGAGCAGCTTCTTTAAGACCAACTTCCTGGTCACGGAGGGCTTCGTCCACCGGGAGCTGTTCATCGGCATGTTCGGCGTGGTCGGCCTGGCCGAATGCTGCAACCAGCTGCTGGGCATCACCGATAAACGGCACGGCTTCGGCATGAACGAAGCGGCGACAAAGCTCGGCCGCCGGATCATGGATGCGATCGAGCGGCAGGTAAGCGCGCATACCGCGCCCTACTGCGACGCGTTTGACCACCACTACCGGCTGCACGCGCAGGTCGGCATCGATACGGACGGCATGGACGATTCACCCGGCACGCGCATCCCCATCGGCGCGGAGCCCACGATGCTGGAGCAGCTTGAGGTCAACGAGCAGTTCCACCCCTACTTCCCGACCGGCACCGGGGACATCTTCAAATTTGAGGAAACCTGGCTGAAAACGCCTGAAGCGGTGCTGCCGATCATCAAAGGCTCGCTCGCGCGCGGGCTGCGCTATTTCTCCGGCTATCTGGAGAATAACGACGTCGTGCGCGTGACGGGATACCTGGTCAAGAAGAGCGAGATCGAAAAGCTCCGCCAGAAGAAGCAGTCACTGAATCAGGTGACGCTGTACGGCAAGGGCGCTCAGGACGGCGGACACGCGCTGGATCGGAGGGTGCAGACATATGCTGGCGCCGGTCAATAAGATCATCCCGTTTTCCAATGTGGACGGTCCGGGCAACCGGACCTCCATTTTCTTTCAGGGCTGCCCGTTCAATTGCCAGTTTTGCCATAACCCCGAAACGATCCACCTGTGCGTCGGCTGCGGGCTGTGCCTGGACGGCTGTCCGGTCCACGCGCTCAGCCGGGATCCCGACGGCAGCATCCGATGGGACCATGAGCGCTGCGTACAGTGCGACGCCTGTATCCGGACCTGCCCGCACACCGCCTCTCCGCGCGTGCGCTGGATGACCGTGGAGCAGGTCCTGGAAGAGGTCCGGCGCTCCGCGCCGTACATCGCCGGCATCACCACCTCCGGCGGCGAGTGCACCCTGTACCCGGATTTTCTGGAAGCGCTGTTCGCGGCAGTCCGTCCGCTGGGACTCACCTGTCTGATCGATTCCAACGGCTCGTTTGATTTTGCCGGGCGTCCCTCGCTGCTCAGGGACTGCGCGGGGGTGATGCTGGACGTCAAGGCCGTCGGCGCGTCCTGGAGCCGCACCCTCATCGGCAACGACGGCGCGCAGGTGCTGGCCAACCTGGATTATCTGCTCTCCGCGGGCAAGCTGCAGGAGGTCCGCACCCTGATTTTTCCCGGCCGGGACGAGGAGAACGAATCGGCCGTCCGCTATGTCGCGCCGATCATCCGGGACCGGTGCGATTACAAGATCATCCGGTACCGTCCCTTCGGCGTGCGCGCAGAATACCAGCGCATGCTCGGCGACGACGTCACCGCACGGGAGGAAGCGGAACGCTACGCCGCGCTCGCCCGTTCGCTCGGCGCGTCCAGGGCGTACGTGGTGTGATCATCCCCTCCCCCATTGACAGACCAAACCATCCCGGCAGATGCTTCCGCTGGATGAACCGGAGAATACAACAGCGCCTGCCGCAGGCTGTATCGTCTGCGGCAGGCGCTTTGCGTCTGGAATCAGGTCAGGAATCAGTCGTCCAGGGTGAATTCCGGAACGGCGTCCACGGTGGTGGGCACGGTCTTTTCGCCGGCGATGATGGCCGCCTTGGCCGCTTCCACAACCTCGAGTACCTCGGCCGGGATATGGTCACGGGTGGGCGCCAGGTCGACGCCGCCGTTGGACAGGTCATACATATGGACACCGGGGGTGAAGGTGCCGTTCTTGACAGCCTTGGAAATG
>CAMNEH010000169.1 GCA_946536315.1 uncultured Clostridia bacterium
TCATCATCATGGAGCCGAACGAGGACATGGAGCGCCTGATCCGCGGCGCGGTGCCGCAGGGCGCGTACCAGGTCAACTGACATGATCTATCTGGACAACAGCGCCACCACCCGCGTCTGCGAGGAGGCGGCTGAAGCCGCGGTCCGGTACATGCGCGAGGCGTACTTCAATCCGTCGGCGCTCTACATGCCCGCGATGGCGGTCGAGAAGGAAATGAACGCCTGCCGCGACGCGCTCACGCAGGCGCTGGACGCGGGCGGCGAGGCGCGCGTGGTCTTCACCTCCGGCGGCACCGAGGCGGATAACCTGGCCATCCTGGGCGCGCTGCAGCACGCGCGGGAGGGACAGGTGCTGTATTCCGCCGGCGAGCACCCGGCGGTCCGCGAGGCCTGCGAAGCGCTGAAGGGCCTGCGCGCGGAGGAGATCCCCCTGGCGGAGGACGGGCGCGTGCGCCTGGACAGGCTGGAGGAGATGCTCACCGCGGACACGCGGATGATCTGCGTGATGCAGGTGAACAACGAGACCGGCGCGGTCATGCCCATCGCGGAGATCGCGCGCCTGCGCGACCAGCGCTGCCCGGAAGCCGTGCTGCACGTGGACGGGGTGCAGGGCTTCCTGCGCGTGCCGTTTTCCATGCGCCAGACCGGTGCGGACAGCTACGCGCTGTCCGGGCACAAGGTGCACGCGCCCAAGGGCGTCGGCGCGCTCGTGTACCGCCCGCGGCTCAGGCTGAACGCGCGGCAGGTCGGCGGCGGGCAGGAAAAGGGCCTGCGCTCCGGCACGGAAAACACGCCGGGCATCGCCGCGCTGCGGGCCGCAGTGGCGGCCTATCCGCGCGATACGGACGTCCGCGCGCTCAAATGCCTGCTGATGGACGAACTGCGCGCGGCGATCCCGGATGCGGTCTGCAACGGGCCGGACCCGGCGTCAGACCTCAGCGCGCCGCACATCCTGAATGTCTCCCTGCCGCCCGTGCGCAGCGAAACCATGCTGTACGCGCTGGCCGGCGACGGCGTGTGCGTGGGCATCGGCTCCGCGTGCTCGTCGCACAAGCAGAAGGTCTCGCGCGTCCTGCGCGCGATGGGCCTGAACGGGCTTCGGGCGGAAAGCGCGCTGCGCTTCTCCCTGTGCCCGTACAACACCGCGGACGAAATGCGCGAGGCCGCGCAGATCGCGGCGAAGCACTACGAACTGCTCAGGCGCTATACGCGCAGATAGGAAAAAACATGGAACAGCTGCTCTTGGTACGCTATGGGGAAATTTACCTGAAAGGCCTCAACCGGCCTTATTTTTTGAAGGCGCTCGTCCACCGCGTGAAGGAGGCGGTCGCGCCGCTGGACGGCAAGGTCTGGCTGAAGGACGCGCGGATCTATGTCGCCGGCGTCGCGGATATGGAGGACTGCATCCGGCGCGTGACCAAGGTCTTCGGCGTGCACTCCGTCTGCCCGGCGATCCGCATGGACAAGGCGGACATCGATGAGGTCAGCGCGCAGGCCGCGCAGATGATGGCGGGGCTGACCGGCACCTTCAAGGTGGAGGCGCGGCGCTCGGACAAGCGCTATCCGCTGGACTCGCCTCAGATCAACGCGCACGTCGGCGGGGTGATCCTCTCGCGCTGTCCGGACCTGAAGGTGGACGTGCACCATCCCGACCACGTGATGAGCGTCGAGATCCGCGACGAGGCGTACCTGTACGTGCGGGTGATCCCTGCGGCGGGCGGCATGCCCGTAGGTACGGGCGGCCACGCCGCGCTGCTGCTCTCCGGCGGTATCGACAGCCCGGTCGCGGGCTATATGATCGCCAAGCGCGGCGTGGAGCTGTGCGCGGTGCACTTCTGGTCGTTCCCGTACACCAGCGAGCGCGCGAAGGAAAAGGTCATCGACCTCGCGCGTATTCTCAGCGAAAGCTGCTGCGGTATCCGCGTACACGTGGTCCCGTTCACGGACATCCAGATGCAGATCCACGAGAAATGCCCGGAGGACTATACCACGCTGATCATGCGCCGTTTCATGATGCGCATCGCCGAGCGCATCGCGCGCGCGGAGGGCGCGGAGGCGCTGATCACGGGGGAGAGCATCGGCCAGGTCGCCAGCCAGACCATGACCGCGCTGAATATGACCAACCAGGTGGTCAGCATGCCCGTGTTCCGCCCGCTGATCGGGTTTGACAAGATCGATATCATCCGTTATGCCGAAAAGATCGGCACCTACGAGACCTCCATCCTGCCGTATGAGGACTGCTGCACGGTGTTCACGCCCCGGCACCCCGCCACGCACCCGAAGCTGGACAAGATCCTGCAGGGCGAGGCCGCGCTGGACGGCGAACGCCTGATCGCCGAAGCCCTCGCCGCCACCGAGGTGGTCACGCTGCCCGAAAAGGAGTGACTATGCACTTACCCATCAGCCCCCAGGCACAATACGCCCTGCGCGCGCTCACGGACGCAGGCTTCCAGGCCTTCCTGGTCGGCGGCTGCGTCCGCGACGACCTGATGGGCGTGCAGCCGCACGATTACGACATCACGACCGACGCCACGCCGGACGACATCAAGCGCGTGTTCGCGCACTGCCGACTGGTGCTGGACGGCGAAAAGCACGGCACCGTGTCGCCCGTGATCGACGGCGAGCTGACCGAGATCACCACCTTCCGCGCCGACGGGGATTACACCGACGGCCGGCACCCGGACACGGTGCGCTTTTCCAAAAAACTCGGGGACGACCTGATGCGCCGCGACTTCACCGTCAACGCGATGGCCTGGTCTGAAGCCACCGGCCTGGTCGACCCGTACGGCGGCGAAGCGGACCTGGGCCGGAAGCTGCTGCGGGCCGTGGGCGACCCAAGGCGGCGGTTTGAGGAGGACGCCCTGCGCATCCTGCGCGGCATGCGCTTCGCCTCGCGCCTGGAATTCCAGCTCGCGCCCGAAACCGCCGAAGCGATGCACGAGCTCGCGCCGAGGCTGTCGCTGGTCAGCAGGGAGCGGATCTTTACGGAGCTGACGGGCGCGCTGGAGGGCCGGCGGGCGATGGCGGTGCTGGACGAGTTCCACGACGTGCTGTTCACGGTCGTGCCCGAGCTGTTCCCGCTGTACATGTGCCCGCAGAAGAGCGTGTACCACCGCTGGGACGTCTGGGTGCATACGCTGAACGTGCTCGACCAGGTGACGCCGCGCACGCCGGTGTTGACCTGGGCGGCCCTGCTGCATGACTGCGGCAAGCCGCAGACGCGCATGCGCGACCGCAAGGGCTTCGACCATTACCCGCAGCATCAGCAGGCCGGCGCGAAGCTGGCGGGGGAAATCCTGACCTCGCTCAAGGCGTCCAACGCGTTCGTGAAGGACGTGACCACGCTGGTGCTCTGGCACGACGAAAAGCTCAACGCGCAGACCGCGAAGCTGCTGATGTACCGTGTGGGCCCGGAGCGCTTCGAGGCGCTGGTCAGCCTGCGCCGCGCCGATATCATGGCCCATGCCCCGCGCGTGTTCAAGGATGCCGACGCGCTGCCCGGCGCGCTGGCACGCGGACAGCAGGCCCTGCGCGACCATGAGTGCCTGAGCCTGAAGGACCTGGCCGTCAACGGCGACGATCTGCTCCGCCTTGGCCTGCGCGGCCCCGCCATCCGCGATACGCTCGAGGACCTGCTCCTCCGGGTGCTGAAGGACGAGGCACGCAACGACCGCGACGAATTGCTCGGATACGTGAACCCGGCCTGAGCGGGCCGCCGCGTCACGCGACAGCGCCGACCGGTGCGACCGGTGCGACCGGTGCGACCGGTGCGGCCGGTGCGACCGGTGCGGCCGGTGCGACCGGTGCGGCCGGTGCGACCGGAGCCTCCGGCGCGAAGAGCGCGTCCACGCCCAGGCATTCGGC
>CAMNEH010000170.1 GCA_946536315.1 uncultured Clostridia bacterium
TGTCTCTGGGCAGATCAACGCCCGCAATACGTGCCATGGATAGGATACACCTCCACTTTTTTGGTTGCCTTCGCCGCGCGCTTCCGTCCGGTGCATGCGCGTAGATCACAGAGAGGACGGCGGGGGCGAATTGCGCCTGCATGCGCACCCATTCGGGCCGGCAGGCTTTGTATATATGGACAGCTCAGCGTGGTCTCATCAGCAGACAACCCCTGCCTTTGAGCAGCCGCCCACGCAGCTGGCCATGACGATGATTTCAGCGCGTCTTCCGGCGCGCAGCCTCCGCCGATCGCATGGGATCAGCGGAGGCTGCGCTCCCAAAGGGAGCGCTATGCGTTAGTTAGCCCTGGCGCTGCTTATGCTTGGGATTTTCGCAAATGATCATGACACGACCCTTGCGCTTGATCACCTTGCATTTTTCGCACATCGGCTTCACAGACGGACGTACTTTCATGGGTATTCCTCCTTTGCGGGATATTCATGCTGCTCCGGAATGCCCGGAATAGCCTGACAGCGTCAGCTCTTGCTGCGCCAGGTTATTCTACCGCGAGACAGGTCGTACGGCGATAGCTCGACGGTGACCTTGTCGCCCGGATAGATACGGATAAAGTTCATGCGCATTTTGCCGCTGATGTGGGCCATGATCCGATGACCATTGGCCAGCTCCACCTGGAACACGGCATTCGGCAGCGCATCGACCACCTTGCCATCCATTTCGATTACATCATCTTTGGACAAATGTACGACCCTCCTCGGAGACTGTCTGTTCGGGTACTGGCCCCTTCGTTGCAAAGTGCAGCTGCGCACGCACAGCTTCAATCGCCTTGCGGACATCGCTGTCCTTCAGCCGGTGTTCGTCGGCCAGGGCCGTCAGCGCCGGCAGCGTAACAGGCAGGGCGGACAGGTGAAGACGCTTTTTTTTCTTCGGATGATCCACTTTGCGCAGGTCGCCGTCGCAGATCATCACATAGTCAGCGTCCAAACTATATAATACCACAAACACTCTGCCTTTGTCACGTCCTTTTTTTGAAAGAACGACGCTTCCACGGAAAATTTCCGCTTTCACACGCGTCCCCCCCTCGCCCCGCCGTCCGGCAGGGTCAGAATTTCGGGGAACCCGTCTTTTCTGATCACCATGGTGTGCTCATAGTGGGAAGCGGGAGAGTGGTCGTTGGTCACCACCGTCCAGCCGTTGGCCAGCTCATGACAGGCGTATTTGCCCCAGGTGACCATCGGCTCGATGGTGAGTGTCATGCCCGGACGCAGCCTCGGCCCGTGTCCCGGCTTGCCATGGTTGGGCACGCTGGGATCCTCGTGCATATCGCGTCCAATGCCGTGACCCGTGTACTCGCGGATTACGCCGCAGTGATGGCTTTCAGCATAGCTCTGAACGGCCGCGCTGATATCACCGACGCGGTTGCCGTTCAGGGCCTGTTTCCAGCCCTCCCAGAAGGCCTGCTCGGTCACTGCGATCAGCGTGCGCTTGTCGTCGCTGATCTGACCGACCGGTACGGTCAGGCAGCTGTCTGACTGCCATCCATCCCTGACCAGCGTCAGGTCCATGGAAATGATCTGCCCTTCTTCCAGCCGGATATCGGGAGACGGGATCCCATGGATCACCTCATCGTCCACTGAGGTACAGATGGACTTGGGAAAGCCCATATAGCCCAGTTCAGACGGCAGCGCGCCGTTTTTGCGGATCATCTCGTCCGCCATGCGGTTGATATCGTCTGTCGTGATGCCCGGAGCAACCTGGGAGGCCAGGTATTGCAGTACGTCGTACAAAAGATGACCCGCAGACCGCATCGCTCCGATCTGCACGGGGTTTTTGATGATGATCATCCTTCGCCTCTCAGCCCCGGATGGCCTCAAGAACTTTCTTGAAGTTCTGCTCGACGCTGTCTTCGCAATTGACGGTCTTGAGCAGCCCGCGGTCGCGGTAGTAGCTGATCAGCGGCGCCGTCTGCGCCTGGTAGACGTTCAGGCGGTTGCGGATCGTCGCCTCGGAATCATCCGGACGCTGGATCAGCTTTTCGCCGTCGTTTTCGCACACTTCGCCGTTTTTCAGCAGCGAGATGTGATAAGTCGCGCCGCACTTGGGACATACGCGGCGGCCTGAAAGCCGGCTGACGATGATGTCGTCCGACAGCTCGAGCTCGATCGCGACGTCGATATGCGCGAACTTGGCCAGTTCCTCCGCCTGGTACACGGTGCGCGGGAAGCCGTCCAGCATGTAGCCGTTCTGGCAGTCAGCCTCCTGCAGGCGTTCGCGCACGATGGCGATCACCACGTCGTCCGGCACCAGCGCGCCGGATTCCACGTAGCGCTTGGCTTCCAGCCCTGTTTTCGTGCCCTCGCGCATGGCCTTGCGAAGGATTTCCCCCGTGGAGATCTGCGGAATGCCCAATTCCTTCGCCAGGAGCTGCGCCTGCGTGCCTTTGCCGGCGCCGGGAGGGCCCAGGAAGATAATATTGCTCATGATCCTTTCCTCCTGTTCGTGGAGAATGGGAGGAGGACAAAGTCCCCCTCCCTGAGATGATTCAGTCAAGCGACCTGTGATAGCGCATCAAAGGAAGCCCTTGTAATGACGCATGGTCATCTGGCCTTCCAGCTGACGCAGGGTCTCCAGGGCGACCTGGACCGCGATCAGGATGGAAGAAGCGCCAAACGGTACCGTGACGTTGACTGTGCGCCACAGGAAGGTCGGCAGGGTCGCCAGCACCGCCAGGAACAGCGCTGCGAACAGCGTGATCCGCTTGGAAGTGCGCTGCAGGGCCATCGTGGTCGCTGTGCCGGGACGCACGCCGGGAATGTGGCCGCCCTGCTGCTGAATGTTCTTGGAGATATCCTCCGCGTTGAAGGAAATCGAAGAATAGAAGTAGCTGAAGCCGATGATCAGCAGCGCGCAGATGACCGCATAGAGCCAGGACTGCTGATTCATGTTGGCCTGCCACCAGTCATACGCGCCGCGCGCGCTGGGGATCATCGCCATGATCGTTCCGGGGAAGGCCATGAAGGAGTAGGCGAAGATCAGCGGCAGAACGCCGACTGCCAGCAGCTTCATCGGGATGTGCGTGGACTGGCCGCCATACATCTTCCGGCCCACAACGCGCTTCGCGTACTGCACCTGGATACGGCGCTCCGCCATATCCACGAAGGTGACCAGCGCGACGATCACGACCGTGGTCAGAATGATGATGATCACGTCATCCAGGTATCCGGGCAGTCCGGAGAACAGGCCGCCGAACGCGCGGATGATGCCGTTGAACAGGTTGGATACGATACCCACGAAGATCAGCAGCGAAATGCCGTTGCCAATGCCCTTCGCGGTGATGCGCTCGCCGATCCAAACCGCGAGGCTGGTACCGGCCGCCATGACGATGGAGATCAGGGCATAGCCCCAGAAGTTGTTGTAACCATCCTGAATGACGCGCACGCTGTTGGCTTCATCAGCCGTCATGCGGTTCAGGGTCATGATGATGCCGATGGACTGCAGGATCGCGAGGCCCACGGTCACATACCGGGTGATCTGGTTGATCTTCTTGCGCCCTTCTTCGCCGCCATCCTTGCTCAGCCGCTCCAGCGCCGGAATCGCGACGCAGAGCAGCTGGATAATAATGGAAGCGTTGATGTAGGGGGTGATACCCATGGCCATGATGGTCGCCTGCGCCAGGTTACCACCGGTCATCATGTTGACGAGGTTCAGTACATCCAGTCCGGACAGCGCGGCCTGCACGGCTGCGGGGTTGATTCCCGGGGTGGGAATCACGCCGACCAGACGGAAGAGAAGGAGCATGCCGAAGGTGTAAAGCAGCTTTTTGCGGATGTCCTTGATGCGCCAGGCATTTTTAAGGGTCTCCC
>CAMNEH010000171.1 GCA_946536315.1 uncultured Clostridia bacterium
TTCAAGTATTGCAAAGGAGGTTCTTTTGCTAAAGCTCTTTTATTCCACCAGCTCTCCTGGTGGTTGTTTCTCGCCCTTGGCGCACAAAAGAAGGCCGCTCCGTCTGTCGGAGCGGTCAAATGGCTTCTGCGGTTCCGCGCCCTGTCATTCCACAATGATGTCACCCGAAACGCTGCTGAGCGTCATCTCGGCGGCTTCAGGGCCCTCTGCGCTGCGGAAGCGCTGACTGCCAGAAACCGTGTGCGCTTTGATATGCGCCGGCTGGCTGTCGGCAAGGCGGATATGCGTGTCACCGGATACCGCGCTGCCGTTCACCGCCTGTATCCGTCCCGTGATTGCTACGTTCACGTCGCCTGAGACAGTTTTATAAGCCAGTCTGGCTGTTTCTCCGTGATACGTGATATCGCCGGAGGTCGTTTTCAGTTCCGCGTTCGTCCCCGCGTACTGGTCCACCGTCATATCGCCGCTCACCGTGACGGCGCGGAGCTCGGAAAACGCGCCGCGCGCTTCGACGTCTCCGCTGGCTGTGTTCACGCTCAGGCTGCCGGCTTCCGCCATCGCCTGAATGTCGCCGCTGGCGGTGTTGATTTCCAGGCGCTGAACAGGCACTTCGACGCGCGCGTCGCCGCTGGCGGTTTCGATCCGAAGTTTCCCCCGCCACGAAGCGGGAATCAGCAGCGTCCCCCGGCAGCCGGCCGCAACGCGTATATGTCTGTACAGCATTTTCAGTACGCGGCCGACCCAGTCCACCGCTTCAGGAAGCGTATCCTCCGGGCGCTCAATGGTGAGCGACAGGCAGCCGCCGTGGATCTCGCTACGCCATTGCGCCTCCCCGTCACCGCTGAGACGCAGGCTCAGCCTGTCATCCGGTGACGGCAGCACGTCCAGATCGTCCCATTTCAGCCGCACGACGATCTCGCTGAATTTGCCCGTATCCGTCATGTCCTGTGTAAGCGCGGGCAATGCCTGCCGACGGTGCGGAAACGTCTTTGTCAGCTGATCAAAATCGCTCAAGTCCGCACGGATCCGCTGGATCGCCGCCTCTTCGTCCAGCCCCTCTCTGATCAGGTCTGAGAAACGCTCGTCGAGATCGGCGCAGAGTTCCTCCTTCAATACGCTCGATTCCTCATTCATTTCGATATCTCTGAACAATTCGTCCGCCAACGCCAAGATCCTCTGATTCATATCCTGATGCCTCCTCTTGATCTTTTCACGCCATGATGCCGTTTCATGCCCGCGCATTGCTTCAGGCGGGTCCGACCGCCAGGTCATCCAACACCAGCCGGTCCAGCGTATCCCGGGTTTCACGCCATACGGCCTGATCCTCCCGCAGGCGCGCGCGGCCCTGTTCCGTCAGGTGATAGTAGCGCCGCCTCGCGCCGCTCTGCTCATCGCCCCAATAGCTTTCGATCAGGCCGTCCGCGCTCAGTCTGCGGAACGCCGTATACAGCGTCGGTTCCTTCAGCTCCAGCATCCCGTTGCTCAGCGATGAAATCTGCTTGACCATGCCGTAGCCGTAGCTGTCGCCGCCGCTCAGGCACCTGAGCAGAATCGTGTCGGTATAGCCTCTCAAAAGATCCGATGACAGCATGCATGTTTCCCTCCTTCCGCGTCGATCGACAAATATATAATACAACAAGTTACATCGCCTGTCAAGGTACTTTTTCAGAAAATATATTTTTGTTGACGCCTGAATATGAAAAACCGATCAGCGAACTGATCCGTAAAACATGGAAGTCTTTGGAAAACGCTGAATCAATCAGCGGTTAGCTGGCCTTGAAATCATGGCGCGGTCACCGCGTAGGGGTCTGCCGGACGGTAATACAGGCGGTTGGTGGGGAATTCGTAATCCGTGCCGGTCGTGCCCTTGATCCAGTAGCCGAACAGCGCATAGTAGGCTGGCGGATATGCCTGGCAGTGGAAATAATCGGCGTTGATCGTCTTGAATCGGTGCCAGCGATTGATGCGCAGATTGGCCAGCTCATTGGCGACCGGCAGCAGGTACGGCGCGCACTTGCTGTCCTCCAGCGCGGCGGTGATCACCAGCTCCCCGGGCTGGACAATCAGCGACTCCGGCGTACGGAAGCCCTCGCCGTCGAGATCCGTTTCCCCGGGATTGGTCAGGACACTGCGGTCAATCGGCAGCAGGTAATTCCGGGCGGGACCCAGGATGGTGGTCCGGTGCCAGTCCCCGTCCACCCCGGACGCGATGGCTGCCTGCAGTGCGGACGTGGCGGTGTTTTCCGTGAGGGCGCCGATGAAAAAGCCGCCTCTGAGGACTGTGACGGCCAGCACGGCCGCGGCCAGCGCCTTATTCCGTCTGCCCACTGGCGCTTCCAGCAGGGCGCTCAGCCCGGCGCAGGCATACAGATCAATGACCGCGGCCAGCGGATAAAACGTGCGCATGAAGATCGTTTTGGTGAACACGTTGTAGGCAAAAAAGCCGAAAGTCACCAGCGGGAGGTCCACCCGGCGAAGCAGGCGCAGCGAGTCCTGACCGGGCTCCCTGTAGCGCTTCAGCAGCGGCCAGGCCAGCAGCGGACCGCCGAACAGACCGGCGTATGCCGTCATGTAGATCAGCACCGCGAGCAAATGGTTGAGCCAGCCCCCGACCTCGGTGACGTTGCCCGCATTCATGTAGGACGACCATTCGCCGCTGATGCACCGGCCGATATAGCCGATGTCCGTCAGCGTTTTGGGAGACACCAGGAAAAAGCCGACGGCAGCGGACAGTACTACCAGCTCCACGGCCACGATTGTGTCCGCGCGCCGAGGCGAATGCCGGACCGCGGCGATAACCGGCAGCAGGATAAAATACAGCAGCGGATACTTCATCGCGGCCAGGATCCCGCACGAAAGCCCAGCGAAAAACAGCCGGAGCCTCGGCCGGGTCCTGTGTTCATAGACGCCTGCGCACATGTACAGCGCCAGCATCAGAAACAGCAGGATCAGCGATTCGCTGGTGCCATACCTGGATTGCTCCGTGTGAAAAAGCGAAAACGCCATCGTCAGCCCGTAAATCATCGACGCGCGCAGGCTTTTCCCGAAGAGCCGGCTGAGTGCCGCGAATCCCAGCACTGCACCGACTGAAAAATAGAATACGCTCGCCACCCGGCCGCTCAGGCGCAGGCTCAGCTCGTCTTTCATGGAAAAAAGCCTGAACAGCAGCTGAAACGGCATCTGGAACACGAACGCGCCTTCCGGATAGTCCTTGATCGGCGCGTAATCGCTTCGCTCGCCCTGCAGGAAATTGACCATGTTTTTAGTGGAATAGTAATACACGTATTCGTCCGGGTGCAGGGTCATATTGTGCGTCAGGGTGAGCGCGCGGGTGAGCGCGATCAGCGCTACCGTCGTCACTACGCAGAGCCTGATGGCCAGATCGACCGACATCTTTCGCTTCATTCGCTGCTCAGCCCGCCTTCATATCAGGTATCGCCGCCAGAAGCTGCGGCGTCCCTTCATTATATGTGTTCAGGCCGTGCCCGTCAAGCCATTCCGCGCAGGTCCGGCGCTGGATCTGAGGGTGAATCACCTGCGATGTAACAAATTTCCGTGAAGCGGTTGTATGAACGGCAGAACTGTGGTATAATGCCAGCGTGTCTGTTTGCGCGGCAGGCGCACAAAACGATGACTGGAGGTCCGGAGTGGGTCAATGAGCAGAGCCGGTAGCCGAT
>CAMNEH010000172.1 GCA_946536315.1 uncultured Clostridia bacterium
ACCGAAAGCGCGAAGGAATACTTCGGCGCAGTGGGCTGTCCGCCCATCTTCACCGAAGCGGAGAAGGCCGCCTGGACCGCCTACGTGGAAGCCACGGTGCGGCACTTTGCCGGACGGGTGACCTGGTACGAGATCTGGAACGAGCCGGATGGGCAGTGGTGCTGGAAGCACGGGGTCAGCGCCGCGGAGTACGCGGACTTCGCCGTGGCGACCTCGCAGGCCATCCACCGGGCGGACCCGGCGGCCAGGGCCATCGCGGGCGTGCTTTGCACAGTGAACCTGCCGTACTTCAAGGTCATGTTTGACCGCGGCGTCGCGGACGCGGCGGACGCGGTCTCGTTCCACCGCTACAACGCGGACGAGCTGAACGCCCTGAACGAGATCCGCGCGCTGCGGGCGCTGATCGACCGGTATAACCCGGCCCTGAAGATCATCCAGGGAGAAAGCGGTACCCAGTCCGACTCCCGGGGCATGGGCGCGCTGCGCGGCGGCGCGTGGACGGAGCTGAAGCAGGCCAAGTATACCCTGCGGCACCGGCTCCTGGACCTCGCCAGCGAGGTCCTCTTCACCTCTCACTTCACCGCCGTGGACATGATCGAGGCGCTGAACGGCAAGGCTGGAGACAAAGCTTCCTACCTGGATTACGGCTATTTCGGCCTGCTGCACGCCAACTTCGACGCGAACGGCATCGCCTGCGGCACCTACTCCCCCAAGCTCTCCTACCGCGCCATGCAGCACCTGACCGCGCTGTTTACGGGCGACGTCAGGCCATGCGAGCTGCCGGTGATCCGGAAAGCGATGGACTCCCCGCGCGTGTTTGGCATGGACGACGCGACGGCACAGATCATCACCCTGGGCTTTGAAAATGGCACGGGCGGACAGGCCCTGGCCTACTGGAAGGCGGCGGACCTGATGCGCGAGACCTTCGACGGCACCGTCAGCTTCCTCCTCCCGGGCGAGGAACGGCCCATCCGCCTCATCGACCTGATGACCGGCGGCATCTACCGTCTGCCGGACAGCATGGTCAGCCGCGAGTATTACAGCAGCGGCGATTACGCCGGCGCGGTGACGCTCAAAAACCTGCCGCTGACCGACAGCCCGCTGCTGCTGACCTTCGGCGTTTTCGCTCCGGAGGACTGATCATGGCCAAGCTGCTGGTGCTGGACATCGGGGGCACCTTTATCAAATACGGCGCGACCGACGGGCGCGGCGCGCTGCTGCCCGACAGTGTCCGTCAGACGCCCTCCCGCGCGGACGGGCCGGCGGAAGCCTTCCTGGACGCGCTCCGGCAGATCATCCGCGAAACCGGGGACGCGTCGGCCGCCTGCGCCTGCATCGCGGGGCCCTTCGATTTTGAACGCGGTGTGAGCCTGATGAAGCACAAGTTCCGGGCCCTTTACGGCCGCTCTCTGCGTCCTCCCTTTGAGGAGAGCGGACTGCCCGTCGATTTCCTGCACGATTCCACCGCGTTCATGCTGGGCGAGTACCACGACGGCGCGCTGGCCGGCGCGGACAACGCCTGCTGCGTGATGCTGGGCACCGGACTGGGCTTTTCCTGGATCCGGGACGGCCGCGTATGCATAGACGAAACGCAGACCCCCGCCCTGGCGCTGTGGAAGACGCCCTATCTGGACGGCATCGCCGAGGATTACGTGTCCACCCGCGCGATCCAGCGCGGGTATGGCCAGGCGCTGCCCGTCAAGGACATCGCGGACGCCGCCCGCGCAGGCGACACCGCCGCGCGGGACGCCTTTTTGGCGGCCGGAGAGCACCTGTCCCGCATCATGACGGCGGTCATTGCGCGGCTGGGCTGTCAACAGATGGCCCTGGGCGGGCAGATCGCGCGGTCCGCCGACCTGTTCGGGCTGTCGCTGCC
The DNA here is from genome assembly GCA_946536315.1 of uncultured Clostridia bacterium. Lineage (GTDB taxonomy): Bacteria > Bacillota > Clostridia > Christensenellales > Aristaeellaceae > UBA4246. The sequence goes on from CAMNEH010000172.1 coordinate 1,877, forward strand.
TGTCCCGTGGCGTCTGACCCGGCACATCGGAGACGCCGCGCTGCGCGGCTGCTGCCGCTACGCCGCCCTCGGCCGGGAAGCCTGCGTGCAGACGGTTTCCCTGGATTTCGGATCGATTTAGGGAGCCCCGCGATCCCATGCCTGGGCTGATCGTCAGTCCCGGCATCGTCTGGCGTCCATCAAATGCAGAAAGAAAGAGGAGAAACACTATGAGCTTCATGTTCCATCCCTATCCCTATGTCGACCATGACGCCGTCAACGTGATCACCGGCCGCGGCGTGACGCCGGTCAGGGGCGCGATCCCTGTCGCCAAAGCGATTGCCGATCTGCTGAAGGAGGGCGGCAGCGTGGGCCTCGACGCCTATCCCGGCGCGGATGTGAACGCCCTGGTCAACGTGGTGCGCCAGCAGCTGGGCGGCGCGGCGGTGACCCTGATTGACGCCGAGAGCCTGCTCAGGGACGCCGACACCATCGCCGACATGCTGCTGCCCTACCTGCCGGAGGACCGGGAGGAGGATCCGGTGCTGCTCTACGGCCGCCGGTACAAGGACGGCTATGAGGGCCTGCAGGACGAAAAGAAGGTGCAGGCACTGAAAGCATTGCTGGGCAAGGAGAAATCCGTGCTGGTGTACGGCCGCGGCGCGCTGGTGTCTGCCCTGAGGGGCTGCTACGACGCGCGGATCTGGATGGACATCACGCCCCGCACCGCCGCGCTGAACTTCAAGTATGGGCATGCGCGCAACCTGGGTGCCAAGACAGACCTGCCCTACGGCCTACTGATGCGCCGCAACTATTATGTTGATTTTGAACTCGCCGTCGACCTGCGCTGGGACCTGATCAGGGAGAAGCAGCTCGACTATTACATCACCGCCGACGTGCCGGAGGAGATGCAGCTGGTCACCTTCGACGATCTGCTGACGCTGTTCGGCGAGCTGTGCGAGCGGCCCTTCCGCTGCCGCCCGGTGTACCTGGAGGGCGTATGGGGCGGCTACTACTTTACCAGGCTGCGCCATCTGCCCAAAGAGATGCGCAACTGCGCGTGGATTTTCGACATGATCCCCATGGAGGTCTCCATCGTCGCCAGGCTGGGGAACCACGAGTTCGAAGCCCCCTTCTTCACCTTCATCCAGGCCATGGGCGAAAAGCTGCTCGGAGCCCAGGCCATGGCGCAGTTCGGCGGATACTTCCCCATCCGTTTCAATTACGACGACACCTACCACGCCAACGGGAACATGTCCGTGCAGTGCCACCCTGACGAGGCCTATGTGGTCAAGAATCACGGCGAGCTGGGCCGCCAGGACGAGAGCTATTATGTCTGCGTCACCGCCCAGGGCGCGAAAACCTATCTGGGGTTCAATGAGGAGAACAGCTGTGAGGACTTCTTCCGGGCCGCGCGGCAGGCGGAGAAGACCCACGAGCTGATCGACTATGAAAAGTACATCAACGCGGTTCCCTCCGCGCCTGGCACGCAGCTGATGATCCCCGCGGGCACGGTCCACGCCTCCGGCCGCAATCAGGTGATCCTGGAGATCGGCAGCCTGACGGTCGGCTCCTATACCTACAAGCTGTACGATTACCAGCGCATCGACCCCCAGACCGGCCTGCCCCGGC
>CAMNEH010000173.1 GCA_946536315.1 uncultured Clostridia bacterium
CCGCCAGCACCGGCACCCCGCGCTCCGCCCACGTCTCTATCACGTCCGCCATGTGTCCGCGGTCCACCGCCACCACCGCGAAAGCCGGAGAAAACGCGCCCGCTTCATCTGCGTCGCAGGTCGCGTCGGTGCCGGTACGCGCCCGCATCAGCGACGCCTTTTCCGGGGAACGGCACAGGAACATGGCGCTGAACAAATCCGGGTACCGCCGGGCTATCCGCCCGTAATACTCCGCGCGGTATCCGGACCCGACAATCAGAAATGGGACCGGCTGGTTCATGTGGCTTACCCTCCTTGCGGACAGACCCCCGTCAGATCAAACGGGGGCGTATATTCGCGCTGCGCGGCCGCCGCCTCCTGGACGAAGCCGGACAGCCCGAGCTGCCGGTAATGCGCCAGAACCCGCGCGTATTCACGTTCACTCACCCGCCGGTCCAAACCGCGGACACGGCACTGCGGCATCGGCGTATACTGGCGCATCAGGCTGACAGGCGTGTCCGCGGGCAGCTGCTCAGCGATGAAGTCCAGCACCCGCATGCTGTCCACCGTGCATCCCGGGAGGATCAGGTGCCGGACGATCACGCCGCTCAACAGCAGGCCATTCTCGTCGTACACAGGCGGGCCCGCCTGATCGCACATCGTCCGGACCGCCGCGGAAGCGTATTCGAAGTAGTCCGGCGCATCAGCGCACAGGGCGGACAGGCGCGGGGACACATGCTTGAGGTCCGGCAGGAAGATATCCACATACCCCTGCATGGCGCGAACCGTTTCCACACGCTCATAGCCGCTCGAATTCCACACCACCGGGATCGGCGGCCGGTACAGGTCGAGCGCCTCGCGGATCGCGGGCCAGAAGTGAGTGCCCGTGACCAGATTCAGGTTATGCGCGCCCTGGGCGTACAGTTCACGGAAAATATCCGCGAGACGCGCGGGCGTGACGTCACGGCCGTACCCTCCGCGGCTGATGTCATCATTCTGGCAGTATTTGCAGCCCAGGGTACAAAATGAAAAAAACACTGCCCCGCTGCCCCGCGTACCGGAAATGCACGGCTCCTCCCACTGGTGCAGGGCGGCGCGCGCCACCCGCGGACGGAGTCCCGCGCTGCACCTGCCCGTGCCCTCCGTCAGCGACCGCGCCGCGCCGCAGTTGCGAGGGCAGAGCCTGCAGATCATATGTTCTGCGCTCATGCGGCTTTACTGTGCCGGCCTTCGCTGTGCAGGACGCGCCTGACCGCCGGCCAGACCGCGGTGAAAAAGACCGGCGCGGCGACGATGGCGACACCGGCGTTGATGATGGATGCCGGGAAACGGCTGGCCATTCCGGCCCAGCCATACATGATCCAGCTTTTCAGCATATACAGCGCCACATAGGTCAGCGCGCCGCTCGCGGAGGCGACAACGAGGCTGCCGATATTGAAGCGCCTGTCGCCAAAGGCAAGGAATACCTTTCCGGCGACCCAGCCCATAGCGAACTTGCTGACAAAGGTGATGATGGTTTCCGCGCCGTACCCGGCCATCAGGTCATAAATCGCGGAGCCCAGCCCCGCCGCCAGACCGCCCGGCACCGGCCCCAGCATCAGGCCGGCCAGAACACATACCGCGTTGGCGAAGTGCACCTTGCTGCCCAACAGGGGAAAACGAAACAGCGTCACAACGTAAATGATGGCCGCCAGCACACCGATGGCCGTCAGCGTATAGACGTCCCAGCGGGTACCGGTCTCCTTTTTTTCACTCATGGCGGAAATCCTCCTTGCATTCAGGCTGCGCATAGGATACAATAGAACTGGTAATCTTAAAATACCCAGAACAGGAGATTTTTATGATACCAGATACATCGTCCAATCCTCATGAAGCCCGACGCCCGGCGTATATCCAGCTGTATGAACGCCTGAAGGCCCAGATCATCGGGGACGTTTACGGTCCCGGGCAACGGCTGCCCTCCAAGCGCGCACTGGCGGATGAAGCGGGCGTGTCCGTCGTGACCGCTCAGCACGCGCTGGACCTGCTCTGTCAGGAAGGCTATGCCGTCGCGCGGGAACGCAGCGGGGTATTCGCCGCCCTGAACACCGAGAGCGCGCTGTACGCCGGCCCGGCGCATGTTGCTTTGCCGCCGGCGCTCCCGTCCGCCGCGCCGCTGCCGGATGTCCATTTTCCCATGTCCGTGCTGGCCCGGCATATGCGGCGGACGCTCAGCGATTACGACGAACGCATCCTGCGCAAGGCCCCCAACGGCGGCTGTCCTGAGCTGCGCGCCGCGCTGAGCGCCTACCTGCGCCGGTCGCGGCAGATCACAGTCCGTCCCGAACAGATCATGATCGGCGCGGGGGCGGAATACCTGTACGGCCTGATCGTGACGATGCTGGGCCGCCAGCGGCTCTACGCCGTCGAGCAGCCCTCGTATCCGAAAATCGCCCGCGTCTACCAGGCCAACGGCGTCCGCCTGGAGCCCCTGCCGCTGACTGCCGACGGCATCAGCAGCGCGGCGCTGACCGCCAGTGCCGCCACCGTGCTCCATGTGACGCCCTACCGCAGCTTTCCCAGCGGCATTACCGCCAGCGCCGGCAAGCGCCTTGAGTACATCGCGTGGGCGGACGCGCCGGACCGCACCCTGATCGAAGACGATTACTCCTCTGAATTCAGCGTATCCGGCAAGCCGGAGGACACGCTGTTCGCCATGCAGCGAAAGGAGAACGTGATCTACGTGAACACCTTTTCCATGACCATCGCGCCGGCGCTGCGCGCCGGATACATGCTCCTGCCCGAATCGCTGCTGCCGCTGTATCAGGAACGCGCAGGCTTTTACGCCTGCGCGGTTCCCGTGTTCGAGCAGTTGGTCCTGGCCTCGCTGCTGGACAGCGGCGATTTCGAGCGCCACATCCGCAGGATCAGGAGAAAGCTTCGTTCAGAAGAATGAGCTGTCCCTGCCTTGCACCGCGCGCCGCAGATACAAATCAGCCACGCCGGCACCGCGCCGACGTGGCTGATTTGATGAGAACGATGCGCGAAAGCGCAGGCCTTAACGCTGTACGCGCCCGGAGCCGCTGCCTCCGGCGAGGCCGAGCACTTCCTTCTCGCTGGCGAGGTTGAAATCGTACTCTGTCGCCTGCTTGAGGCAGGACGCCGCGACCGCGAATTCGATGGCCTTCTGCCAGTCCTCGGGCCACTTGCGCAGCGCGTGAATGAGGCCACCGCCGAAGCTGTCGCCGCCGCCTACGCGGTCGACCAGCTGGATCAGGTAATTCTTGGCGAAATAGGCCTGTCCGTTGACGTAGAGCATGCCGCTCCAGTTGTTCTGGGAGGCGGAGATGCTGCCGCGCAGCGTGATGGCCACCGCCTTGAAGCCGAAGCGCTCGGTCAGCTGCCTGGCCACGGAGATGTAACCCTCGCGGTCGAGCTTGCCGCCCTCGATATCGGTGTTCTCCGCGGCGATGCCGAACACGTCCTTGGCGTC
>CAMNEH010000174.1 GCA_946536315.1 uncultured Clostridia bacterium
CTCCTGATCCTTAGTCAGCAATTGCTGCAATGCCGAAAAAGGATGCACCGTGGGCGTTTCCTTCTGGCAAGCATGCGCTTCTTCGGCGACGGCTTCGCCGTCAGCCCTGGCTGAGCAGTCAGTACATTCAAACCGCATCGGCAGTTCCAGCACAGTCAGCGTCAGCGCCAGCTGCGCCAGGTCAATGACCTTGCCCTCGAATGTCATCTGCTCTTCATCATCCGCCGCAGCCTGGGTCTGCCGCGTCATCCGGTCAAGGTGCAGGAACACCTCATCAAAATCCTGCGTCACCGGATAGTCCACCGGTTTCAGGCAAAACGCGCAGGCGCCGCGCGCCGTTACCTTCAACTGCCCCGACAGATACAGGGTACTGCCTTCCAGCAGGTACGTCCCTGTCATCACCGCGGGACAAGGAAAGGTGACCGTTTCGCCGAAAATGACCTGCGGCGGAATCGGTTCCTCATGACGGAAGGGAATCCGCTCCCCCGGCTGTAAAAACGCCCGGGATACATCCAGCAGCATAACTCCCCTCCCATCGCGAACCGCGTCCATTATACGACAAGCAATTTTTCTTGTCAATGTGAATTTTTCCAGCCAAATATTCCTGAATCGGACGCCTTCAGCCGACCCTGGCGTTCAGCGAGGCCGTAAGCGACGGATCGCTGAGATTATCGGTGCTGATCGCGCGCTTCTTCTGCTCGATCTCATGCACCATCGCGGTCAGGCGCTCGTTGATCGGACAGCTGACCCCGGATATCCGGCCCCTGGCGGCGATATAGCCGTTGAAATACTCGACCTCGGTGCGCTGGCCGCGCTCCAGTGACTGCAGGCTGGAGCTTTTGAGGCGCGCGTATTTGAGACCGACCACGCGGATCGTCAGATGCCTGCGCAGGCGGTCCAGCGCACCGTCCCCGCGCATCAGCCGGTGATAATCCAGCCGCCCGCCATAGGGCGGAATGATCATTCCCTGCTTTTCCGCGACACGGACACCCTCGTCGATCACGCCCAAAAAAATCCGCCGGGCATCCCTGCGGGCCATCATTTCACCCAGAGTCAGGCCGCACACGGCGCCGAGCGCCGTGATACAGGCATTGACTATCAGCTTGGAATACAGCTCGGCGTAGATGTCATCGGACACCTTCACCGGCACCACCGTCTCCAGCGCCTGCTTCAGCGACTCCATCAGCGGCGGCTGGCTGCGGTCCTGCATGCCGATCACGAACTCGCCGGTGCTGGTCATGTCCAGCTGTCCCGGGGCGAGCATGGTGCCGCCGAAGCCGATCACACAGCCGACTGTGCGCGACGGTCCCACCACCTCGCTCAGCGCGTCAGTGCAGATGCCATTCTGCATACTGACCACCAGCGCGTCGTCCGTCAGATACGGCAGCATCCGCCGCGCGGCGTCCGGCATGTCATACGCCTTGGTCGCGATCAGGCAAAGCTGATATCGGCCGGTCAATTCCTCAATCCCGGTCACCGCGGGGACGGGAATCTTCGCTTCCCCCCTGACGCCGCGCAGCTGCAGGCCAGCACCGTTCGCCATTTCGGCGACCTCGGGATGCTTGGTGACCAATGTCACATCCAGGCCGCTCCGGGCCATATACGCGGCCGTCACCCCGCCGATCGCGCCGGCGCCGATCACACAAATCCTTACGCTCATCGCCATCACCGTCACAGCGCACAAAAACACCGCGCCGTCGCGCGGTGTTCATGCGCAGATCAGGATTACTCCTCCGCGACCACAGGCGCTTCTTCCACCACAGGCGCGGCCTTGATGGTCGGCAGCGCACGCTGCACATAGCCGCTGCGCAGGCAGCGGGTGCAAACGTTGATGTGCATCGGACGGCCCTCGATCACCACGCGGACCTTCTGCACGTTCGGCGCCCAAAAACGGTTTGTCTTGCGGTTGGAGTGGCTGACGTTATGACCAGACATTTTCCCCTTCGCGCAAATCTCACAATACTTGCCCATGAAAATCCCTCCAGTTCATCACGCATCTCTATGTTACGCGTCAAAGCGGAACAGTCAATCGAGATAACTACCGTATAATATCACAATTTTGAGCGTAATGCAAGCATTATTTCATTTGACGCGCTTTATTCCGCAGTCAGCGCGTTGAGCTGCGCGGTCAGGGAATCGATGGTCTGCCTGGCGCTGAGCAGGTCGGCGGTCAGATTATTGACCTGAATGGTCAGCGCCGCGACCCGTTCCTCCGTAGCGTTCTCACGGACCTGGCTCAGCTCCTGTTCCGCCTGTTCGAGCTGGTAACGAAGCTCGCCGGCGGATGCCTGGAACGTGTCGCGCTCGTTGCGTACCTTTTCCATGGCGCTCTCGATGCCGTCCAGCCTCGCCTGCAGCTCGTTGCGTTCCTGCTCCGTCAAGGCGCCGTTGAGCAGCGCGGCTGAAAAATGCGTGCTCAAAGTTTTCATGGCGGCGTAGGCATTGTCCAGCTGCCGGCGAAGCGTTTCAGCCTCGTCGGCCTGGGCGGCGAGCTGTTCACGCAGGGCGTCCATTTCGGACGCCTGCGTTTCGATGGCCTGCCTGTTCTCTTCCTGCGCGTTCTCGCGTTCCGCCTGCGCTTCGTTCAGCTGCTCGCGCAGCGCGGCGATGGTCTGCTCCGCTTCCGTCACCTGCTGATACAGCTCGCTGCCGTCGCGCAGGGATGCCGCTTCGCGCTCTGCCGCCGAGAGCGCTTCCTGTGTCGCGTTCTGGCGTTCTGTCAGGTCATCCAGTTGGGCATTCAGCTGGGCGTTGGTAGCTTCCGCGTCCTTGAGCGTCGCCTCGGCGGCGCTGAGTGAGGCCCTGACCTCGCTGAGAATGCTCGTCATATCCTCGTTGGCCACCGTCAGCTCGTCACGCTCGGCCGTCAGGGCCGTCAGCTGCGCTTCTGCCTGCGCGACGCTCTCCGACACGGCGGCATTGGCGGCAGTCAATTCATCGACCTGTTTGTTCAGCGCGTTCACCTGCTCCGCCAGGCCATCGCGCTCTGCGGTGACTTCGGTCAGCTGACCGGTATACTGCGCTTTCTCCTCTTCAGCCGACGCCATCGCCGCATCATATGCGGACTGCAGGGCAGCGTTCTCCTCCGTCATCCGCTGGACATCCGCCAGCGCTTTTTCCGCCGCCTGTTGGGCCGATGTCAACTCCTCTGTCAGGCGCTCCGTTTCTCCGGTTAACGCCGTATTCTTTGTCGCCGCGTCCGTGGACGACTGCTTCGCCGCCGCCAGCGCTTCGGTCAGCTGATCCTTCTCTTCCGCCAGCGTCCTGTTGGCCGCCTCGGCGTCCGACGCCGCCTGCTGCGCCGTCTCCAGCGCCGCGGAAAGCTGGTTTTTCTCGTCTGTCAGCGTCTTGTTGGCCGTCTGCGCGT
>CAMNEH010000175.1 GCA_946536315.1 uncultured Clostridia bacterium
CTCAGATGGAACGAGGTCATGCCGCCCATGGACTGCCCGGTCGTATAGATCCGGTGGGTGTCGATGGACCAGGTCTCCGTCAGCGACTGCAGCAGGCGCATGGCCACATCGATCTGGCTGGAATGATTGAAGCTGTCGTCCACGACCGTTTCGGTGAAGACAGGCACGACCACAAAGGCGGGATGCTTGGCCTGCTCTTCCTCTGTCGCCCAGATCAGGCCGCCCCAGCCCTGGGTCAGCACATCATCCGTACCGCGTCCGACAGCACTGGAATCCGGGATGAACTGGATCAGGGGGTAGCTCTGAGACGCGTCATAATTTTCAGGCACGTACAGCTGATATTGGAGGGTCGTACCGCTTTCGGCGTCCTCATAGGTCAGCAGCTGGAACCTTGGCGCTACTTCGGCGATCATGGTCTGGAGCGCGGCATCGCCGGATTTGTCAGTGCCGCCGCCATTGCCGCCGCGCATGCCGCCCGGTCCGCCGTCACGGCCGCCGCGACCGCCGCCAGGGCCTTCGGCAAAGGCCGCGCCGACTGCGCAGAGAAGCAAAAGGGCAAGCACCACAGAGATCATCTTTTTCATCAGGGACATCCTCCTTCACTGATTGCGATATCCGGTCTTACGCTTCCGCTGCTCGATATCATGTGCGCAGTGTAGCACAGCAAGCTTAAAATAACTTAAAAAACGCGCTTCATCCGGGGCGGCGCGCTCCCGCACGGCGGGGAGGCCATCACCGCCCCGTCACAAAATCCGCCAGCGCGAGCGCGATATCGAAATGCCCCACGTCATGCTGCCCGCCGGTACGATAGTTCTTGCCGCGCTCGTCCCATTCCGGCGCATCCAGCAGGTCGCCGCCCGTAAAGAAGGCGTACAGCGCCAGTCCCCTGAACGCGCACATGGCCTGGACGCCCGCGCATTCCATTTCCACAGAGATGCAGCCCTCGGCTTTCCGTTTTTCAAAGTTATTCTGTGTTTCGCGGTAAAAGGAATCGGTGGTCCAGGTTTTCCCCAGCACGTAGGGGATGCCGTTCCGCCGCATGAACGCGGCGACGACATGCGCGTTCGGGACGGTGATATAGTCTGAAGCGGGGGCGTAATGATAGGACGTGCCTTCATCCCTGTAGGCTTCTGTCGGGACCATCACCCGCCCGTGCGCGATGGCCTTGTCCAGGCATCCCGCGCCGCCGAACAGAATGAATTTCGCGCACTTCAGCTCCATCGTCGCGTCCTCGATCAGCCCTGTGGTGATGGGCGCGCCGACGTATGTTTTATAAAACGCGAACCGTTTCCCGTTTTTTTCGATCAGATAGACCGGCGTCCGGCCCGTTGCACACCAGAGGGACGCGATCTCTCCCGAGGCGTATCTTTGGGCCACCTGTTGCTCGATCTCGTAGGAAAATGTGATGATGCAGGCGTCCACCCCGACCGCGTCCGGCTTGACGACCGGATTGATGATGGCCGGGGAGCTGTTGTCAAAAGTATCTGTGATCATCTGAGCTTCCTCCCATATTGCGCGCGCCGGTTCATCATGGTACAATACGCGTGTGCGGATGGAACGGGCGGCGTCCGGCAGGCATCCGCGCGCCATACCAGGCAAAGGAGATATGAAGATGGACTTGATTCCCAGCTTTTCCGTTGACCACACCAGGATCGTGCCGGGCATATTTACCAGCCGGGTGGACACCCTGGGCGACCAGCAGGTGACCACCTACGATGTGCGGGTCACCCGGCCCAACCGCGAGCCCGCCGTGGACGTGGCCGCCATGCACACCCTGGAGCACCTCATCGCCACTTATCTGAGGAACGACCCCGACTGGAAGGACCAGGTCATCTACTGGGGCCCCATGGGCTGTCTGACGGGATTTTACCTGATCCTGAAGGGGAACCGCAAACCGGCCGAAATCTACGACCTGATGCTGCGGAGCTTCCGCTCCGTCGAGGACGCGGCGGAGGTACCCGGCGCTTCACCGGAAAACTGCGGCAATTACCTGATGCACAACCTGGGGATGGCCCAATGGTATGCCAGGAGATTCGCCGATTATCTGGCGGAGAACGCGGGCAATCCCGCGATCCTCGAATATCCCCGGGCCGGACGGCCGGTGACCGGGGATGGCCGGGAATTCTACGATTCCTGAAAAAACAGCCCTGCGCGCGGACACCCTGACATCCGGGATCGCGGCAGGGCCGTTTGATTTTTGGGGATTATGCCTGGCTGACAAAATCCTCCCGCGCGGGCGTGAACACGTCCAGCAGGACGCCCTGCGCCAGGCATTCCGTGCCATGCACGGCCCCGGCGGGCACGATGATGGAGTCGCCCGGCGCCATGTCCACGCTTTCGCCCTCCACGGTGTAGCGGAAGCGGCCGGAAAGCACGTAGCTGCACTGCGTGTGCGGATGCGTGTGCGCCGCGCCGACCGCGCCCCGTTCAAAGCTCACCTCCACCGCCATCAGCGCGGCGTTCCAGGCGAGCACGCGGCGGGCGGTCCCGCCGCCAAGGTCGTTGAGCGCCGCTTCGTCATGGCGGCAAAAGATCCCTTGGGTCATGTCACTGATCCCTCCCGCGAAATGTATTCAGTAGGTGCCTTCCGTCGACATGGTCACGTCGTTGTCCTCCTTGAGGCGGGAGGTCCTGCGCTTTTCCGCCAGCAGGTCGCTGAACAGCTGCTCGTCGAAGGGCAGGGTCACTTCCTTCCCCAGCCAGGCGGACAGGTGCATGGCGTTGCTGAGCGTCAGGCCCCGCAGGCCCTCGCGGCCGTCGGCCACCAGCGGCTCGCCGCGCAGGATGTGGGCGGCAAAGGCGTTCAGCACCGCCGGGTGCTGGGGATTGAGGCCGTCGGTTTCCACGACGGTCTTTTCCACGTCAGGCTTGCGGAAGCCCTCCTTGCAAGTGACGCACCATTCCCGCTCGTCCACGGCGTTGCGCCAGAAGGTCAGCGTATCGTTCTCGCAGACCGCCTTGCCCAGCGTGCCGGTGATCTCCAGGCGGTTGGTGCCCGGCGCGTCGCCGGTGGTGGTGACGAACACGCCCGTGGCCCCGTTTTCAAACTCCAGGTAGGCCGTCACGTCGTCCTCCACCTCGATGTCGTGCCATTTGCCCTCGTGACAGTGGGCCTGCACCTTCACCGGCAGGCCGCACAGCCACTGCAGCAGGTCCAGCTGGTGCGGGCACTGGTTCAGCAGCACGCCGCCGCCCTCACCCGCCCAGGTCGCGCGCCAGGCGCCGGAATCATAATAGTACTGGGTGCGGTACCAGTCGGTGATCAGCCAGCTCATGCGCTTGATCTGCCCCAG
>CAMNEH010000176.1 GCA_946536315.1 uncultured Clostridia bacterium
CGCACTTCTCCTACAACCACGAAGGCATCCGGGTCCTGAAGACAGTCAACGGCGTGCAGACGTTTTATACGCTTCACGGAGATCGGGTCGTGTATCAGGCCATGCGATCTGTCAGATATGCTCAAAAAACGCTTTGCCGTCCTCATAGCGGAGGATGCCGGCCTCGTCAAAGCGCAGGGGGGTCGGTTCGGACTTCATGTATTTCAGGATCGCGTCCATGCGTACAGATTCGGAATACGTCATCAGCGTGAAGGCGACGCCATGCTTGTGCGCGCGCCCGGTGCGGCCGATGCGGTGCAGGTAGTATTCATTTTCGTTGGGCAGGTCGTAGTTGATGACCGCTTCCACATCGTCCACATCGATGCCGCGCGCGGCGACGTCGGTGCAAACCAGGATCGGGAACTTGCCCTGCTTGTATCGGCGCATGATCTCGCTGCGCTTCTTCTGCGGGATATCGCCGTGCAGCTCCTCCGAATCAAAGCCGTTCTTCTGAAGCGCGGCGTTGACGCGGTGCGCCATCAGCTTGGTATCCGTAAAGATCATCACGCGCTCGTACACGTCCGCGTCCAGCAGGTACAGCAGGCGGTCCTGCTTCTCCTGGCGCTCGGCGGGGATAATGTACTGCGTGATCTGCGGTTTGTTTTCGTCCACCGCCTCCACTGTCACCTGTGTGGGCTCGTACTGGTATTTCCAGGAGATCGTCATCACGTCCTGACTGGTGGTGGCGGAAAACATGACGAACTGCCGGTTGGGCGGCGTCTGGTCGATGATTTTGCAGACGTCCTTCACAAAACCCATGTCGAGCATTTCATCCGCCTCGTCCAGCACCAAAGTATGGACCCTGTCCACGCGCACGTTGCCGCGCTCCAGATGGTCCAGCATGCGCCCGGGCGTCGCCACGACGATCTGCGGGCGTTTTTTCAGCTGCTCGATCTGCCGCTTGATCGGCTGCCCGCCATAGAGCACCGCAATCCGGATGCCCTTGATATAGTAGGCCAGCTTTTGCAGCTCCTCCCCGATCTGCATCGCCAGCTCACGGGTCGGCGCCAGCACCAGCTCCTGCAGCTCAGTCTCCTGCAGGTCCATATATTCGAGCATCGGGATGCCGAAGGCAAGCGTTTTTCCCGTGCCGGTCGGCGCGATGCCGATGATGTCGCTGCCGCCCATCATCAGCGGGATCGTCTTTTTCTGGATTTCCGTCGGCATGTCGAAGCCCATCCGGCCGATGGCGCGAAGCACGTCGTCCGAGATGTCCATGCCCTGAAAGCCCTCCGGCAGTTTGACGGGCCGGGGATTCCGTTTACGCGGCGCCGGCTGCTCCGCGGTCAATTCCTGTGTTGTTTCCATGTTAAGTGGTCTAACCTTTCTGTATCTGTGATGATGCGGCGCGCTGCATCACGCCGCGACCCAGCGGACTGCGAACATAGCGGATGATCAGCAGCGCCGAGCAGAGGACCCAGCCGAGCGGATACCCAAGCGCCACCGCGACGAAGCCCCAACCCAGCCTGCTGACGGTGAACAGGTAAATCTGCCTGAACACGACAAAGGAGACGAGCATGATGACCGTTGGCATCGTCGCGTCGCCGGTCCCCCGCAGCGCGCCGGAGAGGATCTGGTTGAAGCAGATCATCAGATAGAACGGCGTCACGATGCGCAGAAAGCGCGCGCCATAGTCGATCACCTCCGGCTCCGGCGAGAAAAACCCGAGGAGCGGTCTGGCCAGCGCCAGGACAAACACACCCAGCGCCGCAGTCGCGACCAGGCTCATGATCATGGCGGTGCGAACGCCGTCCCTGGCGCGCTTCGCATCGTTCGCGCCCCAGTTCTGGCCGACGAACGTGGTGGATGACATGCCGATGGACTGCACCGGGATCAGCACAAAAGCGTCCAGCTTGTTGTAAACGCCGTACCCCGCCATGCAGGACGAGCCGAAGCCATTGATGTAGGACTGGACGAACACGTTGGAAAACGACGTGATGGCCGACTGGATGCTGGACGGCAGGCCGATGCGCAGGATGCTTTTCAGCGTCGCCCCGTCAATGCTCAGCTTGCGCCAGCGCAGGCCGTACGCGCCGTGCTCGCGGCTCAGCGTCAGCAGGATCAGCCCGGCGGAAACGATCTGCGAAATCACCGTCGCGTAGGCGACGCCGTCCACCCCCATATGGAAGCGGAGCACAAACAGCAGATCCAGCGCCGTATTCAGCAGCGCGGACACGATCAGGAACATCAGCGGCCTTCTCGAATCCCCGACCGCGCGCAGGATGCCGCTGCCCATGTTGTAGAACAGCACGCCCGTGATGCCGGAAAAGTAGATCGTCAGGTACTGCTCCGCCTCGCCCCATACGTCCTCCGGCGTGTTCATCAGCCGGAGCATCGGGCCGATGATGGCGAGCCCGGCCACGGTCGAAATCAGGCTGATCAGGAAGGTGACGGCGATCGTGGTATGCACCGTCCGGCTCAGGCCCTGCGTGTCGTGCGCCCCATACCGTTGTGAGATGACCACGGACGAGCCGGTCGCTAGTCCCGCGCAAAAGCCGATGATCGTGTTGATGATCGGTCCGGTCGCGCCGACCGCCGCCTGCGCGGTCTTGCTGACGAACTGGCCGACGACGACCGTATCCACCATATTATACAGCTGCTGAAACAGCAGCCCCATGGCCATAGGGACAGAAAAATCCAGCAGATGCCGCCAGATGCTGCCGGCCGTCATATCCGAATCAGTTTTCGCCACGCCGCTCTCCCGTCCGTTGACTTGCCGTTGCGGCACGCGCCGCAACGCACAAATGATATCATAATCCCCCGCGTTCGTCAAACAAAGGTTGCCGCGAACCAATAATACCCGAAAAAAACAAAAAGGCCAAAAATATTTTGAAATTTTTTTACGAAAATGCTTGCGAAAAAAGCAAATTCGGACTATAATATGACCCGGTTAGACAATCGGGTCTGTGGTTGTAAGCCGAAGCCAGTCGCAGGCGAAACGGTCCACGTAAGTCGCCCAAAGCGGCGATGAGCATGGTGCGGTTTAGAAGTAAGTCCGACCGGGATTTTCCGAGAGAGCAGCGTGAGGGCGCGATGACGCAGAGCTAAGCTCCTGTCGGCGAGTGTGGGGTCAAAAACCAGGTCAGCCGGTTATCACCAAA
>CAMNEH010000177.1 GCA_946536315.1 uncultured Clostridia bacterium
CAATAATATACTCCCAAACGCCTGATTCGTGAACTTCATACCTGATTCCATCGACGGTCATCCAACTGCCCGCCGAAGCGGATACTGCTGACAGAATCAAAATGAGAATCAGACCTGCGATCAATGCGGTTTTTTTCAATGTACCTGTCCTCCAATCCATTGATGATGTTCCTTCAGAATACTGTGCTTTCAATCCGGCAGGGCCATCATGCGGGAACCTTTTCCATACGACTGACCCCAACGTCTTGTTCGGATGATATTATACCAAATCAGCCTCCTTTTTTCAACGATTTGCATAAATCAAAAGAAGGACTGGCTGGCGATTTTTGCCTGCTCAGCTGGCGGGTTGAATGTAAATAATTGAAACAATATGTTGAACAGACACAGAATATATGATATAATTCTGGACATCTGAATACTGATGTCGAATGAGGAGGCCGCTCATGAAAAAGGTTTCGCTTGGTGTTGTGTTGATCATGCTGTGTCTGACGCTGATGTGCGCAATGGCGACGGCGGAGGCTATCACGACAAGTGATCCGTCAGATTTGCGCACGGAGCACCCCTACGCGCTGAAAATGGACCAGACCTGGACGTACACGCACCCTGCCCCGGCGGCTGCGCTGAAGGTCACCTTCTCGCCGGAAACGTATTATTTAGGCGCTGACATGATCATACGGGACGCCCAGGGAAACGGAAGGTATTACCGGTATGATGCATTGGCGGGCCAGACGGTGGTAGTACCCGGGAACAGCCTGACCATTCGTTTTCATGATGACTCCTACTACAACACCGGTTATGGCTTCGAGGTCACGGACATCACCGCCATGACAGACCAGGAATATGCGGAATATGCCGCCCCGCGGCTCTTAGCGGAAGATGGATGGGTCACCGGGCTGTACGACCCGCTGAACCAGACGACCCGATTGATCATTCCTGCGGTAATTGACGGCGAAACGGTATCCGGGATCGCCGAAAACGCGTTTGAGGGTCTGCGGCTGACGGAAGTGGTCATCGAAGAAGGCATCCGGACGATTGGAGACTGGGCATTCCATGGTAGCGCCGATCTGGTGAGCATATCCTTTCCCGCCAGCCTGCAAAGCATCGGCTTTGACATGCTGGGGCAGGCGTATGAGCTGAAAACCATCACCTATCAGGGAACGGTGGCGCAAGCTTCCGCCATCCGCATCGCGGAAGAAAACAGTAGGCTGAAATCCCTGCCCTGGACCTGCGCAGATGGCATATACCATTGGTCCGGCAGCGGCGTGACCCATGGCGGCACGGCCTGGTCCTGGGCGGACGGTGTGCTGACCATTTCCCGCAGCGGTGACATGGAAGAGCAGTTTTCCCTGGACGCTGCGCCGTGGAGCGATCTGGGCGGATGCACCCGCGCCATCGTGTTCAGCGACGGCGTCGCCTCCATCAGCAGTCAGGGCTTCTATGCATTCACCACTGTAACAGATGTGACGATTCCCGCCAGCGTGACCAGCATCGGCGATCAGGCCTTCAACGGAAGCAGTTCCCTGCGGACCGTCCATTTCGGGGGCACATTGGCCGCGAGAAGAACGATAACAATCGGTGAAGGGAATGAATATCTGACCCATGCGCTCTGGACCTGTTCTGACGGCGAATATGCGGAGGAATATACCGGAACCTGCGGTCCTCAGATCACCTGGAAGCTGCGCTGCAACACACTGACGCTGACCGGCCGCGGCGCCATGCCCGATTATGGCTTTGATGATGAACTGAGGACGACGGTCAACCCGCCATGGTATGATCAGCAGCTGAGAAAATATATCCGTCAGGTGGTCATTCAGCCTGGCATTACTGCCATTGGCAAGTACGCCTTCAGCAACGCCATGCTGTTTGATCTGACCCTTCCCGCGAGTGTGACGGCCATTTCTGACAACGCGTTTGACAACGCCTATATCAACGCGCTGCATTATGGCGGAACAAAGGCGCAGGCGGCCGGCATATCGATCGGGTTTTCTTTGCGCTACGCGCTGTACGACATCCCCTGGGAATGCTCAGACGGAACGATGTATCAATCCCTGAGCGGAAGCTGTGGGACGAATCTGTCCTATGTATATGCCCATTACACACTGACCATTTCCGGCAGCGGAACGATGGACGGGGGTCCCGACTGGTCCAATTACTCTTTTTCTCCCCGCGTCTATCATCTGGTATTCGAAAGCGGCGTCACCGGTATCAGCACGAACACCTTAAACGGGCTGTACCTGGACGATATCGTTTTTCCTGCCAGTTTGGTGGAAGTTGGTGAAGGCACGTTCGCGAGGTGGGAAGTCGATACCGTATATTACGGCGGCACCGCCGCTGAAAAGGCGCGAATCCGGCTCGGCGCTGATAACGACGCCCTTCTGTCGGCCAGGTGGGTCTTTACCGCGCCGTTCAGCGGGGATTTCGTTCTGCCGGCTGATACCGTGACCATAGAGGAGGAGGCGTTTTCGGGCATTGCGGCGACCGGCGTGCGCATTTCCGACGCCGTCACCACGATCGGCGCGCGGGCCTTCGCGGGCTGCCCCCACCTGGAGATGGTGTGGATTCCGTCCGGGGTGACCAGCATTGCGGACAGCGCGTTTGAAGGCTGCGAACACCTGATGATCTACGGCGTCCCCGGCAGCGCGGCCGAAGCTTTCGCTGAAGCGCGGGGATATGCGTTTGTCAGCGCAGACTGAAACAGCGGAGCCGGCAAATCATGAAATGGTTTGGGCTGTCCATGAGTGCTTGTTAAACAATCAGCCTCCGCAAAACACCAAAAATATATGAGATATATTGCTTTTTGGGTAGACACTTTCCATTTTTGTGCGTAAAATATATTGGGTACTGTGAAAGCGGTACCGACGGCGCCGCAGGGATGCGCGCCGAAGCGCCGGACGCCTCCCCCGCAGCAAGCGCCGCGAGGGGACACCGGAGATCAAACCAAGTTCCCGCGCCGCGTCCCCCCTACGGAACCCCCCAACAGCTTTGCCTGTCGCACCTGCGGTCCACAGTTCGCCATTGTCGCATAGCAGGCTGCCGCCAGCTATGCTCTGTGGCTCACTGGGACTTCTCCCGCCTTCAACGTCCTGGGCTGCCGCCCGTTCTCCACTGAAAA
>CAMNEH010000178.1 GCA_946536315.1 uncultured Clostridia bacterium
TCGAGGAGCAGACCGTCAAGCTGTTCAAGGTCTGCCGGATGCGCGGCATTCCCATCTTTACCTTCGTCAATAAGATGGACCGCGCCGCGAAGGACCCGTTTGAACTGATGGAAGAGCTGGAGCGCGTTCTGGGCATCCGGTCCTGCCCGGTCAACTGGCCGATCGGCGTCGACGGCGATTTCCAGGGAGTCTGCCACCGCGACGAGCGCGCGGTGGAACTGTATTTCTCCTCGGATCACGGGCGCACGCAGGCGCAGAAAACCGTCATCGGCCTGGATGATCCCGCGCTGGATGGCGCGCTGAGCGAGCGCTACAGAACGCGCCTCAGGGATGAGCTGGAGCTGCTGGACGAAGCCGGAGACGCGTTCGACCTGGACGCGATCCGCCGCGGAGAGCTCACGCCCATGTTTTTCGGCTCCGCGGTCACCAATTTCGGCGTAGAGCCCTTTTTGAACCGGTTCCTGCAATACACCCTGTCTCCTTCTCCCCGGGAAAGCGACCAGGGCATGGTCGAACCGACCGACGAGCGCTTTTCGGGCTTCATCTTCAAGATTCAGGCGAACATGAACCCGGCGCACCGCGACCGGCTGGCCTTTCTCCGCATCGTGTCCGGCACCTTCACCAAATCGATGACGGTCTGGCATTCGGGCACCGGTAAAGAGATTCAGGTCAAGCAGCCGCAGCAGTTTATGGCGGACGAACGCGAAAGCGTCGATCAGGCCTACCCCGGCGACATCATCGGCCTGTTCGATCCCGGCATTTACCGTCTGGGCGATACGCTGTGCGTCGGGCGAAAGCTGCGTTTTGAGAAAATCCCGGTGTTCGCGCCGGAGAGGTTCGCGCGCGTGCGACCGCTGGACAGCATGAAGCGCAAGCAGTTCCAGAAGGGCATTGCCCAGCTCTCCGAGGAGGGCGCCATCCAGACCTTCCGCCGGGATGAAACAGGGCTGGAGGAATTTATCGTCGGCGTGGTCGGAGAGCTGCAGTTTGACGTACTCTCCTATCGCCTCAAAGGCGAATACGGCGTTGATCTGGTCATGGACCGTCTGGCCTACCGATATGTACGCTGGGTCACCAGTCCCGAAACGGATGTGGACGCCCTTCAGCTGACCAGCACGTCAGCCAGGGGATATGACGCCCGCGACAACCGCGTGCTGTTCTTTGAAAACGACTGGTCCATCCGCCTGGCGACCGAAAAAAACAAGGGTCTGGAGCTGGCGGAGATCGCGCCGAGGGAAATTGTGTAAGGAGGATTGAGTTTACCTCATGGTTCGTGAAGATATCCGGAACATTGCCATCATCGCCCACGTCGACCACGGCAAAACCACCCTGGTCGATCAGATGCTCAAGCAGGGCCACGTGCTGCGCACCAATCAGCAGATCGCCGACCGCGTCATGGACTCCAACGATTTGGAGCGCGAGCGCGGCATCACCATTCTGGCGAAAAACACGGCGGTGCATTATGGCCATACCAAAATCAATATCGTCGATACCCCCGGCCACGCCGATTTCGGCGGCGAGGTCGAGCGCATCCTGAAGATGGTGGACGGCGTGCTGCTGCTGGTGGACAGCTTTGAAGGCCCGATGCCGCAGACACGCTTTGTCCTGTCCAAAGCGCTGGCGCTCAAGCTGCCCGTGCTGCTGGTCATCAATAAGGTTGACCGGCCCGATGCCCGCTGCGACGAGGTCGTGGATGAAATCGTCGATTTGCTGGACGATCTTGACGCCGATCCGGAGACGCTGGACCGGCCCGTCCTGTATGTTTCCGCGCGCAAGGGCACGGCGACGACTGACCTGAGCCAGCCCGGAACTGACCTGAAGCCGCTGTTTGACACGATCCTCAAGTATATTCCCGCGCCGGAGGGCGATATGGACGGCCCGGCGCAGGTGCTGATTTCGACCATCGATTACAACGATTACGTCGGCCGCATCGGCATCGGGCGGATTTCCCGCGGCGTCCTTCACGACGGGATGATGGTTGTCCGCGCGAACGCGCAGCATCCGGAGCAAATCACGCCGCCCTGGCGTCTGACCGCGCTCAGCGTCTTTGACGGACTCAAGCGCGTACCGGCCCCGACGGTTTCCATGGGCGATATCGTCGCGCTCACCGGCCTGCAGGATATTTCGATCGGCGATACGGTCTGCGATCCCGCACAGGTCGAGCCGCTCCCCTTCGTGGCCATCACCGAGCCGACGGTCACGATGACCTTTTCCGTCAATGATTCCCCCTTTGCCGGCCGCGAGGGCGCCTTCGTCACTTCGCGCCACCTGCGCGCCAGGCTCTACCGCGAGCTGGAGACGGACGTTTCCCTGCGGGTAAAGGACGGCGAAACGCCGGACTGCTTTGAGGTCTGGGGACGCGGCGAGCTGCACCTGTCCATCCTGATCGAAACCATGCGCCGCGAAGGCTACGAATTCCAGGTCAGCAAGCCCGAAGTGCTGTACCGCACCATTGACGGCCAGCGCTGCGAGCCGATCGAACGGATGGTCGCCGACGTGCCGCAGCCCTATGCCGGCGCGGTCATTGAAAAGATGGGCCGCCGTCACGGCACCCTGGAGCATATGAGCGGCCTGGAACGCGTCCGCCTCGAATTCCTGGTGCCGTCCAGGGGCCTGTTCGGCTACCGCAGCGAGTTTATGACAGACACCCGCGGCGAGGGCGTGATGTCCTCCGTATACGATCACTACGAGCCCTATAAGGGCGATATCCCGCACCGCAACGTAGGCGCGCTCGTCTGTTTTGAAACAGGTGAGGCCACTCAGTACGGCCTGTTCTACGCGCAGGAGCGCGGTACGCTGTTCATCACCTCGCAGACGCCCGTCTACGCCGGCATGATCTGCGGCCAGAACAGCCGCCCCGGCGATATCGTCGTCAACGTGTGCAAGCAGAAGCACGTGACCAATATGCGCAACGCCTCAGCGTCCGAAGACAGCCTGCGGCTGGTCAGCGTTCATCCGCTCACGC
>CAMNEH010000179.1 GCA_946536315.1 uncultured Clostridia bacterium
CAAGGAGAGCTTCGCCGACAGCCTGCTGGTGCTGACCGGCTGCCAGCTGGAGCAGGGCTGGCGCACGCGCACCGTGACCGCCCCGGACGGTACGGTGACCGAGGAGCGCGTGCCGGACGAGGACCCGGCGCGCCGGCTGCGGCGCGAGCGCTGCCTCTCGCTGCCGGACAGCGAGGCGAGCGCGCAGTACCTGACGCACACCCTGCATGAGGCGGATACGGAGGTCCTGCGTGCCGCCCTGCGCGAGGACATCCACAAGTTCTGCTTCGTGCCGGACCTATCGGACACGCACTTCGCGGAAAACCAGAGCGGCGTCGCCATGCGCTATAAGCTGATGGGCCTGGAGCAGATGGCCTGCGTCAAGGAGCGCTGGTTCCGCGAGGGGCTGAAGAACCGCCTCGCCATCTACGCCCGCGTCCTGGCCCTGACCGGCGCGCCGCCGCTCGATCCCGCAGGGGTCGAGTGCAGGTTCACGCGCAGCGTCGTGCCGGAGGAAGACCTGAACAGTTACAAAGAGTGAATAGCTTTGAATAGGAGACTGATCATGAACGAAAACACCGATCGCCCCGCCGTTGAGGCGGAGCAGGCAAACACTGTACCGAATGAAGCTGTGCCGGCGGCGATGGACGCGCTGAGCGAGCGCGTCCGCGAGCTGGAGGCGCGCGAGCGGGCATTGGCCCTGCGTGAACGCGAGAGCCGCTGCCGCCAGGCGATGAAGGACAAGGCTCTGCCGGATACGCTGTTCGGCTGCCTGGACCTGTCCAGTGACGAGCGTGCCGGGGAGACGCTGACCCTCCTCGCCGACGCCTTCAACACCGCGGTCAGCGAGCGCGTCCGCGCCCGTCTCGGCGCGGAACCGCCACGTGCGGCCCATCCCACCGAGGACGACACCTTCGCCGCGATCGCCGCCGCGATGGGCATCAAGAAAGAATAACGGAGGTAAAACACCATGGCAAATTCTATCGCCAAAGTATCCCGCTTCGTCCCGCTGCTGGACGAGGTCTACAAGAACGCGGCCCTGACCAGCGTGCTGGACGGGCCCAACGAGCTGGTCCAGGCCGGCGCGAACGCCGGCGAGATCGTCGTGCCCAAGCTCTCCATGCAGGGCCTGGTCAACTACAACAAGTCCAGCGGCTACACCCTCGGCGATGTCACCTACCAGCTGGAGACCTATACCTGCGCCTATGACCGCGGCAGGATGTTCGTGGTCGACAATGTCGACAACGCCGAGTCCGCGGGCATCGCCTTCGGCCGCCTGGCGGGCGAGTTCATCCGCACCCAGGTCGCGCCCGAGATCGACGCCTACCGCATCGCGCAGTACTGCAGCAAGACCGGCGTCACCGCCGCCACCGCCGCCGCGCTGGCCACCGGCGCCGACGTTGTGTCCGCGCTGCGCGCCTGCGCCAACAACATGGACGAGAACGAAGTCCCCGCGACCGAGCGCTACCTGTTCATCACCCCGACCCTGCACGCGCTGGTCGATGACCTCGACACCACCAAGTCCCGCGCGGTGCTGGCCCGCTTCCAGCGGATCATCGACGTGCCGCAGTCCCGCATGTATACCAAGCTGAGCCTCGCCACCAGCGGCGCCGGCGGCTACAGCAAGGGCTCCGGCGGCTTGAACCTGAACTTCCTCTGCGTGCATAAGCCCGCGGCGATCCAGTTCAACAAGCACGTCAAGCCGAAGATCATCACGCCCGAGCAGAACCAGGACGCGGACGCCTGGAAGTTCGGCTATCGCGTCGTCGGCATCACCGATGTCTACGACAACAAGCTCAAGGGCATCTACTACCACGCCGCCCCCGCGGCCTAAGCCGGGGGAGGGAAAAACTGAAGACTGAAGACTGAAGACTGAAGAATGAATAATATTTTTAAGTTTTAAGTTTTAAGTCTTCAGTATTCATTGAGGCCGGGACGCCATCGCGTCCCGGCCTTACCTTTGGAGGACTTATGGACTCAACACTTGCACTTTCCCGGCTCAGGACGCTCCTGGGCCTGGAGGATACGGAGGAGGACGGTCTGCTGGCCGTCCTCCTCATGCAGTCAGAGGCGCTGGCGCTGGCGGTCACGGGCCGGCGGGAGCTCCCGGAGGGGCTGGTCCCGGCGGTGATCGAGCTGGCGGTGCTGCGCTATAACCGGCGAGGTCTCGAGGGCGAGTCCGCGCGGACCGAGGGCGGCGTGACCGCGCGGATGGACGCGCTGCCGGAGGACATCCGCCGCCAGCTCCGGACGTACACGCTGGCGCGGGCGGGGGTGAAGACATGCGCGGAAAGCTGAACTGGCAGCAGGGCTTCATCTGGTATCGGCCGTCGGAGTACACGGACGGCGACGAGGTCCTGCGTGCGCCGCTGCGTGAGGGCTGGCTGCGTGCCCGCGTCTACCGGCTGCCGGCCTCAGAGTGCCGCGTAAAGGATGGCCTCAGCCCTGCGGAAGGCCTGCGGCTGGTGCTGGAGCCGGGCTGGGACCTGCGCGCGGGCGACGTTCTGCGGCCCATCGGCGATATGTCCGCGACCTATGAGCTGACGGACCTGCGGGTCTATCCCGCACACATGGAGGCGCTGCTGCAGCGCCGGCTGACGGATGTGGCGGGGGAGGTCTGGACGTGATGGACGACCGCGCGCGGGTGATCGCCGCGCTGAGGGGCGTGTACGGATCTGCGGCGCCGGTGCGCGTCGCGGATCCGGAGACTGTGCCTGTCTGCCCCGCTGTGGTCGTGCCGCCGGCGGAGTGTGTGCCGCTGGTCACCGTAGGCGGCGGCGCGCTGCTGTATGGCGTCACGCAGGCGCTGCGCATCGCCGGCCGCAGCTTTGCGCAGCTGAAATCGCTGGCCGCGCTGGCTGAGGCCGCGATGGCCGCGCTCGGCTACCGCCTGTTGGCGATACGATTTGAGGACGGCCCGCCGCGGGCCGTCCGCCTGGCCTTCCGCGCC
>CAMNEH010000180.1 GCA_946536315.1 uncultured Clostridia bacterium
AAACGATCTGCGAATGGTAAATCAGGCAGTCTTCAATGAAAATGCCGTCTTCCTCACCGCCATATTCGCACTCCAGAAAATCGGCGTTTGCATGATTCGCCATGCCGGTGAAGACTTCGTTCCATTTGTCCGTGATCCGGACGTGTTTTCCATCATATTTTGACAGATCCATGGTGCATCATTCTCCATATCCCGATGGGCTGTATGGCCCAAAGGATCATCTTACCTGATCGCCTATTCCCTGACCCATACGCTCATCTCGCCTACGCCGCGGTTGGCCCAGGCGTAGTAGGGGATGAAGGTCAGCGTCTGCGGCGACTGTTTCGCGTCCCGGACCGGCGCGTAGAGCGCGTCCCCGTCCCACGTATCCTCCTCTCGGATGCCCTCGGCTGTGAGCGCCGTCACGCCGCCCAGCAGCCCGGGCTCCTCATGTGCGGTGAACGCCGCGGAACGCGGCAGGCGCAGGCGATGCAGGCCGGGGCCGTTGTCCGCCTGCTCCAGACAGTAGACCAGGGGACCGCGGGTGACGGCGACCCGGCCAACGTCCTCCCGCACGCTGGGATGCGCGGCCATGCGGGTGACCGGCATGGCCAGATCGAGTGTGACCGTGTCTCCCGGCTGCCAGAGGCGGCTGAGCTTCAGGTATCCGTCCTCCGGTATCGCTTCGACCGAAGAGCCGTTGACCTTCAGCGTCCAGCCGGGGCACCAGCCGGGCACACGCAGGGCGATCGTGCCCTCCGCGCTGCCCGCCTGCACGCTCAGGCGCACTGCACCGTGCCAGGGCAGGCCGCTGCCGAGCTTCAGCTGAAGCGCCTGTCCGCCCAGGTCCACTTCCAGCTCAGCGCCGATATACAGGTGGATGAAGGCCGCCCGCCCGTTCTGCGTGACCATGTACTGCCCGACGGACGCCAGCAGGCGCGCCAGGTTGGGCGGGCAGCAGGCGCAGCCGAACCACTTCTGCCGCTCCGGCCGCACATGGCGCTTGTTCTCATCCTTTTCACAGGCCTCGGGCAGCACCTCGAGCGGGTTGACATAGAAGAAGCGCGTCCCGTCCAGCGACATGCCGCTGATGACCCCGTTGTACAGCGCGCGCTCCATCACGTCCGCGTACTCCGCCTTCGGTGCTGTCTCAAGCATCCGCCGCGCGAAAAACACGAGCCCGATGGCGGCGCAGGTCTCGCCGTAGACTGTGTCATTTGGCAGGTCATAGTCGAAGGTGAAGGACTCGCCCACATGGCTGGATCCGATGGCGCCGGTGATGTACATGCGGCGCTTCGTCACGCTGTCCCACAGCGCGCGGGCCGTCTCTGCCAGCGTCCCGTCCCCGGTCACGCGCGCCACGTCCGCGATGCCGCTCATCAGGTATGCGGCGCGGACCGCGTGGCCCTCCGCGTCGTGCTGACGGCGCACCGGCCGCCCGGCCTGGTAATATTGGTAGCGGAAATGGGTGTGTTCCCAGTAGAAGCGGCTGCCGTTTTTCCGCCCCTCTTCGTCAAAATAGAGGGGCTCCCGGCCGCGCTCGTCGATAAAATATTTGGCCAGCCGCAGGTGCTTTTCGTCCTTCGTCACCTCATACAGGCGGATCAGCGCCATCTCGGCCACCTCGTGGCCCGGATACCCGCGTTTCTTGCCCTCCTCCGGTCCGATCTCGCGGTCGATGCAGTCCGCGTAGCGGATCATGGCGTTGAGCAGCGTGTCCTTGCCGGTCGCGTGGTAATACGCCACCGCGGCCTCCGTCATGTGTCCGAAGCAGTACAGCTCATGGTTGTCCCGCAGATTGCTGAAACGCTTGTCCAGCCCGTTGATGATATAGTAGGTGTCCAGGTAGCCGTCCGGCTGCTGTGCCGCGCAGATGGTGCTGATCAGGCCGTCCGCGGTCGCTTCGAGCGCCGGGTCCGGCCGGAGTGTCAGCGCGTACGCCACCGCCTCGAGCCACTTGGCGGCATCACTGTCCTGAAACACGCAGCCGTAAAACGCGCCCTGCTTCAGCCCCGCCGCGACCTCAAAATTGCTGACACAGCCGCTTTTGTCCGCGCCCGGCACGCGGTCGTTCAGCGCCTCCCACTGGTAGGGGATGACCTTGTCCAGGACGCGCAGCTGGTATTCGTGCCAGAAGCCGTCTGAGATGCGCAGCTTATCCAGCGCCAGGGGCCGTGTGTACACATTCTGATCCATCATGTCCATCGCTCCTTTTTCCCGTGAGTGATCTGCTGTGTCCATTATAGGGCCGGACTGCTTTTTTTACAAGCTTGACTTGCGACGGATGATGGATTATCCTTTAGGCAGTATCGATGGAAAGTGAGGTATGGCATATGCTGAAGGAGCTTGGATTCTACCGCGGGGTCAACCTGGGCGGCTGGATGAGCCAGTGTGACTACTCTGAGGAGCGGCTGGACCATTTCATCACGGAGGAGGACCTCGCGCGGATCGCGGATTGGGGCCTGGACCATGTGCGCGTCCCGGTCGATTACAATATCTTTGAAAAGTCGGACGGCAGCGAGGACCCCCGCGGCTTTGAGCGCCTGGACCGCGCCGTACAGTGGTGCCTGAAGCACGGGCTGAACGCGGTCATCGACCTGCACAAGACGGCGGGCTTCTCCTTTGACCAGGGAGAGGGCGAGGGCGGCTTTTTTGAAAATGAGGGCCTGCAGGAGCGCTTTTACCGCCTGTGGGAGGCGCTGGCCGCGCGCTGCGGCGGCGATCCGCGGCATATCGCCTTTGAGCTGCTGAACGAGGTGACGGAGGAGCGCTTCATCTCCGCCTGGAACCGCATCGCC
>CAMNEH010000181.1 GCA_946536315.1 uncultured Clostridia bacterium
TCAACATCCGTCCGGACGCCTCCGCGCGCGCCGCGGCGGACAAGGAAGGCATCGACATCCGCCTGTACCGCATCATTTACCAGGCGATCGAGGATATCGAGAAGGCCATGAAGGGCATGCTTTCGCCCGAATTCCGCGAGGTCATCCTGGGCCACGCCCAGATCAGGAACGTCTTCCACATCACCGGCGCGGGCACGATTGCCGGCTGCTACGTGACCGACGGCAAGCTGACGCGCAACGCCAGCGTACGCCTGCTGCGCGACAACGTGGTCGTGTTCGAGGGCAAGCTGTCCTCGCTGCGCCGCTTTAAGGACGACGTGCACGACGTCGCCTCCGGCTACGAGTGCGGCGCCAGCCTGGAAAACTATGCCGATCTGAAGGAAAACGACGTGATCGAGTGCTTCACCGAGGAAAAGATCGAGGCCTGATCACCAAAGGAGTATTATGCCCAGCTATCGTATCGACCGGATTTCCGAGGAGGTCCGGCACGCGCTCGACGCCCTGATCCGCGGGCTGAACGACCCGCGGATCGACGGCACCTGGTCCATCACGCGGGTGGAGGTCACCCGCGACCTGCGCTATGCCAAAACCTATGTCAGCATCCTGGAGGACGACCTGGCGGACGGCTTTATGAAGGCGCTGAAGAACGCTTCCGGCTTCCTCCGGCGGGAGCTGGGGCGTCAGGTGGACCTGCGCTACACGCCAGAGCTGCTGTTTGAGCGCGACCGGAATATCGAGTACGGCATCCATATTTCCCAGGTGCTGAACTCGCTGAAGCCCTCTGAGGAAAGTACGGATGAAACCATTTCAGAATGACGCTTTGATCGCCGCGCTGCGCGCCAGCCGGCGGGTCTTCCTGTGCACGCATATCGCGCCGGATGGCGACGCCATCGGCAGCCTGCTGGCGGCTAAGCACCTGCTGGAGGGCATGGGCAAAACGGTCGTGGCCTGCTGCGCGGATCCGGTGCCCAGGCAGTTTATGCCGCTGCCCGGCGCTCAGCAGATCGTCCGGCCGGATGCGGTCACGGGCGAGTTTGATACC
This sequence comes from uncultured Clostridia bacterium, assembly GCA_946536315.1. Taxonomy (GTDB): domain Bacteria; phylum Bacillota; class Clostridia; order Christensenellales; family Aristaeellaceae; genus UBA4246. Next base: position 1,043 of record CAMNEH010000181.1, read on the forward strand.
GCCATGAGCCTGGACGCCGCGGATCTCCCGCGCGTCGGCGCGAGCGCGGATATTTATCTGCGCGCGCCGGTCCGCCTGCAGATCGATCATCACGCGACCAACCCGCTGTTCGCCGCCGAGAACGAGGTGGACCCCGATGCCGCGGCCGCCGGCTGCGTGGTGATGCGCCTCCTGCGCGCGCTTGGCGCGCCGCTCACCCGGGACATCGCCGTGTGCCTGTATACGGCGATCAGCATGGATACGGGCAATTTCAGCTATTCCAACACCGATGCCGAGGTGTTTGAGATCATGGCCGAGCTGGTCGGCACGGGCTTTGACCTGTGCTTCTGGTCGCGGCAGCTGCACCTGATGCGGGACAGCGAGTATCTGGGCCTGCTGTCCAGGGCGCTGAACAGCCTGACCTTCCTGCACGGCGGCAAGGCCACGATGATGTCCGTCGGCCCGCAGGATTTCGCGGACGTCGGCGCGCGGGCGGAGCACAGCGAAAACATCGTCAATTACGGCCTGTACATCGACGGCGTATCGGTCACCTGCTTTGTCAACAGCCGTGAGGAAGGCGTGACGCGCTTCAGTCTCCGCACGCTGCCGCCGTATTCGGCGCAGAGCATTGCCGTCGCGCTCGGCGGCGGCGGGCATGAGGCGGCGGCCGGCGCGACACTGAAAATGCCGATGGCGCAGGCAGTGCCCCTCGCGCTTGCCGCGATCGATGAGGAGATGAAGCGACACCCTTGAATGGTTATGTGAACCTGCTCAAGCCGCCCGGAATGTCATCCGCGGCGGCTGTTGCGTTTGTGAAGCGGCTGACGGGCGAAAAATGCGGGCATTCGGGCACGCTGGACCCCGAGGTCGCGGGCGTGCTGCCCGTGATGGTCGGCCGAGCGACCAGGCTGCAGCAATATTTTACCGACAGATCCAAATCGTACGTGGGGGAGATCAGCTTCACCGGCGCGACGGATACGCAGGACGCGCAGGGCACAGTGATCCTGCCCGGGCGCGGCGCGCCGCCGCCGGATGCGCTGGCTGCCGTCATTCAGGAGCGCTTCCTGGGCGATATCCTGCAGACGCCGCCCATGTATTCGGCGGTCAAGCGCGGCGGCCGCCCGCTGTACGCCCTCGCCAGGGCGGGCCAGACCGTGACCGTTCAGCCGCGGCCCACGTGGATCGGGCGGTGTGACATCCTTTCCCGCGCCGGGGACGACGGCTACCGCCTGCAGGTGACGTGCGGGAGCGGCACGTATATCCGCACGCTGTTCCACGATATCGGTCAGGCGCTGGACCGTCCGGCGCATATGCGCATGCTGATCCGCACGCGCTCGGGCCGGTTTTCCCTGCGGGACAGCGTCACGTGCGAGCGCCTCCGCGCGGCGGCGGACCGGGGCGGGCTGGCGGAATACCTCCTGCCGCCGGACTGGCCGCTTGAAGGGATGCCCCGGTGGGCGCTGTCCGACGGAGAACGCTTTCACGCGCGCAACGGCGTGCCCGTCGCGGTCAAACCGTCCGTGCCGGAGGGAGACTGCGCCGTCTATGCCGGCGAAGATTTCTTCGGGATCGGCGAAATCCGCGCCGGCTGGCTGAAAATGAAATTCCTGGCGGAAGTGGCAGAATGACAGGACGATGAAACGGCAATCAATGCCCATCAGCTTCACCGAGATATTCAAGCAGCAGCGCCGGACATACGGCAATACGCAGCGGGC
>CAMNEH010000182.1 GCA_946536315.1 uncultured Clostridia bacterium
ATGACAGCCCGGTCGACCTGCCCCGCCTGAACGCGCTGCTCGGCGAGTTCGGGCTCTCCTTCCGGCCCGGCATCGTCGTCGCGTCCGGCGAAGATCCGACCAGCTATTACAGTGATTCTCCGGCGACGCTGCTGCCCTATATGCAGGCCGCGCCGGAAACGCAGGCGCTGCTGGCCAACGGGCAGGAGATCCTGGTCATGCCCGGCGCGCGCGCCGTGCAGGTGGCGGAGGACCGCGATATCCGCGTCTACGCGCAGGCGCTGCTCAGAAGCGGCGACGCCTACCTGCGCCTGTTTGAGGACGGCGCGACGACGCTGGACCGCCAGGAAGGCGATCCGTCCGGACAGTTTGATCTGGCGGCGCTGGCGCGGCGGTATGATGAGGACACGGTCACCGGCACGGTCCTCGTGATCGGCTGCGACGCCATGTTCACGGAGGACTGGGTCTATGACAATACCTATCAGGACGCCTTTTTGCGCGCCCTGCTGCGCACTGCCGGTCAGGAAAAGCCGATCTCGCTGGACATCAATGTCAAGAGCGCCGCGCGGCCCGGGCTCTCGCTGGGCTCCGTGACGCCTGCCGTGCTGGCGTGCGCGGTGCTGCCGCTGCTGGTGGTGGCGGCTGCGCTGCTGGTCCTGATGCCGAGACGGCATCTGTAAACAGGAGCTGATTGCCAATGAAGCCTGTGCGCACTGTACAGCGCCGTCCCATCCGGCGAAAGGGCCAGCTTCTGCTGGCGTCCGGCGCGCTGCTGATCCTGGCTGTGTGCCTTTATCTGCTCACGCGCCCGGCCGCGGTCACAAACGACACGACGACGGAGGACGCGGCGGACCTGACGCTGATCGACCGCGACGAATCTCAGCTTGCGCGCGTCACTGTTTCGCCGAAGCGCTCGGACGCCTATGCCCTCGTCTGGCAGGAGGACCGGCTGAAGCTGGACGGCGATCCGGATTATCCGCTGCGGGAGGAGAACATGAAGGTGCTGGCGTACTACGTCACGCACCTGACCGCGGACACGGTGGTGGCGACGCTGGACGACGCGCAGGACGATGAGCTGAGTGAGTTCGGGCTTTCCCCGGCGGTATGCGCCGCGGACGTGGTCCTGTCCACGGGGGAGACGTACACGATCGCGCTGGGGAACGCCGCGCCGATGGATGAGGTACGGTATTATGCGCGCGTGAGCGGTGACCGGCGCGTATTCACAGTCACCTCCGACGTGATGGACGCCATCAACGTGCCTTTCTACGCGCTGCATTCGGTCACCCGCCCCGCGATCGACGGCGATCTGGTGGATCGGATCACCATCTCGGAGAGCGTGGATTTCCAGGCGGAGCGCCTCGACAGCGGCTGGATGATGACGCGGCCCGCCAGCTTTCCGCTGGACGGGACGGCGATGTCCGCCCTGCTGACCGCGCTGGGCAATATCCGGTTTTCGACCTGGACGGCCGAAGACAGCATGGAGAACAGGGCCCAATACGGCCTGACATCGCCGGTGGCGACACTGAGCCTGGATTTTGCGGCTTCGGTGGTCACGGTGCCGAACGAAGAGGGGGAGACCCTGACCTTTCATCTGCCGGAGAGCAATATCACCATTCTCCAGGGCGGCGCGTATTCTGAAACCGCGGATTATTATCTGTACAATGGGGACATCATGACCGGCACGGTCGTCACGTTCAGCTTCCTCAGGAATTTTGACTGGCGGACGATGCTGGCAGCGACGCCGTTTGCGTATGAGCTGAACAACCTGTCGGCGGTCGACGTCGACGCGGTCGGCAAAAGCGCGCGGTACCGCGTGCGGTATACCGAACGTGTGCTGCCCAATAACGCGCTGGAGACGGACGAGAACGGCAACATCCTGTACGATCTGCGCGTCAGTGCGGAGGGGCGGACGGTGACGGCCGAGGCGTTCAGCGCGTATTATGCCTCGCTCAGGGCGCTGTCCGGCGCGTCGCTCCTGGACGTCCCGTGGACGCCGTCCGGCGACGCCGTCCCGTCAGCCCAGATCACCGTGACCCCGGAAAACGGCGAGCACCCGCTTGAGCTGGCGCTGTATCCGTCAGAGGACGGCAGACTTTACCTGACGATCGACGGCGCAGCGATCCTGACCGTACCGGCTGCCTGGGCGGAGGCGGTCAGCGCCTTTCCGTGACCAGGCCGGCAGACCACTCCAGCCATGATATATGAAAAGAGCCCGTCTCCGAAGAGACGGGCTCTGGTAGTTGACGTTAGGAAACTTGCGATTACCGACGCTGCATGTTCGCGTAGCACTCGCTGCAGTACACCGGACGATCATCCTTGGGCTCGAAGGGCACCTTGGTCGGCGCGCCGCACTGTGCGCAGATTGCATCGTACATCACGCGGGGACCGCCGCGCTGATTTTTCTTCGCGATGCGGCACTCACGGCAACGAGAAGGCTCATTCTGGAAACCCTTTTCGGCATAGAATTCCTGCTCACCGGCGGTGAACACAAATTCCTTACCGCAGTCACGGCACACCAGCGTCTTGTCCTGATACATGGTAAACT